>JAFWXL010000084.1 GCA_017545905.1 Clostridia bacterium | reverse complement strand
ACTCCGACGCCGACGCCCACTCCGACGCCGACGCCCACTCCGACGCCGACGCCCACTCCGACGCCGACGCCCACTCCGACGCCGACGCCCACTCCGACGCCGACGCCCACTCCGACGCCGACGCCCACCCCGACGCCGACGCCAACGCCCACTCCGACGCCTACTCCGACCCCGACGCCCACCCCGACTCCGTCTCCCACGCCGTATACGCCCAGCACGGCAAGTGCTGCCGAGGCGAGCGATCCGGCTAATGTGATCAAGGAGAGCTTTGTGATCATCGGCGACGAGCAGGTGAGCGAGGGCTATGCCCGCAATACGGATGTGAGTATGGGTGATCCGGATCACTATACCGCTCAGGGCGGCCTGCTGACTTACCGCGGCGGTCCGCTGCGTCAGAACGGCGCTTACGGCACCATCGAGCTGGAAACCGAGGAGCTTTCTGTGCTGCGCGGTATCCGCACCACGTCTCTTGACGGCAAGTACATGGGCTATGGCTATGGTTCTCAGCCGCTGATTGTCAAGTGGTATAAGAATATCCGCGAGATGATGAACCTCAGCGATGCCGCGAAGACGACCACGGCGATGAAGGAAGTCATCTATCCGTCCAGCGACGGCCGCATCTATTTCTTCGATCTGGATACTCAGACCTACAGCCGTGATCCCATCAATGTCGGTTATCCGATGCAGGCTACCGCCAGCGTCAACCCGTATGGCTACCCGCTGCTCTATGTCGGCCAGAGTGAAGATACCCTCAGCAGCCACAAGGGCATCATCGGTATGCGCGTATACAGCCTGATTGATCAGAGCATGGCTGCGTTTGTGCCGAGCATGCTCTCTCAGGCGAATAATGAGGAGGGCTCCATCCGTACTTCTGCGCTTGTGGAAGCCGCTTCCGATACGCTGATCTATGCCTCTGAAAACGGCACGATCAATACGCTTGCGATGAATACCAGGTTTGATCTTGAAAAGGGCGAGATTTCCGTGTCTCCGGAGCTCTCCTCCTACGCGTACAAGACCAAGATCAAGAACAGCAAGCAGTACAACATCACCTCCAGCGTGGCCGCTTACGGCGATTATGTCTTCTTCGGCGATTATGCCGGTTCGATTCAGTGTCTGGACCTCAATACCATGAAGCCCGTCTGGGCGATCGACATGGGCGACAGCGTTGTCGCGCCCGTCTCTCTGGAGATCGGAGAGGATGAAGAGGTTTATCTCTACGCGGGCAACGTGGTCAATAAGCGCGCCAAGAGCAGCCAGATCCGTCTGGTGAAGCTCAATGCGATGACCGGCGAGATTATCTGGGAATGCCAGAATGAGATCAAGGGCAAGTATACCAGCGCTGCGGCGAAGGCGGGCATCTACGCCGGATTGATGGCAGCGCCGCTGGTCGGCGAGGGCGATATCAGCGATCTGGTCATCTTCAACGTCAATAACGTTGTCGACGGCAAGGAGAACTACGCGGTTGTCTATGCGCTTGATAAGCTGACCGGTGAAGAGGTCTGGAGCCAGCCGATTGACGTTCAGTCCGTTTCTTCTCCGATTGCCATGTATGAGCCGGACGGCAGAAGCTATCTGGTCATGGGCGATGACGGCGGCACGCTCCGTCTGATGGACGGCTATACCGGCTCCACGATTCACTTTGTGAAGCTCGGCAGCCCGATTCAGGCTTCTCCGGCTGCCTATGGCAACAAGGTTGTCGTCGGTACGACGGGCGGTATGCTCTACTTCGTTGAAGTGAAGTAAACTGAATTTTGTTGCAACAGCGGATGCCGCTGCGGGATATCCGCAGCGGCATCTTTGCTTTGCGGCGTGAATATTTCTGAAGACAGGTGTGTAAATCCTTCCATGGCAATGCTTCCGGCGGCGCGCCGGTTTGTTTGAACGACATTTCATGAATCGATGAGGAGGACGAAGATGCATAAGTATATCATCGCCCTGGATCAGGGCACGACCAGCTCACGCGCGGTTATCTTCAATGAAGAAGCGCAGGTTGTGGCGATGAAGAGCTACGAGTATGAGCAGATTTATCCGCAGCCCGGCTGGGTGGAGCATGATCCGGCGGCTATTCTCAATACACAGATAGATTCTCTGCGTGAAGTGGTGCGTATCAGTGGGATTTCTGTGGAAGAGATTGCTGCGATCGGTATCACCAATCAGCGCGAGACCACGCTGGTCTGGGACAGAGCGACTGGACAGCCGCTGCACAATGCCATTGTCTGGCAATGCCGACGCACGGCGCCGATCGTCAAGCGCCTTTGCGATGAGGGCTATGAGGAGCATATCCGCAAGGTGACCGGTCTGGTGCCCGATGCTTATTTCTCCGGCACGAAACTCAACTGGCTGCTGGACAAGCTGAATCTGCATGAGCGCGCAAAACGCGGCGAACTCTGCTTTGGCACGGTCGATTCTTTCCTTGCATGGAATCTGGTTACCGGTCATCCGCACGTCACGGATGCGACCAATGCCAGCCGCACCATGCTCTATGATATCCACAAGAACGACTGGGATGAAACCCTCCTCAAGGCGCTCAATATCCCGCGCGAGATTCTGCCGGAGGTTGTCGATACCTCTGGCGTGATCGGTATGCTGGATACCAAGATCCTTGGCCGCGCCATTCCGGTTGCTGCGCTTGCCGGCGATCAGCATGCGGCGCTCTTCGGTCAGGGCTGTTTCAAGCCGGGCATGATGAAGAATACCTACGGTACCGGCTGCTTCCTGCTCATGAACACGGGAGAACTCCCGGTCACCAGTAAGAGCGGTATGGTTTCTACGATTGCATGGCGGATCGGCGGCGAGACGACCTATGCGCTGGAGGGCAGCGTGTTTGTCGGCGGCGCAGTGATTCAGTGGCTGCGCGACGAAATGAAGCTCATCGAGCGCGCATCTGAGACGGAAATGATTGCCAATTCTGTCAAGGATACGGCAGGCGTATACCTTGTTCCGTCGTTTACCGGACTTGGTGCCCCGTATTGGGATATGTACAGCCGTGGTACGATCGTGGGCCTGACCCGCGGCGCAGGCCGTGCGCATATTGTGCGTGCTGCGCTTGAGGCGATTGCCTACCAGTCTGCCGATCTGGTGGGCGCCATGTCCACGGATTGCGGCAGAAAGCCGCGCGAACTGCGCGTGGATGGCGGTGCCAGCGCAAACCAGTTCCTCATGCAGTTCCAGTCCGATATTCTGGGTTGTAACGTCATCCGTCCTGCCGTGATCGAAACGACGGCACTTGGCGCTGCGTTGCTGGCTGGTCTGGCTGTAGGCGTGTGGAAGGATATGGATGAAATCAGCCGCATCTGGAAGATGGACCTTAGTCTCACGCCGCTGATGAGTGAGCCGGAGCGCGCCAAGCTTCTGCGCGGCTGGCATAAGGCGGTAAGCCGCAGCATGAACTGGATCATGGAGGAGAACGATCAGATGTGATTGCACAGGTTCATCGCAGATTTCCGCAGTAAACAGACAAGGCGTATGGCCATGACGGCTGTACGCCTTTTTGATTGCTTGCTTTTTGAATTGTGCCGAATGATGGCGTAAATTCAAGAATATAGCAGAAAAGATGAAGAATTTTCTTTATCATCCTGCAATACATTCAACTTTTCGACACAAACAGCATCGCTGACTCTTGACAGCGTGTATGGTTGAGGATAAAATAATACTACTACGATTTGAGGCGATAGGCCCCAGAGTTCGCAGAGAATCGAACTTTGATGGAGGAAATAGCGATGTACGATATCCCTGTAACGCTGACGAAAAACCCGAAGACCAAGCCTGCTGATGAGAGCAAGCTCGGCTTTGGCAAGATTTTTACCGATCATATGTTTATCATGGACTATGAGGTTGGCCGCGGCTGGTATGATGCGCGTGTTGTGCCATACGGTCCGTTTGTGATGGATCCTGCGTGTACGGTTCTCCATTATGCGCAGGAGATTTTTGAGGGCATGAAATGCTACCGCCGCAAGGACGGTGGTCTGCAGCTCTTCCGTCCTCGCGATAATTTCGAGCGTATGAATCGTTCTGCTGCGCGTATGGGCATGCCCGATATCGACGTTGAGCAGGCGCTCGCGGGTTTGATTGAGCTGATCAGGACGGATGCTGACTGGGTTCCGTCCGCGCCGGGCACCTCTCTGTATATCCGCCCGACGATGATCGCTACCGACGTCATGCTGGGCGTGCATGCCTCGCATACCTATCGCTTCTACATCATCTGCTCTCCGGTCGGCGCGTACTATCCGAAGGGCCTTGCGCCGGTTGGCATCTATGTCGAGCCTGAACTCGTTCGCGCTGTGAAGGGCGGCGTTGGTTTCACCAAAACCGGCGGCAACTACGCAGCCTCTATTCTTGCCGGCGAGCTGGCCAAGAAGAAGGGCTATGAGCAGGTGCTCTGGCTTGACGGCAAGGAGAACAAGTACATCGAGGAAGTCGGTGCGATGAACATGTTCTTCAAGTTCAAGGATGCGCTGGTGACGCCGCCGCTGCTGGGCTCGATTCTTGGGGGTATTACGCGCGATTCCATCATCAAGCTCGCACAGAACATGGGCATCTGTGTTGAAGAGCGCCGTTTGACCGTTCAGGATGTGTTTGAGGCGGCAGAAAAGGGCGAGCTTGAGGAGGCTTTCGGCTCCGGCACAGCTGCGGTTGTCTCTCCGGTTGGCCGCCTTGCGTGGAACGATCAGGAAATCACCATTTCCGGCGGCGAAATCGGCGCCTATACCCAGAAGTTCTATGATACGCTCACGGGCATTCAGCTCGGTGAAGTTGAAGATCCGTTTGGCTGGGTGGTCAGGATCGACTAATACTCAATACGAATGTGAACCACTGATTTTCCAAAGATAAACGCATGCAAATGGCACCCATGTCCATCACGGGTGCCATTGCTATGCAGTGGATTATCCCTGTTTACGGGAATAGCAGCATCATGGGAGGAGCATGTTCATGTTCAGGCAGGAAGAAGTGTTTGTCGGCGGATGGCGGGAGAAAACGATCGAGTCCATGCAGCGGCGGCGGTTTGAGCAGCAGATTGCGCAGCTTCCGCCGCTGGGAGCGAATCGGCTGGAGGAATTGCCGCCCGGCAGCTTTGAGCGCAAGCTGGAGCAGTGCTGGCAGGACGTGGAGCGCAAGCCCATGCGCGCTCAACAGATGGCACAGATCTGGAAGAGTGTTCTGGGCAGCATCGATATTCAGGCGGATTGCCTCTCGCATGAGGAGCATGAACTGGTGGAGCGCGCGCTGATTCTTGGCGGCAGTGTGCAGATTGAGGATGCTCAGGAACTTGAGGCTGCGCGGGCCCTCTCGCTGCGCCTGTGGGCGAGCATGGGCATTGTATCAGGCAAGCCGTATATCGAGCTGGAAACGCCCGTTCTTGAACCCGTAGCCAGGGCTTTTGCGCGTGATGAGCATGAGCAAATCCGACATAAGCTTGAAAGCTTTCAGGCATGGCTCACAGGCGTGCTGTATCGAAATGGGGCGATTGATGACCGTCAGCCGCAGCAGGTGCTTCTGGATGACGTGCTGGGATCCTATCCGGATCGTGAGCAGCTTGCGCTTCTTTCAAGACGGTATCTGTGGGCGAGCTGCGACTGTGTGGATTACAGCGGTGGCGTGATGCTCGTTCACAGCGCGCTGGCTGATCCGCATCATCTGATTGCCTCGTGCAGAAGAAAGCCTCTTCTTCCGCCGCAGGGGGCATTCTCTGCGATCATGGATATTCTTCCTGAGGAGATTCCTCTGCAGCGCGATCTGGAAAGAGCCATCCACGGTGCACTTCGCGATGGATACCGTGCAGAGGATGTTGCCAGAAGCCTGAGATTTCTGTGCAAACAAGGAGCGCCTCTGCATGAGATGATCGGCGTTTTGCAAAGTACGCTGATTGTATATGCCAGCACAGGAATGCGCGGCGCGCTGGCGAATATGTACTATAGTATGCCAAAGTGGATCGAATCCTGCGAACGCGATGCACTGCAGTAGGATAAGCCAACACACGAAGATGAAGCGAGGAAACAGATATGCAGATGACCGTGCCCGAGGAGAAGGATGGCCTCATGCTCTCGCAGCTGCTGAAGCAGACGGCGGCGGACGTGCCGATGTGGGCTATTAAAGAAGCGATAAAAAAGCGTGATGTGCGTGTGGACGGCGTGCGTATCAGCGGCGATATACGTGTACACAGCGGACAGGAGGTTCGTGTATTCTGGCCCAAGTCGGTTGTAAGCGCGCAGCAGGAAAAGACGCTGCCTGCGCCTCAAATCGTCTATGAGGACGCGCATATTCTGCTCATCAATAAGCCCCAGGGCATTCAGAGTCAGAATGAGGACCATCCGCTTGCGGGAGACAGCGCGCTGACCCGTGTGGTTGCCTATCTCAAGGGGAAGGGCGAAGAAACCGACCATGTGCATCTTTGCCATAGGCTGGATGTTCAGACCGGCGGTTTGCTTCTGTTTGTCAAGGATGACGAATCGTTTGAATCGGCCGTGCAGGCCTTTTCCGAACGGTCGTTTCAGAAATTCTATACCTGCCGCGTAAAGGGGTGTCCGGCGAAGCGTGAGGCTGTCATGCATGCGTATCTGCGCAAGGATGCGCAGATTTCCCGCGTCAGCGTGACAGATTATCCTGCACGCGGGGCGATGGAGATCACCACAGGCTACCGCGTTCTGAAAGGCGGCGAGCATGCGCTGCTGGAGGTGGAGCTGATCACCGGGCGTACGCATCAGATCCGAGCGCATCTGGCGCATATCGGGCATCCCATTCTGGGCGATGACAAATACGGCGACCGCCTGCTCAATCGCGCTCTTGGCGTGAAGCGCCAGCAGCTGTGGGCGACGCGTCTGGTTTTTGAGGCAAAAGGCGTCCTGTCGTATCTCAATGGCCGCAGTTTTTACGTGGATTGCCCGTTCTGACATGCACAAAAGGAGAAGATAGCGATGAATCGAGTACGTCTGATTGCGCTGGATATGGATGGTACGCTCCTTGCCAGCGATCATCAAACTGTTCCGAAGGAGAATATCGACGCCATTCGTCTTGCACATAGCCGCGGCATTCGTGTAGCGATCAGCACGGGACGTATGATTGAGGATGCGAGCGACTTTATCTGCCGGTATGATCTGCCGTGTATGCTGATCGGAGCCAATGGCGCGCGTGCGTGCAGCGGGCCGATGCCGGGCGGACAATGGATATATCGCTGCAATCTTGAGTCCGAAGATGCGCACCGCGTACTCGATCTTCTGCTGCCCACCGGGCTTGCGATCCATGGATTTGAGGATGGCATCGTCAATACCGTGGACAACGGCTCCGGCAGGAAGTATCATCTGGTCTATCGCGGCCTGATCGAGGATCGTTACGGCGAGGAAGAAATCCGCAGGGCGGCGGACAGGGGCATCATGAAGATCTTTGCCGTTGGCGATGGATTTGCCGGGGATGTCTACGATCCGCGCGTCGAGCCTGTCCGCAGGAAGCTCATGGAAGAGATGCCGCATCTGCAGATCACCAGCTCTGCGCCGGGCAATGTGGAGGTCATCTCTGCGCATGCGGGAAAGGGAACTGCGCTTGCGCAGCTGGCAAACAGTCTCGGCATCACGCATGAGAATGTTATGGCGGTCGGCGATGCGGGCAACGATCTGAATATGCTGGAATACGCGTATCACAGCGTCGCGATGGGCAATGCGACGCCTGATGTGCTCGCCTGCTGCCGCTATGTCACAGCGACCAATGACGAATGCGGCGTGGCGGAGATCATACATCGGGTGCTGGCCAGTCAGGAGAATGAGCATGTCTGAACGTGTTGTGAAAGCCGCTGTGAAAGCCTGCCGCACCTATGACAGCAAGGATGTGCAGCCGGCCATTGACGCGCTTTTTGCGCTTTGCGGCGGCATAGAGCGCTTTGTTAAGCCCGGCCAGCGGGTGCTTGTCAAGCTAAATCTGCTCATGAAACGGGATCCTGCCCAGGCGACGACGACGCATCCTGCGGTCGCTGAGGCGATCGTGCGTGCAGTTCAGCGCGCAGGTGCGACGCCTGTCCTTGCCGACAGCCCGGGAGGCCCTTACACCAAGGGAATGCTCGCTGGCGTATACGAGGCCTGCGGCATGAAAGCTGTGGCGGAAAAGACGGGATGCCAGCTCAATGATGATTTTTCCACAACGACGCGCTATCTGCCGGAGGGCAAAGCTGCCCGCCGGCTTGATCTGATTGGCGTGCTTGATCATGTTGACGCGGTGATCACCGTCGGCAAGCTTAAAACACACGGCCTGACGACGATGACCGGCTGTGTGAAAAACCTGTATGGCACGGTGCCTGGCACCACTAAGGTTGAATACCATGCCCGTTATCAGGATGTACGCCTGTTTTCGGATATGCTGCTGGATATCTGTGCCTGTGTGAAACCCTGCTTTGCCATTGTGGATGCAGTGATCGGCATGGAGGGCGAAGGGCCGTCAGGCGGCAGACCGCGCGAAATCGGCGCGCTGATCGGCAGTGAAAATCCGCACGCAGCTGATGCGCTGGCCGCCCGGCTGATCGGCCTCAGCGCTGATCAGGTGACCACGCTGGAGGCAGCCAAACGCAGGGGGCTTCTGCCGGATTTTGTGATCGTTGGTGATCCGATAGAGCCTATGATCATCCGGGATTTTGACATTCCCATGGGACTCAGGCGCGGCAGCTGGGTGCGAATAATGAACAGGCTGCCGCAGGCATTCCGCCCGCGCCCTGTATTCGTGCATAAAAAGTGCGATGGCTGCGGCACATGCATCCGCGCATGCCCTGCCAAGGCAATCGTGATGGATGCCCGCCGCAAGCCGCAGGTCGATGTAAAGAGGTGCATCCGGTGCTACTGCTGTCAGGAACTCTGCCCGAAGACGGATATAGAGATCAGGCGGAATCCTGTATTCTCACTGCTCAGATAGCAGCATCAGCGCTTCCGCTACTGAAATACTTACATCCTGAAAACGATGCATCTGCGGCAAGGTTTGATGCGCAATACCATCACAAGAAAACGACGCTCCTCCAAAAAACGGAGGAGCGTCGCTTGACTTACAGCAATTTTCGCATCAAAGCGTATATCCCGTCTGTGACCAGTCACAGCATTTTTCCAGATAACGCACGAGCTGCGACAGCTTTTCCTGATCCGTCTCGTCAAAACGGCCGGTCAGCGGGCTGTCGATATCCAGCACGCCGATTACGCGGCCGCCGAAGTGGATCGGGATCACAATCTCGGAATTTGACGCGCTGTCGCAGGCGATATGCCCGGGAAACTGATGCACATCATATACGCGCTGGGTTTCATCCATCTGTGCAGCTGTGCCGCATACGCCGCGCCCAAGCGGAATGCGGATGCATGCAGGCAGCCCACAGAAGGGGCCAAGCATCAGCGCGCCCTTGTCCATCAGATAGAAGCCGCACCAGTTGATATCCGGCATGCCCTGCCAGAGCAGCGCGGCGGTGTTTGCCAGATTGGAGATGGGATGCGAAATCCCATCGGTCAGTGCGCGGATCTGTCCGGTCATCATCTCATATCTTGCGGCCTTATCCTCGGGATAAGTAACAGAAGCGAAGGACATAACGAGCTCTCCTTTCGGGGGGCGTCTGGGGACGCTGTCCCCAGACCCCTGGCAGGGACATTGTCCCTGCACCCTTCATCGCTGCGCGCATGCGCGCAGCGGAGGGAATAAGATAGACTTGCTTAAAGCCGCCGCGAAGCGGAGAAAGGGAGTCTGAGGGATGATATCCCTCAGCGGGTCTGGGCGGCAGCCCCGCGCCCCCTGTTCTCGCTCAGTCCCTCGTCGTGGAGCCGAAGCCGCCGTTGCGCTTGTCCTGCACGTCATCGTCAACCGTCACGCCAAAGGGCAGGAAGATACCCTGCGCAAAGGCCGTGCCGGCGGGCACGCGCAGCCCCTTGCCTTCACGGTTGTCATTGGTCATGCGCAGGAAGATATGGCCCTCGTTGTCTGAGCGCGCATAGTCACTGTCGATGACGCCGACGGTGTTGTCCAGCTGGAACCGGAATTTGAAACCCAGACCGCTGCGCGGATAGAGGGTCAGCACCCAGCCGTCCTCAATGATGACGCGGATGCCGGTGGGGACTTTGATGTTGCCGCCGGCAGGCAGCTCAAAGCCGACAGGCGCGAAGAAATCGTATCCGGCAGAGCCGCTGGTGGCGCGGCACGGCAGCTGAATATGCTCATAGGCGATCACGGCCTGCTCAATGCTCTGCTGGGGAAACGTAGAAATCCAATCATTTACAAACTGCTTAACGGATACTTTTTCAAATTTAGCGATGCGAAGCATATTGTTCCTCCATCATGCCCACAGGACGATGCGACCCTCGGCGAGCGTGCGCTTTACGTCGATGACACGCTGGTTTTTGCTGCCCTTCCAGTGAAGCTGTACATCGCGCAGCGCCTGAATATACGGGCCATCCACAATCACATCGATCATCGGCACGAAGGGGAGGGTGCGGATGTCTTCAAACAGGCTGCCGGTATAGAGCCAGATCGTCTTCTGCGGCAGCTTCTCGCGAATCTCGGCGATCAGCGCGCCGACGGTTTCGCGGTTCGCACAAAACAGCGGATCGCCGCCGGAAAATGTGATACCGGTCATATAGTCGCGAGAGAGCGCCTCGAACAGCTCAGCCTTGGCAGCCTCGTCAAACGGTATACCGCTGTTTTCAGACCAGGTTTCGGGATTCTGGCAGCCGGGACAGCGATGATCGCAGCCTGCAACCCAAAGCACTGTGCGCAGGCCGTCGCCATTGAGCATATCGTCTACGGTAATGTTATGATAATTCATGGGAAAGACCCCTGTTCTGACGTATTTGGGAGACGGGGGGAGATGTTAGGGCTGCCGCCCTAAGACCTGCCTGGGGAATTCATCCCCAGACCCCGTCATCGCAGCGCGCATGCGCGCTGCGGAGGGAATCAGACCGTGTTGCTTAAAACCGGCGCGAAGCGAGTATGGGGTCAAGGGGCGAAGTCCCTTGGCGGGGATTGGGGCAGCCGCCCCAACGTACCCCCGCCCACTTACATGCTCTTGCGCTCGGCGATCTCGGCCATCTTTGCGTCATTGAGGCGGCTCTGGCCGTGCACGCGGGAATAGGAGAGATAGCCGTTCATGCGGTCAATCTTGGTGAGGTTCGTGCTGCCGCACTTGGGGCACACGTCCATCTCCAGCTCCTGATGACCGCAGTCGTCGCAGTATGCCAGAGACAGGTTTACACCCTCGTAGAAGCCCAGCTTCATTGCGCGGCGGACAAGCGTGCGGATAGCTTCCTTGTTGTAGCCAATCGGGTAGCGGACATACTGGATCTTGCCGCCGTTGCTCAGGTCCCAGAAGCGCTTTTCACTGTTCTGCTTTTCGATCGGCGTGATTTCCTCGGTCACATGGCAGTGGAAAGAATTGGACACGTACGGACGGTCCGAAACGTTCTCCACAATGCCGTAGAGCTTGCGGAACTGCTCAATCTGAAGGCCGCACAGGCTCTCGGCCGGTGTGCCGTAGATGGCGTAGAGGTTGCCGTCTTCTTTCTTGAACTGGGCAATCTTGTCGTTGATATGCTGCATCACTTCCAGCGCGAACTGACCGTCCTCACGGATGCTCTTGCCGTTGTAGAGCTCCTGCAGCTCGTTGAGCGCGGTGTAGCCAAAGGAGGCGGTGGCGTATTTGAGCAGCGGCTTGATTTTGTCATACAGACCGAGGTGACCGCCGTAGAATCCGCCCTCGCAATAGGCCAGAGGGTTCGTGCTTGCGCGCATCTCGCCCAGATAGGCGTATGTACGGATGTGCAGTTTGCGGATCAGCTCCAGATAATAGTCGAGCACCTCGTAGAAATCGCGGCTTTCCTTGCGCGCCTTGGCAAGGATCAGCGGCAGATGCAGCGACACTGCGCCGATATTGAAGCGGCCCACGAATACGGGCGTGTCGTTTTCATCGGCAGGTTCCATGCCGCCGCGCTCAAACCACGGGCTCAGGAACGCGCGGCAGCCCATCGGGCTGATGACCTTGCCGTATTTCTTGTAGATCGAGGAGACATAGCCTTCACCGGTCAGGCTCAGCCAATCGGGATACATCGTCTTGGACGAGCAGTCGATGCCGGCCTCAAAGACGTCTTCAAGCGGCTTGCCCGGACCATGCAGATTCTCGTCATAGAGGAAAACGAGCTTGGGAAAGAGAACAGGCTTTTTGTTGTTCTTCTTGCCCTGACCGCCGGCATGTACCTTGAGGAACAGTTTGCTGGCCAGCTTGGCCATGCGCGTCTGGCCGAGGCCCAGTGTCATGGTGATGAACGGATAGTCGCCGCGGCTGGAGGCTACCGTGTTGAATTTGTATTCCCAGCCCTGAAAGCCCTGCTCGAAATCATTGACGATATCTTTCATGGCTTCCTCGTGCGCGCGGTCATCAGAAAGACCGAGCGAGCGGTAGCGGTCGAGGAAAAGCACATAGCTGCGCTCGGCATAGGGGTCGAGCAGCTCGTCCACGCAGGAAACAGTGAAACCACCGTATTGCTGGCTGGCGGCGGAAAGTACGATATCGCCGATCACGTCAAAGGCGACGTTGAGCGTCTTGGGCTCGTTGTACCAGAGATTGCCCATCTCAAAGCCGCCCTTGAGCACCTCGCCGACGTTGAAGAGGCAGCAGTTCATCGTGTCCCGGCGGGCAGACATGTCGTGAATGTAGATGTATCCGTCGCGTTGCGCCTGAAGCTCCTCGACATTGAGGAAAAACTTCTGGTAGAGCTGTTTGTTGAGCTGATTGAAGATCAGGCTGCGGCGAGTGGAAACCAGCGCACTGTCTGCGTTGGAATTCTCCTTGTCGCCAATGTACATGATCGACTGGCTCTTTTTGTAAACGGTATCGAGCATCTGTACGAAATCCGTCTTGTAGTTGCGGTAATCACGGTAGGATTTTGCAACTGCAGGGCTGATGGCGTCAAGCGCACCTTCAACAATGTTGTGCATCTGCAGGATATGCACGCCTTCACTGCCGAGCGCTTCGCATTTCTCGGTTACGAAGCGGCAGATGAAGGACAGCTCTTCCTCAGAAAATTGATAAAGCACGCGCTCGGCACTCTTATTGACCGCTGAAACTACCTTGTTTACGTTGAATGGATCCCTGGTGCCGTCCTTTTTAATGATGTACATCGGCATCCTCCTTCTGCAGATCTTGTAGGGAATTGGTATGCATAACCACTATATCTTGCGTGTTAAATATTTCTCGAGCACAATATTTAGTTCGCCATGGTGACAATCTTATCATGAAAGCCATATACGCGTCAAGCCAAAATGCAAATATGAAGAAAGCTTCATAAATCAGAATACAGACCGAATCATGTTCTGGAAGCACAGGATCAGCCTGCTGATGACTATAAAAAGACTTTTGGTCGGTTTGTATTTCCGCGATGCAGTTCATTGACAACAGAGGCAATTGATGCCATAATAAAACTGTCTGAATACAAAGGCGCTTGCGCCTGTGAGAAATGAAAGAGGGAATAGATCATGAAGACGCATTATCATATGACAATTGCAGGTTGCGAGCGCGACCTGCCCATCTGCCCGCTCAATGATAAGCTCTGCATCGCCGGTTTTGTCATCTTTGGTGACTGCGAGCTGACCGTCGCCTGCGCATCCGAGCTGCTCAAGCGTGCGCCTGAGTTTGATTACATCATCACCGCTGAGAGCAAGGGCATTCCGCTGGCTTACGAGATGGCCCGCCAGATCGGCGCGAAGAAGTGGCTGCTTGCGCGCAAGGGCGCCAAGCTCTACATGAAGGACCTGTTCAGCGTCGAGGTGCGCTCCATTACCACCGACCATGTGCAGAAGCTGTATCTGGACGGAGAGGACGCCAAGCTCATGCATGGCAAGAAGATCCTGATTGTTGACGACGTCATCTCTACAGGAGAATCCCTTCGCGCATTGGAAGAGCTGGTCGACAAGGCCGGCGGCGAAATCTGCGGCCGTATGGCGATTCTGGCCGAGGGTGATGCGCAGGATCGTGAAGATCTGATCTATCTGGAGAAGCTCCCGCTCTTTGATGCGCAGGGCGAGGTCCTGGCGTAAGGCGGAGGGATAAAGACAGAACTGCTTGAAACAGCCGCGAAGCGAGCATGGAGTCAAGGGGCGAAGTCCCTTGTCAGGGTTTGGAGCAGACGCCCCAACGTCTTCCCCACGAATTGAAGACACAAACGGCCCCTTCGGCGCATAGGATACACCAGAACGTCGAAAGGGGCTGTTCTTATTATGGAAACCAATCATCAAGGCGCTGCGAATGGCGGCATGTACGCTGCAAATGATGACGTGATCAATCAGACGGCGCTGGATGCAGCGCAGGGTAGCTGTCCGTCCGGCAGTCAGAGTTATCGCGTGCAGCGCGGCGACAGCTTTTATCTGATCGCGCGCAAGTTTGGGGTCAGTGTACGCTCGCTGATGAATGCAAATCCGAGCATTGCTGCGGGCAGGCTGCTGGTGGGAGATATCCTGTGCGTGCCCACGGGCGAGGGAAGATCCTGTCCGATCGGCTCTTCGGCCTATACTGTGCAGCCGGGACAGAGCGTCGTGGACGTCATGCTTGCGTCAAATGTGTCCCTGCGTGCTCTGCGCGAGTATAACGAGGATATCCGCCTGACTGCGCTGCGTCCGGGCGACGTACTGTGCGTTCCGCCGGGAGGCGATCGTGGCCTGTGCGAAAATGGCGGTCCGGTGTACCGCATTCAGGAGGGCGACACGCTCGACGAGATCGCTGCGCTCAATGGTACGACAGTTGAGCAGATGCTGCGTCTCAATCCCAATCTGCTGCCGAGCGACTTTGTCGCAGGTCAGGTGATTTGTCTGCCCACGCGCAGGCGAGGCGGCAGCGAGCAGATAGAAAGCGAAGATATGAACATGTAAAACGTATACATAAAGGGACTGCAATCCGCAGTCCCTTTTGCCGGTATTATGCGTTTTTATTTCCCTTGAGCTTGCTGAAGTCGAGCTTGCTTTCGGTGTGATTGATCAGGCGCAGATGTTTGCGCTGTGCCGCCAGATGACGGATGCGCCAAGACAGACGGTGATGATCCACAGCACCGGCTGATTGAAGCGGGTGATGACCACCAGCAGCGGCAGCACCGCAGCGGCAGCGATGGAACCGACAGAGACATAGTGGGTCGCGCCGACGAGAATCAGGAACACGGTGAACGCAAGAATCGCCTGAACAGGGAAGACAAACAGCATGCTGCCAAAGCTGGTGGCGATGCCCTTGCCGCCCTTGAAGCCGAAATACAGCGGGTAGTAATGGCCGAGCACAGCGCCGATCACGCCCATCAGACCGCCGAATTCGCCGCCGATCAGCCACTTGCCGATGAACACCGCGATGATGCCCTTGAGCATATCGCCCGCAAAGGTCAGCAGCGCCATCTTGCGGCCAAGCACGCGCAGCATATTGGTCGTGCCGGCATTTCCGCTGCCCTGGCTGCGGATGTCGGTCTTGGCAAAGAGCTTGGAAAGCACAACGCCGGTGGAAATGCTGCCCAGCAGATAACCAATGACAACGGTGAGAATCATATGAAGCATGGGGGATTAATCCTCCTTCTGGTTTTTCTGGCGAAGGATAAACTTGAGCGGCGTACCCTCAAAGCCGAACGACTTGCGGAACTGATTCTCAAGATAGCGCTGATAGGCGAAGTGCATCAGCTTCTCATCGTTGACAAAGAAAACAAACGTCGGCGGGCAGACGCTCTGCTGAGTTGCATAATAGATCTTCAGGTGCCTGCCGGCAGAGAAGGGCGGCTGCAGCGCGGCGGTTGCATCGGCGAGCACATCGTTGAGCAGGCCGGTGGTGATGCGGCGGGAGGTCTGCTCGTAAACAGCCTTCACGTTTTCCAGTACCTTTGGCACGCGCTGGCCGGTCAGCGCAGAGATGAAGATTACCGGAGCATAGTCCATAAACTTCAGATCTTCAATGACCTGCTTGCGGTAGGCCTCCATGGTATTGGTGTCCTTTTCAACGGCGTCCCACTTGTTGACGACGATGATGGCGGCTTTGCCTTCTTCATGCACGTAACCGGCAACCTTGGTGTCCTGCTCGGTGACGCCGTCTTCCGCGTTGATCACAATCAGCGCCACGTCGCAGCGGCGAACGGCGGTCAGCGCGCGCACGATGGAGTAGCGCTCGATGGATTCCTCCTCGATGGCGCGCTTGCGGCGGATGCCGGCGGTGTCGATGATGTTGTAGCGCTGGCCCTCGCGGGTGAACGCGGTATCGATGGCGTCGCGGGTCGTACCGGCGATATTGGAGACCATGGAGCGCTCCTGGCCGAGGATCTTGTTGACAAGGCTGGACTTGCCCACGTTCGGGCGGCCGACGACGGCAATCTGAATGGTATGCTCTTCCTCTTCCTGATTCAGGCTGTCATCGGGGAAGTATTTCACCATTTCATCCAGCAGATCGCCCAGCCCCAGCAGGTTTACAGAGGAAATCGCAAACGGATCGCCCAGTCCCAGATTGTAGAACTCGTAAATGTTGTCGTTCATATTCTGGTTGTCCACTTTGTTGACGACCAGAATGACCGGCTTGCCGCTCTTGCGCAGCATGACCGCAACTTCCTCGTCATCGGCTGTCATGCCGGTGCGGCCATCGGTGAAAAAGAGAATCACGTCGCAGGTCTCGATCGCGATTTCAGCCTGACGTCGCATCTGCTTGAGCATGATGTCGTCCGTGCGCGGCTCGATACCGCCGGTATCGATCAGGGTGAACTTGTAATTGAGCCATTCGCAGTCCGCGTAGATGCGGTCGCGGGTAACGCCGGGCGTATCTTCGACAATGGAGATGCGCTTCTTGGCGATCTTGTTAAAGAAAGTGGATTTGCCGACGTTCGGACGGCCGACGACGGCGACAAGGGGCTTTGCCATGGTACTTAGTCCTCCGTTCCGCGCAGGGCGTAGAGCAGATCCGCGCCGTCGTTATGGACGGGATGAATCGGAATGCCCAGTTCGCTTTGCGCCTGTTCAAGCGTCATATCGTCAAGGAAGATGTCTTCTCCCTCGCGGAGCATGCTTTTGGTAATCAGAATCTCGTCTGCTTCTTCGCCCTTGAGCTGCGCTACCAGATCCTGACCGGTGATCAGCCCGGAGACGGTGACCGTCTCGCCGAAAAAGCGGTTTACAATGGGTTTTACGGTGATCTCCACGCCGGAAATGGGATGCTTTTCAAGCATCTCTCGCATGAAGGGCGCAACCGACGTGCCCGTGGCCATGATTACGCGGCGGGTTTTGTTGTTTCCATCGTCCGGATCAAAGCGCACGGCGGATTCAAACTCGTCGCGAAGCTGTGCCAGAAGGCCCACGCCGTTTTCAAACTGCGGGAAGCCCTCGTAGCTCTCAGCTTCTGGAATCGGCAGCCCGGCGATCATGTAGAATTCGTCGGTAGGGAATACGAAACGCGTACCGTGTCTGGCGAGCATATCCGTCTGGAATGCCTCCGCCTGACGGACGACTGCCAGCGCTTCTTCCTTTGTATAGGGGCGAAGCGGGAACAGATGCTCGCGATAGCGTGTCAGGCCCACAGGCACCAGCGCAACGGTCAGCGCATGCGGGGCAAGGGAAGCCAGATCGGTCAGCGTCCGCGTGAGCTCGTCGCCGTCGTTGATGCCGGGACAGAGCACTACCTGACAATGGAAGCTCATGCCGTTTTGCGCAAAGCGCGTCAGATGCTCCATGATCCTGTCGGCGTGGACGTGCGAGAGCATCTTCTTGCGAAGCTCGCCGTTGGTCGTATGCACGCTGACATAGATCGGGCTGGCTTTGCGCTCGATCATGCGGTCCATCTCTGTCCTGGGCAGATTGGTCAGCGTGACGAAATTGCCCGCCATCAGCGAAAGACGCCAGTCGTCGTCGCGTACATACAGGCTGGGACGCATACCCGGAGGCATCTGCTCGATGAAGCAGAATACGCAGTGGTTGGCACAGGTCTTCGGGCAGCTCATCAGCGAGGATTCAAGCGTCAGGCCCAGAGGATCCTCGCTGCGCTTGCGTACATGCACGCTGTGCTGCGTACCGTCTTCCCGCTCGAGGAGAATCTCCAGCGAGGGCCGCGCAGTCAGATACTGATAATCCACCAGATCAAGCACCGGCGTGCCGCTGATAGAGATAAGCGTTTCGCCAGATTCAATGCCATGCCTTGCGGCCAGGGATCCGGGGAATACGCTGACAATGCGCTGGGACATGAATGCAATACACCTCTGTTTCAAAATAAACCCAACTTATTATCCACAATGCAGGAAGAAAAGTCAAGCAATAAATGAAAAGATGGGCGTCGGATCAGCGTCTGGCCTGCATCCGTTCCCACCTTATCATACAAGTGTTGCCGCAATGTTTCAGCATCCGGCTGATTTGTTTATTTTTTGTACTTTTCTTTTGCTTTGCCGATCAGACCGCCTGTCATTTCGCGGATATTTCTGCCGATCTTTGTACCCATGCCTTTGACAGAGCCTGTCTGGATACAGGCAAAGGCGACGACGCCGATGATCACGATTGCGCCAAGGAGCATGATGCCGGACAAGGAACCTTTGTTCTTTTCTTTCATGGCTGCGCTGCCTGAGACGGCGTCGCTGCTTTTTGCACTGCCGGTTTCCGGACCGTAAAGCGTAGAGGAAACCACATCCGCCATCACGTCCGTGGAATTGAGTACGCGTTCCTTGCTGATGGTGTGTGTGCCGAATTCAAGCAGGATGGCGTTGGGGGAAAGATCCTGATTGTAATTGCCCTTGCCAATGAAGATGTCTTTGATCAGCCCCGGATATTTCCTGTCGGCCACCGCCTTGATCTGCTTGGCAAAGGCGCGGTTTACGTCGCTGTTCTGATTGCCGCGCCCCACCAGAAGGCGGACCTGCGATGCATTTTCGCCCTGAATGGTGGTCGTGTATTCTGCAGGATCGGGTATGCCGTCACGGTGGATGTCGATGATGGCGTCAGGCCGCTTCTGAAGCAGGCGTTCGGCTGTACGCCTGCTTCTGCGGTATGCCCCGGAATCGTGCGGAAGATGGGTGGATTCATCCAGAATGACATCGATGCCCTTTGCCTGCAGCGCGTCGCGGAAAGAGCGGGCTACGTCGTATATACCGCCCTGCCCCTCGATGCTCTGCGTGCCGTCGGAGGGAATGTAGCTCTCGTCGCTGTGGGTTACATACATGGCGATCAGCTTTCTGCTGTCTGCTGCATCCGTGTTCTTTGCTGCAGCCGGTATGCCTGTATCCATGCCGGCAAACACGGCCTGCGCCTCGCCTGCATCCAGCCAGCTCACATCCGGCATGTCTTCCTCGCCGATGCGAACGGCGATGGCGGTCGCGCCGTTCACGCTGTCAATCCGGTAGAGGATGTTGTCTTTGCTGATGTATTCGTCGCCTTCGCTGATCTCACCAGCGATAGCAAACAGCGTCTGTCCGCTTTCATCCACGGCGGTGCAGACGACGTCGCCTGGATTCGCTTGCGCCGATGCAGCGGCAGGAAAGAGGGAAAAAGCAATCATCAGGAGGAGCCATCGTTTCTTCATGCCCGGCTGCCTCCTTCGATTGCACCGTCCTCATGCGGCGTGCGGGCTTTTCCCGTCTGAATCCGTTCTATGATCTCGCCCCACAGCTCGCAGCACAGCACGCCGGTTACGCCGGCGAGCACCACCGCATCCAGTGCGCCTGCGCCGCCCAGATGCGTCACCTGATTCACGCCGCGCATCCACAGGGAGACGCCTGTGATCACGTCTGCCGCAATCACACCCAGTACGCCGGCAATGAAGGCGCTTCTGCGCGAGCGGCCAAGCAGCCACGCGATTACGCCGCCTGCTGCGCCGTAAAGGATCATAGGATCAAGCATGGGCATGCGCGCTGGGTCGGCGGGCATGATCAGGCTGATGACGAATACGGCTGCTGCGGTCAGGCCGGCGGAGACCAGCGCCCGCACGCGTTCCTTGGCGGTTCCAGCATTCAGCAGTAGATAGACGCACACGATCAGAGGTATCAGCGCGCCGCCGATGTTGAAGGTGAAAAGGCCCAGATCGATTTCGGGCAGCCAGCCGCCGATGAAAATTGCCGCGACGATCACAAGTGCCTGCCTGTCTGTGAGCGCCATACGGTCCAGTACACGCTGAAGCATGCCAAAGAGAATCAAAAGCCCCAGCACAAGAAGCACGATCATGCCGATGGACATGAGAAAACCCCGCTTTCTGTTTCTTGAATATGTTTATTGTGCTGTCTGACGCGGCGTTTTATCCTCATGTCTCTACAAAGAAAAACGAGTTGCTGCCAATTCTTGCAAAACGAAAAAATATCTGCTAAAATAAGAGGCTGTATTACCGCAAGGAGGGTTCGTACCATGGCAAAAACGTATTCCGCCAGCATGCTCAAGGTGCTCGAGGGTCTCGATGCAGTCCGGATGCGTCCGGGCATGTACATCGGTTCCACGGGTTCCCGCGGCCTGCACCACCTGCTCTGGGAGATCGTGGACAATGCGATCGACGAGGTGGCCAACGGCTATGCCAGAATCGTCCGCGTGGAGCTGCATAAAGACGGCAGCGCGACTGTTGAAGACGACGGCCGCGGCATGCCGGTGGATATTCACCCGGAGCTCGGCATCACCGGCGTGGAGATGATCTTCACCCGTCTGCATGCCGGCGGCAAGTTCGATCATGAAAACTACAGCTATTCCGGCGGCCTGCACGGCGTTGGCGCGTCCGTGGTCAATGCGCTTTCCAAATGGCTGACGGTTGACGTCTGCACGGGCGGCGGCAAATACCGCATGCGCTTTGAGAGCAATTATGACCCGGCTGAAAAGAAGATCGCCTCCGGCCGTGCGGTGACGGCGCTTGAACGCGTGAGCGCAACCCGCCGCCACGGCACACGCGTGACGTTTATGCCGGATGATACCGTATTTGAAGAGACGAAGTTCAATTCGGAAACCGTGCGCCGCCGCCTGCGAGAGCTGGCGTATCTGAATAAGAGCCTTGAGATCGTCTTTGTCGACGAGCGCGAAAAGGATGAACACAAGCGCGAGCAGACGTTCCGCTTTGAAGGCGGCATCGCCGACTATGTCAGATACCTCAATCGCGACAAAAATGCCCTGTATGACAGCGTCATCATGCTCGAGGGCATGCAGGAAGACGTGCGTATCTCTCTGGCTCTGCAGCATACGGACGATTATTCGGAGAGCATCTTCTCCTATGTCAATAATATCCCGACAGCCGAAGGCGGCATGCATGAGATGGGTTTTAAGGCGGGCTTTACCCGTGCGCTTAACGATTATGCCAGAAAGACCGGCGTGCTCAAGGAAAAGGATAACAACCTCATGGGCGAGGATTACCGCGAGGGCGTCACAGCGGTGCTGCTGACCTTTGTGCGTAATCCGCAGTTTGAAGGCCAGACCAAGGGCAAGCTCGGCAATACTGAGGTGAGACCGGCGGTCGAAGCATTTGTCTATGCGCGTATGACCGAGTATCTGGAGAATCTCAAGAATCAGGATGTTGCACAGGGTATCGTGGAAAAGGCCGTCAAGGCGAGCAAGGTCCGCGAGGCAGCGCGAAAGGCAAAGGAGGTCGCCCGCGCAAAAAACCAGCTGGAGGCTGCTCCGCTGGTGGGCAAGCTTTCTTCCTGCACGGGCAAGAAGGCGGAACTCAACGAAATGTTCATCGTTGAGGGCGATTCTGCAGGCGGCAGCGCCAAGCAGGGCCGTGACCGCCGGTTTCAGGCGATCCTGCCGATCCGCGGCAAGCCCCTCAACGTCGAGAAAAAGCGCATCGATCAGGTGCTGGCCAACGAGGAATTCCGCTCCATCATCACGGCGCTGGGCACGAGCATCGGCGAGGATTTTGATATCAAGGCGCTCAAGTATCATAAAGTCATCATTCTCTCGGATGCCGATCAGGACGGCGCGCATATCCGCGCTATCCTGCTCACGTTCTTCTATCGCTATATGCGCCCGCTGATCACCGAGGGCCATGTCTATATCGGCATGCCGCCGCTGTATCGCGTGGCCAAGGGCGACAAGATCAACTATGCCTATGACGATAAGGAGCTTTCGAAGGTGACGGCTTCTATCGGACGCGGATATACGATCCAGCGCTACAAGGGTCTGGGCGAGATGGATCCGTCTCAGCTCTGGGAGACGACCATGAATCCGGATAACCGCCAGCTCATGCAGGTGACGCTGGAGGATGTGGCCGAGGCAGAGCGTCTGGTTACGCTGCTGATGGGCGATAAGGTCGAGCCGCGCCGCGATTACATTACCACGTACGCAGATTTCAATAAAGTGGATACGTTCCTGGCGCAGGAAGGAAAGGTGGGGAAGTAAATGGCACGAAAAAAGACGCCTGAGCAGGCGCCGGCCAGGCCGCATTACGAGATCATCCAGCGGCCGATGGAAGAGGTCATGCACATCTCCATGATCCCGTATGCTGAGCATGTCATTCTTGAGCGCGCGCTGCCGCGTGTGGAGGACGGCCTTAAGCCTGTGCAGCGCCGCATTCTCTTTACGCTCAATGAGCTGGGCATCACGCCTGATAAACCGCATAAGAAGTGTGCGCGAATTGTCGGCGACTGTCTGGGTAAGTATCATCCGCACGGCGACAGCTCTGTCTATGATGCGATGGTGCGAATGGCGCAGCCCTACAGCCTGCGCGGTGTTCTGGTGGACGGCCACGGCAATTTCGGCTCCATCGACGGCGACAGCGCCGCGGCGATGCGATATACGGAAGCGCGCATGGCGCCGCTGGCGATGGAGATGCTGCGCGATATCGATAAGGATACCGTGCCTTTCAGCTTCAACTTTGACGACTCTCTCAAAGAGCCGGACATGCTTCCCGCCCGCTATCCGAATCTGCTGGTCAATGGCGCGTCCGGCATTGCAGTCGGTCTTGCGACCAATATACCGCCGCATAACCTCAGAGAAACGATTGAAGCGGCGATCCTGCTCATGGATAATCCGGACGCCACGCTGCAGCAGATCATGCAGGTCATGCCTGCGCCTGATTTCCCGACCGGCGGCCGCCTGATCAATAATGAAGAGATCGTGCGTGCCTATGAGACGGGCCGCGGCAAGCTGACCCTGCGCGCAAAGGTGCATATCGAGGATGGCAGCGCCGGCAGAAAGCTGATTGTCATCACAGAGGTGCCCTATCAGGTGCCCAAGGCGGCGATGCTTGAGAAGATCCTCAGGCTCAGTGAGGAAAAGAAGGTGCAGCTCGGCGGCATCTATGATATCCGTGACGAGAGTGACCGCGAAGGCCTTAGAGCTGTGATTGAACTCAGGCGCGACGTCGATCCGATGCAGATCCTTTCCGTGCTTTACAAGTATTCCGACCTGCAGGTCACGTTCGGCGTGAATATGGTTGCCATCGCAGAGGGACGTCCGGTGCAGATGGGCGTCAAGTCGATGCTTTCCTATTATATCAATCACCAGAAACGCGTGATCACAAGGCGCACAAAGTACGAACTCGCGCAGGCAAAGGCAAGGGAGCATATCCTCGAAGGTCTGATGGTGGCGGTCAATAACCTCGACGAGGTCATCGCCATCATCCGTAAGAGCAAGAATCCCAAAGAGGCCAAGGAGCAGCTCATGAACCGCTTCGGCCTTTCCGACATTCAGGCACAGGCTATTCTCGATCTTCGCCTCCAGCGCCTGACCGGCCTTGAAATCGAAGCGCTGCGCAGAGAGTATGAAGCGATTCTCAAAACCATCCGCAGGCTGGAGGGAATTCTCAAGAGCGAAAAGAAGCTGATTGCCGTCATCAAGGATGAGATGAGCGCAATCCGCGATCAATACGGCGATGCGCGGCGCACTGAGCTCATCGAGGATGACAGCGCGAAGATGCCCGTGGTAGAGAATAAGCCCGCTGCGGAAGATACGGCGATCGTGCAGCTTCGCGACGGCCAGATCCGGCGCATGAGCCCGCGCATGGTGGATAAGTTCATCCAGCAGGAGGGCATGGCTTCGCTGGTCGTGCAGACGATCCAGACCGCCACGGACGAATCCCTGTATATCTTTACGAACATGGGCAATTGCTTCATGCTTGATGTTGCGAAGATTCCGGAAACCATGCGCCTCAAGGAGCGCGGCAGCCTGCTGACTGGCCTCGTCGCCGGCCTTGCCGACGGCGAAACAGCTGTGAATATGATCTGTGCAAAGAGCGACGAGATGGGCAAATTTGGCGATCTGCTCTTTATGACAAAGAACGGCATGGTCAAGCGTACCTCTGCTGCTGAATACGGTATTCGCCGTGCGCGTTTTGCCGCGATTAACCTCAAGGGCGAGGATCAGGTTCTGACGATGATGCCCGTCAGCGAAAATGACAAGGGCGATCTGATGCTGGTTTCGAAACTGGGCATGGCTGTCCGCTTTAAGCTCAGCGAGATATCTTCTACGGGCCGCGCGACGGCTGGTGTGAAGGGTATCGATCTTGCTGAAGGGGATGAGCTTATCTGGCATTTCCTTCCGAAGGCTGGCGATATGCTGCTGGTGATCAGCGACCGCGGTTTTGGCAAGCGCATGATGGCTGACGACGTCGATCGTCAAAAGCGTGCTGCAAAGGGACAGAAGCTTCTTCCGATGACAAAATCCGGCGACACCGGCACGCAGCTTGCCGCCGTGCTGGACGTCACCCGCGCGCAGCAGGTGACATTTACCCAGAAGCATGGACATCAGACGATGATGGGCATGTATGAAATTGGCGTGGAGCGCAGAAGTGGAAAGGGACAGATGCTTCTGAGTGTGCTGCTGGACGATGTGGTCACGGATGCAGCCGTCACTCAATAATCAAATAAGTATTTCAAAAGAGTGCGTGGGCAGTTGCCTTCGCACTTTTTGCTTGCATCGGATGCTGTCAATTGACCTGAATAAATATGGCAAGAATGTGAAACTTTTCATTTTGCGCAAGAAAACGGACATGGGCATCGTCTTATGGATGAAACCGGCTTGAAGCGTTCTAAAACCTGCTGTCCGCTCATATAAAATCTGCGAAGGAATGAGTGGAGGCGATGCGAAGAATGAAGAAAAAGCGCCTCGATCCGCATGCTCTCAAGCGGGCGATCCCGGTGCTGCTGCTCGGCGCGGTGCTGCTGGTCTATGTACCCATGCATTCGGCGCCGGCAGTGATGACGGCGGCAAAGACGCGAGAATTGCCGGTGTATAACGTCGATACAGATGAAAAAGTGCTTTCCATCAGCTTTGATGCGGCATGGGGGCGCGCAAATACGCAGGAGATCCTGAATATTCTGGATCAATACGATGTCAAGACCACGTTTTTTCTTGTGGGTTTCTGGGCGGAGAAGCACCCGGATCTGGTACGCGAGATTGTCAGCCGCGGCCATGAGATCGGCAATCACTCCGCAACCCATCCGCACATGTCGCAGCTCTCCCGCGCACAGATTGCCGAGGAGCTGCGCCGCTGCTCGGATCTGGTCAAGTCCATCACGGGCACGCCGACCACGCTCTTTCGTCCGCCTTACGGCGAGTACAACAATGATGTTGTGCTTGTCAGCCGCGAGCTGGGCTATGAATGCGTGCAGTGGAATGTAGACTCGCTTGACTGGAAGAATCTGGGCCGGGAAAACATGGTGCGCCAGTGCACGAAAAGCGTGAATCCCGGCGACATCGTACTGTTCCACAATGACTCCAAATACATTTTGGAGGCACTTCCTGAGATTCTTGAATATTACACGCAGGCAGGATACAAAA
This sequence comes from Clostridia bacterium, assembly GCA_017545905.1. Classification (GTDB taxonomy): domain Bacteria; phylum Bacillota; class Clostridia; order Christensenellales; family Aristaeellaceae; genus Ventricola. The sequence continues at coordinate 32,944 of JAFWXL010000084.1, read as the reverse complement.
TAATTCCAGTATCGCAGCTGCTGCTTGAGGGCGAAACATGGATCGACCACACGGGCAGGCAGCATCTGTGTACGCCAGCACCCGCGCCCGCACCATCGGCATAACGCCGGCGCACAGGACGCATCGTCATAACGCGAAGCAACGAAATAAGGAGGACGTACAATGGAAAACGTCATTAACACACTGCATTTGAGCGGCAAGGTGATCGGCACGCCCGTCGTGGGACACGAGGCCTTCGGCGAAAAGTTTTACTATCTGACGCTGGGCGTGCCGCGCCTTTCCGGGGCGATGGATCACCTGCCGGTTACGCTCTCTGAGCGCCTGCTTGACGGCGCGATGCTCAAGGACGGCGACGAGCTTGCCATTGAAGGTCAGGTGCGCTCCTACAATAAGATCATCGAGGGCGCAGGCAGACTGCTGATCACGGCGTTTGCTCAGAAGATCGTGGAGCTTGACGAGCGTGAAAACCCCAATCAGATCCAGCTCACCGGCACGCTGTGCAAGGCGCCTGCCTACAGGACCACACCGTTCGGCCGCGAGATTGCGGATATGATGCTCGCCGTGAACCGGGCTTATGGCAAGAGCGACTATATTCCGTGCATTACGTGGGGGCGCAGCGCGCGCTTTGCCGCCAAGCTCTGCGTGGGAGACAGGATTACGCTGACCGGACGCCTCCAGTCGCGTGCGTATCAGAAGCAGATGCCCGACGGTACGGTGGTGGAAAAGACCGCATACGAGGTTTCTGTCGGCCATCTGGAGCTGATCGACGGCGAAAGCGCCATATCCGATCCGGCTCAGGCCGCCAGAGGCGATTTTCAGGCCAATGCCATGATGCCGCAGTAAGCGGCAGAAGCGTATGCGCCTGGCAAAACTGCTTACTATACAAAAAAGACGAAGGAATGATGCCTTCGCCTTTTTTTCCTGCCCGGGATGTGATATAATATGTCAATCGATGGTCATATGGAGGTACATATGTTGGACGAACGTGTTAATAACGAACAGATCGAAGAGCTGGCCGATGCGATGCTTACGCTCGGTACCCGTGAGGAGGTCTTCCTGTTCTTTGAAGATATTTTTACCATCAAGGAGCTTCAGGCTGTCGCTCAGCGCCTGGCTGTGGCGCGCCTGCTCAAGAAAAAGGTGACCTATCAGGATATCGCCGAGTGTACCGGCGCCAGCACGGCGACCATCAGCCGCGTCAACCGCAGCCTGACATATGGTGCGGGCGGTTATCAGCTGGTGCTCAGCCGGATGCCTGACGATACTTCCGGGGAGGCGTAATCATGCCGTCCATAAATCTGAATGATCTGAACAGAGAACAGCGGCTCGCGGCGGAAACGCTTGAGGGGCCGCTTTTGGTGCTTGCGGGCGCAGGGTCGGGCAAGACGCGCGCGCTGACCTATCGCGTGGCGAATCTCATTGATCATGGTGTGCCGCCGTGGACGATCATGGCTATCACGTTCACCAATAAAGCGGCAGCTGAGATGCGCGAGCGCATAGAAAAGCTTGTCGGTCCGTCTGCTGCGGATGTATGGGTATCCACGTTCCATGCAGGCTGCGCGAAGATTCTGCGCCGCGACATTGAAAAGCTGGGTTACACGCGTTCGTTTACGATATATGACGACGACGATCAGATGAGCGCTCTCAAAGAGATTCTCAAGCGTCTGAATATCGATGAGAAATTCCTGCCGCCGCGCGAGATTAAATCTAAAATCTCTGACGCCAAGAATAAGCTGCTCGGTCCGCAAGAATGGTTTGCCCAATCCGACCGGGACTATCGCTGCCAGATGGTGCAGGACGTTTACAGCGCCTACGAGGAAAAGCTCAAGAGCTCCAATGCGCTGGATTTCGATGATCTGATTGTCAAAACGCTGGAACTGTTTGCCAATCACCCGCCGGTGCTGGAGGCATATCAGCGCAAGCTGCACTATATCCACGTGGACGAGTATCAGGATACCAACTACGCGCAGTATATGCTCGTGCGCCTGCTGGCCCAGCACAGCCGCAATCTGTGCGTTGTCGGCGATGATGATCAGTCAATCTATGGATGGCGCGGCGCGGATATCCGCAATATCCTCGATTTTGAAAAGGATTTTCCGGATGCAAAGGTCATCAAGCTCGAACAGAATTACCGTTCCAGCGCCAATATTCTCGACGCAGCCAATCAGGTGATTGCGCTCAATGAAAACCGAAAGGATAAGGCGCTGTGGACCAATGAAGGCCCGGGCGAAATGATCCGACTTTACCGCGCAGGCGATGAGCGCGAGGAAGCTGCATGGCTGTGCCAGCAGATCCGTGCGCTTTCCGTGCAGGGCGAGGATTATGCCCGTTTTGCTGTGCTTTACCGCACCAATGCGCAGTCGCGCGTCATTGAAGAGGCGTTTGTGCAGAGCGGCGTAAAATACCGCATGTACGGCGGCCTGCGGTTCTACGACCGCAAAGAGGTCAAGGATATTCTGGCGTATCTGCGTGTGATGATCAATCCTGCGGACGATATCTCCGTCAGGCGCATCATCAACGTGCCCAAGCGCTCGATCGGCGATACGACGGTCACTGAGCTTGCCCGTTATGCTGCCGAGCAGGAGATGCCGCTGCTCACAGCCTGCATGGATATTCCGGAAACCATCGGCTCCAGAGGGCGTAAGAGCGTGGAGAAATTCTCCGAGCTGATGATGGGCCTTTCCATGATGGCGGAGACGATGACACTGACCGAGCTTGTGCAGTATGTCATCGATACCACCGGCCTGGAAAGCCAGTATACCAAGGAAGACAATGATGAAAACCGGTCCCGCGTTGAGAACATCCGTGAGTTTGTCGGCGCAGTGAAGGAGTTTGAGGAGAAGGCAGACAACCCGACGCTTGCCGATTATCTGGAAAACGTCGCGCTTGTGTCTGATCTGGATGCGATGACAGAAGATGGCGGCGCGGTGACGATGATGACGCTGCACAGCGCCAAAGGTCTGGAGTTTCCGAATGTATTCATGGTCGGCATGGAGGAGAATCTCTTCCCGTCCATGCGCAGCAAGGATGATACGGCGCGCATGGAAGAGGAGCGCAGGCTCTGCTATGTCGGCATCACGCGCGCAAGAGAGCGGCTGTATCTGACCCATGCCTCAAGGCGAATGCTCTATAATCAGATGCAGTTCAATGATCGTTCCCGCTTTATCGACGATATTCCGCCGCGCGTGATGGAGGATGTTTCCGAGCGCCGCGATCCGTTCGGCATGCCGGTGGGCGAGCACAGGGGTGCTTACAGGGGCGCTGCTCAGCAGGACGGCGCATGGCGTCAGCCGGCATGGAGCAAATCAAGCGCATTTGCTGCCGGTGAGCAGCAGGGCGCAGGCGGCGCATGGAAGCCGAAAACCGCCTATCAGACCGCAGTGCCTGCCGGACAGAAGCAGAGCTATCTGTCCTGGAGCCAGGGAAGCGGCGTTGGTATGGGCAATACGGAGCGTGTGGGCAGCACAAATGTATCCGGTGTACAGCGCGGCATGGCGCAGCGTGCGGAACCGAAGGTGATCCGTTCTTCGGCGCATGAGAGCGTGAGTCCGTCGATCTTTGCCGCAGGCGATCATGTCATGCATAAGAAATTCGGCAGGGGCGCGGTCGTCCGCGTCACGGGAACCGGCTCAGACAGCCGGATTATGATCAGGTTTGACGATACGCGCGTGGGCGTGAAGGAATTCGCGCTCTCCATCGCACCGATCATCAAGATGGAGGGATAACCCATGGACAAGCTGCAGCGCATGCAGGAGCTGATTCAAAAGCTGAATGCCGCGTCGAAGGTCTATTACGATGGAAACGACGCCATCATGTCCGATGACGAGTGGGATGCAATGTATGCCCAGCTCAGACAATTGGAAGAGGAGACCGGCGAGCGGCTTGCGGATTCACCAACCCGGCGCGTGGGCGGCGAGGTGCTCGAAGGCTTCAGGCCGCACCGGCACATTGCGCGCCTGTGGAGCATGGACAAGGCGCAGAGCGAAGAGGAAATCATCGCATGGGCGCAGCGCTGCGAGAAGCTGACGCAGGAAGCCGGCGGACTGCCTGATAACACATACTGCGTCGAATATAAGCTCGACGGCCTCACGCTCAACCTGACCTACGATGGCGGCAGGCTTGTGCAGGCCGCCACGCGCGGAGACGGAGAGACGGGAGAAGGTATTCTGCCGCAGGCGAAGACCATCCGCTGCATTCCGCATTCGATTCCGTTCACAGGCCGTATGGAAGTACAGGGCGAGTGCATCATGAAGCTCTCCGAGCTGGAAAAGTACAACGAAACAGCCGATGAACCGCTTAAAAATGCGCGAAATGCCGCTGCCGGCGCGCTGCGGAATCTGGATCCGAAGGTGACAGCCAGCAGGAATCTGGACGCATTGTTTTATCAGGTGGGTTACATCGAAGGAAAGAGCTTTGCCTCTCAGCAGGAGATGATGGCCTTTCTTCGGGAAAATGGTCTGCCTGTCAGCCCGTTTTCGGGCATGGCAAATACCATAGATGAAGCGATGGCGCTTGTTCATCAGATCGAATCGGCTCGCGATACGCTTGATTTTCTCATCGACGGCGCGACGATCAAGCTCACCGATATGCGCACGCGTGAGGTGCTGGGCACGACGGATAAATTCCCGCGCTGGTCGATTGCATTCAAATTTGCCGCGCAGGAGACGGTCACAAAGCTTGAAGACGTCTCGTGGGAGCTTGGTCGTACGGGAAAGCTTACACCGCTGGCGCATCTTGTTCCGGTGGATATCTGCGGCGTAACGGTCAAGCGCGCAACGCTCAATAACTACGGCGACATCTGCCGAAAGCGCGTGCGCGTGGGCAGCGATGTATGGGTGCGCCGATCCAACGACGTCATTCCGGAGATCATGGGCGTCGTATGGACTGGCGAGGGCGAGGCGCCCGAAACCGATATTCTCCCGCCTGACGTCTGTCCGGCTTGCGGTCAGGCGCTCACTCAGCGCGGCGCGCATATCTTCTGTCTGAACAGAAAGACCTGCCGTCCGCAGGCGATTGCCCGTATGGCGCATTTTGCCTCGCGTCAGGGTATGGATATCGAGGCCTTCAGCGAGAAGACGGCTGAACTCTTCTACGATCACCTCGGCGTGCGCAGTGCGGCTGATCTGTATACGCTTGATAAGGCGAGCATGTTGGTACTCAAGGGATTTGGCGCGAAGAAAGCGGATAAGCTGCTCTCCGAGCTGGAAAAGAGCAAGTCCTGCGAGCTGGATGCGTTCCTGTTTGCTATCGGCATTCCCAATATCGGAAGAAAAACAGCGCGCGACCTGATGGAGCATTTCGGCTCGCTGGAGGCCCTGATGCAGGCGGACGAAGAGGAGCTTGTCAGCCTGGATGATGTGGGCGGCATTGTCGCGGCGTCGATTGTCGAATTCTTTGCCGATGAGGAAAACAACGCTTTTGTGCGCAGGCTGCTTGAGTGCGGCGTGCGCCCGCAGATGCATCAGGAAGAAACCGCAGGAGATCGCTTTGCGGGTATGACATTCGTGCTCACGGGTACGCTTCCCACGCTAACGCGTACACAGGCGGAGGAGATCATCCGCAGAAACGGCGGAAAGGCTGCTGGCAGCGTATCCAAAAAGACGAGTGTTGTGCTGGCGGGCGAGAGCGCCGGCAGCAAACTGGAAAAGGCGCAGAAGCTGGGCGTTCGCATCATGGATGAAGCGGAATTCCTGTCGCTTGTCGGAGGTGAAAGGCAGCCTGCGCCCAAAGCAGACGATGCCGCGCAGGTGAGCATGGACGATCTGCTCAAAATGTAACCGGATTTGCGCATAACGGTATAAAAAGCAGGAAAATCAAACGAAATCACGCGGTTTCATCTTTCCAATTTCCTGCAGAAATGATATAATTATCCGATAGCTTACCTGCACAAGAAGAAGGAGTGTTCCTGCTGTGAAGAGCATGACCGGTTATGGCCGATGCCATATTGAAGAGGATGGACGCGAGATGACCGTGGAGGTCAAGAGCGTTAATCACCGCTTTCTGGATATTTCCTACAGGCTGTCGCGCACGCTGTCGTTTCTGGATGACGCAGTGCGCAAGGGCGTCGGCGCGAGGCTGTCGCGCGGTCATGTCGACGTGTTCGTCAGTTATGCGAACCATCGTCAGGACGCCAAGGAGGTTCGCGTTGATACCGCGCTGGCAGTGGCCTATCAGAAGGCGCTTTGCGAACTGGCAGGCGCTGTAGGCAAGAATGCCGACGTGCCGCTGACCGATTATGCCCGCCTTCCGGACGTGCTGACGGTTCAGGAGAAGGAAGAGGACCAGCAGGCTGTGCGCGAGCTGTTTGAGCGTGCGCTTTGCGGCGCGCTGGACGGTTTGATCGTCATGCGCGAGCAGGAGGGCGCGCGCATGCGTGCGGACATCCTTGAGAAAATTGCCAATATTGCCTCTATCCGCGAACGCGTGCTTGAACGCGCGCCGCTGGTGGTGGAGGAGTATCGCGATAAGCTGCATCAGCGCATTGCCGCGCTGACTGAGGGCGAGATCGATGAGGCGAGGCTGATCACCGAGGTTGCTATCTTTGCCGATCGCGCTGCGATCGATGAGGAGCTCGTTCGTCTGCTCAGCCATATCGCTGCAATCCGCGAGACCGTTGAGCTTACCGAGCCTGTTGGCCGTAAGCTGGACTTCCTTGTACAGGAGCTTAACCGCGAGGTCAATACCATCGGCTCCAAGGCTTCCGATACGATGATCGCTCAGGCGGTCGTCTCTGCCAAGGGCGAAATCGAGAAGCTGCGCGAGCAGGTGCAAAACGTGGAGTAAAGCGGGGGAGACGTTAGGGCTGCCGCCCTAAGACCCGCCCGGGGACATTGTCCCCGAACCCCTTCATCGCTGCGCGTACGCGCAGCGGAGGGATAAGATAGAATTGCTTAAAACAGCCGCGAAGCGGAAGAAGGGAGTCTGAGGGATGATATCCCTCAGGCGGAGTTTGAGGCGGCAGCCTCAACGTCCCCCGACCTCGGAGGAACTATGGATATCAAGCTCATCAACGTCGGCTATGGAAATTTCATTTCCTCCAGCCGCATCATTGCGATCATCGGCCCGGAATCTGCGCCGGTCAAGCGCATCATTCAGGAGGCCAAAGAGGAGCGCCGTCTCATCGACGCGACCTACGGCCGCCGCACGCGCGCGGTGATCATTTCCGACAGCGACCACGTGATTCTCTCGGCTGTGCAGCCTGAGACGATAGCGCATCGCTTCGACGTCAAGGACAATACCACGATTGTGGAGGAGGAAGAAGCCTGATGCAGACGCAAGAGAGAGGAACGCTGTTTGTGTTCTCCGGCCCGTCCGGCGTGGGCAAAGGCACGCTCAATGCGAAGCTCTTTGAGGAGTTTGGCGAACAGATGGCGTTTTCGGTTTCTGCAACGACGCGTGCGCCGCGCGAGGGCGAGATCGACGGCAAGCACTACTTTTTCATCAGCAAGCAGGAGTTTGAATCGCGCATCGCGAATAATGATTTTCTGGAGTATGCGCAGTTTGCCGGAAATTGCTACGGCACGCCGAAGTCATACGTCATGAGCTTGCTCGATCAGGGCAAGAATGTTCTGCTCGAGATTGAGGTGCAGGGTGCGATGCAGGTCATGGAGCGCATGCCCGATTGCGTGAGCATCTTTGTGCTGCCGCCCAGCTTTGAGGAGCTGGAGCGCCGCCTGCGCGGACGCGGCACTGAGACCGAGGAAAAGGTTCTCAAGCGCCTTGAAACCGCGCGCGGTGAACTGGAATACGCCGGGCGTTACAAGTATCGCATTGTCAATGGCGGCGATCTTGAAGCCGCCTACCAGGAACTGCGCAGCATCTACCTGAAGGAAACGAACCGTGCTTAAAATCGTTAACACATTCTGACATGGAAGCGGGCACAGCCCGCAGAGGAGGATTCTGAATATGTCTATGACCAATCCCAACATTCTGCAGCTTCTGGAGAAGGCTGACTGCCGCTATACGCTCGTGGTTGAGGTTTCCAAGCGTGCCCGTCAGCTTATGGACGGCATTCCGCCGCTTATCGACGCCAAGGACAAGGAGAATATGCCCGTCTCCATCGCGGTGGACGAGGTCGATCGCGGCCTGATCACCTATGAGCGCAGCGCCGACATCGATGTCAAGTAAAAAGAATACCTGCATTGTCCTCGGTGTCACCGGGGGCATTGCTGCATATAAGGCATGTGAGCTGCTTCGCCTGCTGCAAAAGCAGGGCATGGATGTGTATGTGGTGATGACGAAGCATGCGTGCCAGTTTGTCGCGCCCCTGACGTTTGAGACGCTTTCCGGTCATCCTGTCGCCGTCGATACGTTTGAGCGGCCGGCGACATGGGAGGTTGAGCATATTGCGCTGGCCAAGCGGGCGGATCTGTTCCTGATCGTGCCTGCAACAGCGAATATCATCGGCAAGATGGCCAATGGCATCGCCGACGACATGCTCTCCACCACCGTCATGGCGACCAAAGCGCCTGTGATGATCGCGCCGGCAATGAATACCGGCATGTGGCAGAATCCTGCGACACAGCAGAATATCAGAACGCTTGAGGCGCGCGGCGTACATGTTGTCGCGCCAGCGACCGGCCATCTGGCCTGCGGCGACAGCGGCGCGGGCAAGCTGGAAGATGTATCCGTGATTGCTGAGCGGGCGCTTGATGTGCTTAACCGCAAGCGCGATCTGGAAGGGCTTTCCATCATGGTGACCGCGGGTCCCACGCGCGAGGCGCTTGATCCTGTGCGTTATATCTCCAACAGATCCTCCGGCAGGATGGGCTATGCCATCGCGCGTGCCGCCCAAAGGCGCGGCGCGAAAGTTACGCTGCTCACCGGTCCGGTTGCCATCGAGCCGCCGCAGGGCGTTCAGGTTGTGCCGTTTCTGACTACGCAGGATCTGCTGGAAAAGTCGCTGGCGCATGTGGCTGAGCAGGATATTATCATCCAGTCTGCTGCGCCGGCAGATTACAGGGCGAAGGAGATTGCGCCACAGAAGATGAAAAAACGCGGCGGTGCAGATATGGTGATCGAGCTGGTGGAGAATCCCGATGTGGCGGCGACGCTTGGCGCGGGGAAGCGGGCCGATCAGACATTTGTCGGCTTTGCTGCCGAGACCAACGACGTGCTCGAGCATGCAAGAGGCAAGCTTGCCAAAAAGAATCTGGACATGATCGTCGCCAACGATGTCACGGCGCCGGGCGCCGGATTTGACGTGAATACCAATATCGTGACCCTGATCACGAAGGAAAATATGGTGTCGCTGCCGCTGCTGACCAAGGATGCTGTTGCGGAACACATTCTGGATGGGATCATCAGCCTGCGCAAATAAACAGAATTATCAGGTAATTGCCGCTTTTCGTATGGAAAGCGGCGTTTTTTTATCCATGAAGCCTGTGTTTGCCCGGATCAATCTTGACGATATGCGATTTTATGCATATAATAGAATGTATTCGATTATGGGTTATCCTAACCTTGCGTGGGAGGAGGCGGATGTCATGGCGAAAAAGAGCGAACGATCGCTGCTGCTTGTATGCATGCTTTTCGTCTTTGTCTGCCTGCTTTTGAGCGGAGGTTCACGCCTGATCGGCTCCGAAATTCAGGAGAAACCCATGCAGCTCAGGCCGCCTGAATCCATCTGTGCAGAGCTCTCGCGGGTAATTGCACAGCGGATAGAAAGCAGCCTTGTGATACGGCGCGAGCATAGCGCGCCATATATACAGGTGACGCCCGAGCGGCAGGATCGGATGCTGAGTCACCGTGCGCTCAGCGATGCCAACGGCAACATCCTGGGCTCCAGGACGTATATGCGCTCGGTGTATCAGTCCTTTGCGCTGGGAGACGGTTTTGTTTAAGAAGCATCCTGTTTCTTCAGAACCGATCAAACAAGATAAAGAGAGGAAAATCACTATGGCGAACAAAAATGTGAAGAACCCGCGCACGCGCGCGATCGTCTCGCTCGTTGCCATCCTGGTAGTTGTCGCTGTCTGCGGATACGTGGCGCTGTTTGGTATCGGCAAGGGCTCGATGATTCACTACCTCAAGCCCTGGGGCGAAGCGATCTCCCTGGGTCTGGATCTGCGCGGCGGCGTGTACACCGTCTACGCTGCGGATGACGATGGCTCTGCCGACTTCGAGACGAAGATGAGCTCCACCGTTTCCATCCTCACCAGCCGTCTGACCCGTCAGGGCTTCACCGAGGCGACCGTTACCCGTCAGGGCACCGACCGCATCCGTGTGGAGATTCCGAACGTCTCCGATCCCAATGAAATCCTGCGCATCATCGGCACTCCGGCGCAGCTGAACTTCGTTGACGAGGCTGGCGCTGTGCTCATGGAAGGCTCCATGATCAAGAACGCCGCCGCTTCTCAGGACGAGAACGGCCTGCCGTGCGTGGCCTTCGAGCTCAGCGATGAGGGCGCGAAGATCTTTGCCGAGGCGACTGCTGCCAATCTGCACAAGACCATCTCCATCACCCTTGACGGCGAGGTCATTTCTGCGCCGACCGTCAATTCCGTGATCGCGGGCGGCCAGGGCCAGATCACCGGTGATTTCACTGCTGATGAGGCCAAGAATCTGGCGACGCTGATTCTCTCCGGCGCGCTGCCGCTGAATCTGAGCCAGCTGGAGGTCAGCGCGATTTCTGCGACGCTGGGCGTTGAAGCGCTGGACAAGGCGGTTCTTGCCGGCGTGATCGGCGTTGCGCTGGTCATGCTCTTCATGCTGCTGCGTTACCGCCTGTGCGGCCTCGTGGCTGATATCGCGCTCACCATCTATATCATGATCGTCGTGCTGCTGCTGGCGCTCACCGGCGCGCAGCTGACTCTGCCGGGCGTTGCGGGTATCATCCTTGGCATCGGCATGGCTGTCGACGCGAATGTCGTCATCTTCGAGCGCATCCGCGAGGAGCTGGCTGTGGGTCGTCCGCTGCCGTCTTCCATCAAGAAGGGCTTCTCTCATGCGCTTTCAGCGATCATCGACGCGAACGTCACCACGATCATCGCTGCTGTCGTGCTCTATGCCTTTGGTACCGGTACCATCCGCGGCTTCGCGCTTACGCTGGGCATTGGCGTTGCGACTTCCATGTTCACCGCGATCTTTGTCACCCATAAGCTGCTGGACATCTTTGCCGATCTTGGCATCAAGAACCAGAAGCTCTACGTGCGCTAAGGCGGGGAGGATAGTATCATGAAATTCGAAATGAAGAATCGCCTCAAGCCCTGCGCGGCGCTTTCCATCGCGATCATGGTTATCGCGCTGGTCATGACCATGATGGGCATGGGCATGAATCTGGGTATTGACTTTACCGGCGGTACCCTGATGACCTATAACCTCGGTCAGGAATTCGTTTCTGACGATGTCAAGGCAGCGCTCAGCGAGTGCGGCATCGCCGACGCGCAGATCGCTGCGACCGGCGAGGGCAATACGCAGGTTCAAATCCGTATCAAGGATGTCGAGAACACCGACGACCTGCGTACCCAGCTGGAAGAGAAGCTCGCCGCGACGTATCCGGCGATCGAGTATGTTGACATCACCCGCGTCGGCGCTGTCGTCGGCGGCGAGCTGATCAACAATGCGATCAAGTCCCTGACGCTAGCTGCCGTGCTCATGCTGGTGTACATCGCGTTCCGCTTTGACCTGTATTCCGGTCTGGCTGCGATTATCGGCCTCATGCATGACGTGGCGATCATGATGTCCTTCGTCGTGATCCTGCGCGGCTTTATCCGCGTGGAAACGACCTTCATCGCCGCTCTGCTGACGATTGTTGGTTATTCCATCAACAACACCATCATCATCTTTGACCGCATCCGCGAGAATTCCCGCAAGCAGGGCGTGCGTCAGCTGCCGCGTGAGCAGATCGTCAATCTGTCTGTGACAGAGTCCCTGCCGCGTACGCTGAGCACCACCATCACCACGCTGCTGACGGTCGTCACCCTGTATATCCTGGGCGTCGACTCCATCAAGCAGTTCGCGCTTCCGCTGATTATCGGCATGATCGCCGGCGTATACAGCGCGAACCTGATCAATGGCTATGTCTGGGCGCTGCTGATGGATCTGCGAACCAAAGGCAAGAAGGCGTAACAAAACCGTATCGTAAGGGCGGGAGCGCATCCCGCCCTTACGGTCTTTCATTCTTTTCAGTTTTTCTGTTTGGAGATGCGCTTGAAGTGCATGCTCATCCCCAAGCAGAAGTTATTCATCCACATTTTGATGGAAAGGAGGCCGCAAATATGCTCAGATTTATGCCCAAGCATCAGCAGCAGGAGATTCCGGAAGAGCTGAAAACGCTGGGTGTGCCGGATCAGCTTCTTTGTCTGCTGCTCGACCGCGGTATCGATACAAAAGAAAAGATCGAAAAATATCTGCATCCGAAGATGGATGATCTATACGATCCGATGCTCATGCAGGACATGGATAAGGCTGTTGCTGTGATCCGCGATGCCATCAGAAAAGGTGAAGAAATCGTTGTCTTCGGCGATTATGACGTGGATGGCGTTACTGCCACAGCCATTTTGCTCACCTATCTGCGAAAGCAGGGGGCGAAGGTGGATTATTATATCCCGGATCGCCACGGAGAGGGCTATGGACTGAATATTGCCGCGGTTGAGCAGATCGCTTCGCATGCCAGACTGCTCATCACTGTGGACTGCGGCATCACCTGTCCGAATGAAGTGGCGCGTGCGATCGAACTTGGTATGCGCGTGATCGTCACGGATCATCACCAGCTGGGGCCTGAGCTGCCGCAGTGCTCTGCTGTGCTCAATCCGCTGCTGGGCAGCTATCCGTTCCGCCGGCTTTGCGGCGCGGGCGTTGCATTCAAGCTCGTGCAGGCGCTTGGCGGCATGGAGGCCATTTCATCTCTGTGGGAGCTTGCCGCGCTTGCGACTATCGCCGATATCGTTCCGCTGCTGGATGAAAACAGGGTGATCGTTTCCTTTGGTCTCAAGGCCATGGCGTTGTCTCAGCGTCCCGGTCTGATTGCGCTGATGGAGTCTGCCGGCGTGGATCCGGCAAACGTCTCTGCGTCCGATGTGGCGTTCCGCATGGCGCCGCGCATCAATGCAGGCGGCCGGTTGGCGCTGGCCTCGCGCGGCGTGGATCTTCTGACCACGCGCCGTATCGATACTGCGAGGGAGATCGCGTCGGAGCTGGATCAGGATAATACCAAGCGCCGTGAGATTGAGCTGGAGATATTCGCGCAGGCGGATGAAAAAGCAAGAAACGAAATCGATTTCCTGAGCGAGCGCGCTATTGTTGTGTGCGGCGAAGGGTGGAATCCCGGCGTGATCGGTCTTGCCGCTTCTCGCTTGGTTGAAAAATACAAATGGCCGGCCATCCTGCTTGCGCAGGACGGCGAGCTCTGCGTGGGTTCTGCGCGCTCGATTCCGGGCGTGGATATTCATCAGGCCATGGCGACGTGCCGGGATCTGTTTGTCCGCTTCGGCGGCCATGCACAGGCGGCAGGTCTGACCATCGAGAAAAAGCATGTTGCAGAATTCAGGCGTCGTCTGACGCAGGCCATTCTTGCCCAGTCTGAGCCTGAAGCGTTTATTCCGACGGAAGAATATGATCTGGAACTGGAACTCAGCGATATGACTGAGGAACTGGTCAATGCATTTTCATCGATGCAGCCAACCGGCTTCGGCAATCCTGCACCGGTGTTCTGCGTGCGCGGCGTGCATACAACGGATGTGCGCACGATCGGCAAGGAGGGCGCGCATCTTCGCATGCGTCTGTCCGGCAGCGGCGAAATGCGCAATGCAATCGGCTTTCGTATGGGCGACAGAGCAAGATCGATGCCCGAGGTTGTGGAAGCGGTTGTTGGCCTTTCGATCAATGTCTGGCAGGATCGCAGGAGCGTGCAGTGCGAGCTTCGCCAGCTTCAGGCGTATATGCCTGCAAAGGCGTTTTTGGCCGAGTGCCAGCGCAGGATGACGGATGTTGACGAGGCGGTGATCCGTTCTCTGATGCTGCCGGAAGAACGGTGCGCTGCTGAGTGCATTCAGCGCATGACGCTTGAACAGGCGAAGCTTGTGCTCGCCGGTGAATTGCTCACAGGCTATCAGGGAACGCTTCTTTGCGTGCACTCCCTTTCGGCGCTGAAGATGCTCAATATTCATCTGGCCATTCTGCATGCGCAGCTGGACTATGCTGTCAATGCTCTGGATGACATCCGCAGCTTCAATACGCTGGTTATGGCGCCTGACTGGGAAAAGCTCAACTGCCATCCCGCTGCGATTGTTGCGCTGGATGGCTTTGTCAGCGAAGGTGAGCGCAGCGAGGCAATCAGGCGGTTCCCTCAGGCGCGCATCATTGAGGTGACGGACATGGCGTCCCATCAGGCACAGGCGGCGGACAGGCTGCTGTGCAGCGACGATGATCTGCGCGCGATTTTCCGTGTGCTCCGCCAGAGGGAGAAAATGGAATGCTCAATGGGCATACTTGCTGCCGAAACAGGGTTGACCGAGAGCAAGGTGCTCTTTGCACTGAATGTGTTCAGCGAGCTGAAGCTGCTGGAGTTTACCCGTGAACCGCTGCATTACAGGATGATTCCCAGCGGGAAGGTATCGCTGGAATCCAGCGTGCTGCGCCGCGGACTCAAAAGCATGAAGGGATAAGGGGGTATACCTGCTTGACACACGAAGAATGCAGAAGCCTGGAAGAATTGATTCAGATTGTGGTCAAATATCATCCGGAATCCGACGTCGCGATGGTCGAAAAGGCGTACCATTTTGCCCAAAAGGCACATGAGGGACAAATGCGCAAATCCGGCGAGCCGTATTTCTTCCATCCGCTCACGGTTGCTGGCATTCTTGCCCGCCTTATGCTGGACCCGCCGACGATTGCTGCCGGCCTTCTGCACGATACGGTAGAGGATTGCGAGGAAGTAACCCTCGAGGTTGTCACCAAGGAGTTTGGTCAGGAGGTTGCGCTGCTTGTCGATGGCGTCACAAAGCTCAAGCGGCTTGATTTTTCCTCGCGCGTGGAGCAGCAGGCAGAGTCCATCCGAAAGATGATTCTGGCGATGAGCAAGGACATCCGCGTCGTGCTCATTAAGCTGGCAGACCACACCCACAACATGCGCACACTCAAGGCGCAGAAGCCCGAGAGTCAGCGCCGCATCGCACAGGAGACGCTGGATATCTATGCGCCGCTGGCACACCGCCTTGGCGTGTACAAGATCAAGCAGGAGCTTGAGGATCTCTGTCTGCGCTATCTGGATCCGGAAGGATATCAGAATCTGATCAACAAGGTCGGCATGAAGCGCTCGGAGCGTGAGGCGTATATTCAGGTTTTTATGAAGACGCTGGGCGATAAAATCGCCGAAATGGGCATCAAGTTCGAAATTGATGGCCGTCCGAAGCATTTCTACAGCATTTACCGCAAGATGGTGCTTCAGCATAAGCCGTTTGAGCAGATTTTTGACCTGATTGCCCTGCGTGTGCTGGTAGACAGCGTGCAGGATTGCTATGCAGTGCTCGGCGTCGTGCATACGCTCTGGAAGCAGATTCCCAATCGCTTCAAGGATTATATCTCCATGCCCAAGCCGAACATGTATCAGTCGCTGCATACGACGGTCATTGGCGAAAACGGCATGCCATTTGAGGTGCAGATCCGTACGCATGAGATGCATCGCATCGCAGAATACGGCATTGCGGCGCACTGGCGCTACAAAGAGGGCAAGCAGGCAGCCAGCAGCATGGATAACAAGCTATACTGGCTGCGTCAGATTCTGGACTGGCAGAACGATATGCGTGATTCTGAGGAGTTTATTTCCTCGCTCAAGGTCGATCTGTTCAGCGATGAAATCTTCGTTTTTACACCCAAAGGTGAGATCGTTGATCTGCCCCGCGGCGCGACGCCCATCGACTTTGCTTACCGTATCCACAGCGCCGTCGGCAATAAGTGTGTCGGCGCGAAGGTCAACGGCCGAATTGTGACGCTTGACGCCCAGCTGGATACGGGCGATTTTGTCGAGATCATCACCCAGCAGAACAGCAAGGGCCCCAGCCGCGACTGGCTGAAGATCGTCAAGACCTCTCAGGCCAAGGCAAAGATTCGCAATTTCTATAAAAAAGAGCTCAAGGATGAGAACATCGCCACTGGCAAGTCCATGCTGGATGCGGAGGCAAAGCGTCAGTCATCGACCCTGTCCGTGCTCATGAAGCCGGAGTATGCAGAGCCGATTCTGCGCAAGTTCTCCTTCGCCGATCTCAATGATCTCTACGCGGCGGTCGGCTGCGGCGGCATCACGGCGGCCCATGTGATCACGCGCCTTCGCGAGGAGCAAAAGAGCCATGAAAAGCCGCTCGTTCCCGTGCTCCCGCGCGTTGCGACCGAGCAGCCAGCACCCAAGGGCGGAAAATCCGCATCCAAGGATGACATGGGTATCCGCGTGGCGGGGCTTCCGGGCTGCCAGGTGCATTTTGCCAAGTGCTGTACCCCGCTGCCGGGCGACGAGATCATCGGCTATATCACAAGAGGACGCGGCGTGACGATTCACTCCCGCGAATGCGTGAATGTGAATGACTCACATGATCCGGCGCGCTGGATTGAAGCGGAATGGTCCGATACGACGCATTCGTCCTATAACGGTTCCATCCAGATTCTTGCCGTTGACAGAAGCAACCTGCTGGCCGATCTGATGAGCTACCTGTCTGCGCAGAAGGTGACTGTCTGTGCGCTCAATGCGCGTGTCAACAGCAATCAGACCTGCACCATTGAGCTTACGCTGCAGGTTGCCAGCAAGCAGGAGCTTGACTGGGTAATCAAGCAGATTGCCAAGCGGCAGGATACCATTGAGATTTTCCGCGTCTGACCGGCAGGCTTGCATCCTGAGCGGCTGCTGCCATGCGCATCTGTACGGGATGGACTGCCGCGATTATACGATAACGAAAGCAGGGATTGATCATGAGACTGGTTATACAGAGGGTGCTTGAATCCAGCGTGAAGGTGGACGGCAATGTTGTCGGCTCCATCGGCAAGGGCTTCATGGTTCTGTGCGGCGTGGAACAGGGCGACACGCTTGATGATGTGAAATACTGCGTGGAAAAGACAGCCGGTCTGCGCATTTTTGAGGACGAGGCCGGTAAGATGAACCGTTCGATCATGGATGATGGCGGCGAGATTCTGGCGATTTCGCAGTTCACGCTTCATGGCGATGCGCGCCATGGACGCCGTCCGAGTTTTTCCACGGCGGCGCGTCCGGATGTGGCTGTGCCGATGTATGAAGCCTATTGTAAGGGACTTCGCGAAAAGGGTATCCATGTGGAGACGGGTATTTTTCAGGCTGATATGAAGGTTTCGCTCATCAATGACGGCCCGGTGACGATGCTGCTGGATTCCAGGAGGACATTCTGATGGAACAGCTTGATATCCGCATTGTGCCCGGCGGGCCGCTGGAGGTCAATACCTATGTGGTCGGCGTGCAGGGCGACGAGGGCTGTCTGGTGATCGATCCCGGCGCAGAGGTTCAGAAGGTTGCATCTGCTGTTGGCAATCGCAGAGTTTGCGCCGTACTGCTCACCCATGGACATTTTGACCACATGCTTTTTGCCGGACACTGGCTCGATCTGGGCGCAAAGCTCTATGTGCATGAACTGGATGCGCCTGCGCTTCGCAGCCCGTCGCTCAATCTCAGCAGTGTTGTCAATACGCAGCTCATTCTGCCAGCGGCCGATGTGCTGCTTCACGAGGGAGATGTGGTGCGCGAGGCCGGTGTGGAGCTGACCGTGCTGCATACGCCCGGACACACGCCCGGCGGCGTCTGCTTTCAAAACGGCTGTACGCTGTTTCAGGAGATACACTGTTTTATGGCAGCTATGGCAGGCTCGATCTGCCCGGCGGGGATGCTGGCGAGATGATTGCATCGCTTACGCGACTGATGGCGCTGCCCGGCGAGACGGTTGCTTATCCGGGCCATGGGATGAAGACAAAGATCGCATGGGAACGGGGGAACTACGCGTGAAAATCGCTATCAGAACGCCGTTTGATGGTTTTGTGAACGATATCGCTGATGTCGTGCGTCTGTTCTATGGCGAAGGCGCAGCGGTGACGCTGGAAGAAAACCATGATGCTCAGCTTGTTCATTCTCATGAGCATGAAAACGGCGAGTGGATCGAGCGCTTTGAGCTCATCGCCGGGCGCGCGCATACCGTAACACTGAGAGGCGCAGCGGTGACCTGCGGCGGTCTGGAAGAGAAGCGGCAGCTCAAGCGCCTGATCAAGCGCTGCTGCTACCGCCTGTTCAAGGAGTATACCGGCAGGCGGCCTGCATGGGGATCACTGACCGGCATCAGACCGACGAGACTTTACTATCAGCAGATGGAAAGAGGAAAGACCCGCGAGGAAGCGAGGGCTGCGCTTTCGGAGCTGTTTGATTTGTCCGATGAAAAGCTCGATCTGCTTGATGAGATCATCGATGCGCAGGACGGACTGATTCAGCGACCGGTCAATGCCTGCGATCTGTATATCGGCATTCCGTTCTGCACGACACGCTGTGCTTACTGCTCGTTCTCGTCCGGCGAGATCGGCAATGGTAGATTGGTAGAGCCGTATCTTGAGGCGCTGTTTCACGAGATTGACCTGTGCAGCGAGATGGCGCGGGACATGGGGCTGGACATCCGTGTGGGCTATATTGGCGGCGGTACACCCAGCAGCCTGAGCACGACCCAGCTCGACCGATTGCTTTCCCATATGCATCAGCGCTTTGGCGACCTTAGCGAACTGACTGTGGAGGCCGGTCGGCCGGATACGCTCGATGCGCAGAAACTCAGCATGCTGCGCATGCATCCTGTGACGCGCATTTCCATCAACCCGCAGACCATGAATGATCAGACGCTATCCATCATCGGACGTGCACATACCGCGCAGCAGACGATTGATTGCTATCATATGGCTCGCAGCCTCGGCTTTGACGATATCAACATGGATGTGATCGCAGCCCTGCCGGGCGAGGATCTGGCCATGTTTACCCATACGCTTGACGTCATCCGCGATCTGAATCCGGACAGCCTGACCGTGCATACGCTGGCTATCAAGCGTTCCTCGAAGCTGCATGAACAGAAATACAGGCAGCAGGAAGAGGACGTTGCGCGCATGGTGGCGCTTGGCAGAGAGACAGCGCATGCAATGGGTATGCGGGCTTATTATCTTTACAGGCAGAAATACATGGCCGAAAACCTTGAGAATGTCGGCTATGCCAGAAAACGCAGCATCTGCCGCTACAATATCGATAACATGGAAGAGACTACCAGCGTGCTCGCACTTGGCGCGGGCGGTATCTCAAAATGTGTCATGCGGCAAGAGGAAAAGATCCTGCGCGCACCGAATATTGCCAACATCGAGCAGTACATTGCGCGTGTGGATGAAATGGTGCGCCGCAAGCGTGATGCATTTGAAGAAAAGGCGGCGCGCATCGCCGGCGTGCAAAGGGGAGTGTGAGGCTTCATGATCATCAGCGATAAACAGGAATTGCGGCGCTGCGTCAAGCAGATGGTGCGTCGCGCGGGCGTATGTGAAGCGCTGCTCGATTTTAATGTGACGCACGGCGAAGTTGGCGTTGAGCCTCTGCTTGATCTGTGGGCTCGCCCTGCGGCAACGCCAGGCGAGGCATTGAAGCGCACGACGGCTGAGCAAACGCCGTTTGCGGCCGATGCACGTGCGATGTTTGCTGCGCTGGATGCCTTGGATCTGTCGGTCCGGGATCTGGATCGCGCCCATACGCTGCAAATGCAGTATGAGCGCCCGGCATATCTGCGCGAGGTGCTCGATACGATGCGCGCCATGTGCGTTCTGGTTCGCGTGAATGCCGACGATGCTGCGCAGACCGCTTTCGAGGACGATCGATTCGAGCCGCTGCTGTCCTGCGCGGGCGAATGGTTTGTGCCGGGCCGCTATGGCGTGGATTATGCCGGCGCGGCAAAGCGCATTGCCGAGGCGGCTGACCTGTGCGGCGCGCATAACCTGCTGCTGGAGCATTTTGATGATTACACGCTGCGCTATTGTCTGCTTCCGCTGTGTCAGGACCGGGGCTTTGCGCTGCATGTGTATCTGAAAAACGAGGAAGAAGTCGCGCGCTTTGCGCTTTTGCTGGATGAATTCGAAGGCGTGCGCGCGCTTGTCAGGGCTTGTGAAAAGGCGCAAAAGCGCCTGATTGACGAGGCTGTGCGCAGGGTACGGCTGCTTGTGTGTCTTGACGGCGCTGAACTGATGGACTATGCGCTGGAGCGCCTTGGCACGCGGTTTGTGCCGTACAGCAGCTGTGCGTCGCTGCCGGAGCAGATGCTCGGCCGCTGGCTGCTGGAAAAGGAAAAGATCTGGCAGGCGCTTTGCGACGTATATCTGCCGTTGGCAAGAACGGGCTATGAGCTCGAAAGCAGCGCGGTGGAACGCGACGTGCGCAGGCTTCTGAGTGAAAATCTGCTTGCGCTGTGCCGGCCTGACACATTGCAAGCGTGATCAGACTTGCACATATTGTCTTGCAATATATTAATTTCGTGTATATCAGGAGGAAACTAAGATGAGCAATCCGATTTTTACCATCGAAATGGAAAATGGCATGAAGATGACCGGCGAACTCTATCCGGAAATTGCGCCCAACAGCGTGGCAAATTTCATCGAGCTGGCCAATAAGGGATTTTATGACGGCGTGATCTTCCATCGTGTGATCCCGGGATTCATGATTCAGGGCGGCGATCCGATGGGTCAGGGTATCGGCGGTCCGGGCTACTGCATTAAGGGCGAGTTTGCGCGCAATGGATTCCCGAATCCGCTCAAGCACACGCGCGGCGTGCTCTCTATGGCGCGCAGCATGATGCCCAATTCTGCCGGCAGTCAGTTCTTTGTCATGGTTGAGAATGCGCCGCATCTGGATGGTCAGTATGCCGCGTTCGGCAAGGTGACCGAGGGTATGGAGACCGCTGACGCGATTGTTTCTGCGCCGCGTGACCGCCGCAACGATAAGCCGTATGAGGATCAGAAAATGAAGTCTGTCCGCGTGGAAACCTTCGGCGTGGAATACAAGGTCGAAAAGATCAAGGGCGGCAGGTTCTGATCCGGAGGCGGCTGTGAAGAAGAACAAGGTTTTCATCCGCCTGATGGGACGCGAATATGCTTTGCTGACCGATCAGGATGTGGGTCAGGTGCAGCGGATCTCGCGCTATGTCGACCGCAAGATGCGCGAGGTGGCGATTACAACCCGTGCCTCGGATGCCATGGTGCCGATGCTGACGGCGATGACGCTTGCGGGCGAGCTTTTCAGTGCACAGGATGAGAATACGCGCCTTAAACGAGAGATTGAAACGCTCAAATCAGAGAAAAAGGCGTAAACAATCGCGGCGGCACAAGCAAAGGCTCTGTGTCGCCGTATTTTCAAATGCTTTCCATGCTTGCGCTGTGCTGATATACGCAGGCGATATGGAGAGTTTCAGGGCATGGGCCCTCGTGCGGAGGTTTTATGGAATTGCTTTCCCCGGCGGGAAACCGCGAATCGCTGATTGCCGCAGTTTCCTGCGGCGCAGATGCCGTGTATCTGGGGTATACGGCCTTTGGCGCGCGCAGCTACGCGGGCAATTTTGATGCGCAGCAGCTCAAGGAGGCGCTGGATTACGCCCATGAGAGAGGCAAGAGAATCTATGTCACCGTCAATACGCTCGTCAAGCAGTGCGAGGTGGACGACCTGTGTGACGTGCTGGAAATGCTCAGCGAGGTTGGTGCGGATGCTGCAATCGTGCAGGATCTGGGCGTTTTGCGGATTGCAAGAGAGCGCTTTCCCCAGCTCACGCTTCATGCCAGCACGCAGATGGCCGTCAATAATGCGCAGGGTGCGAGACTGCTTGGAGATCTTGGCTTTTCGCGTGTTGTGCCGGCCAGAGAGTGTTCGCTTGCCGAATTGAAGAAGATGGCTGATACGGGCGTAGAGGTCGAGGCTTTTGCGCATGGCGCACTGTGTGTTGCGGTTTCAGGTCAGTGTCTTTTCTCCAGTATGATCGGCGGTCGAAGCGGCAATCGCGGACGCTGCGCGCAGCCGTGCCGCTTGCCGTATAAGCTGGATGACGGTACAAGCGGCTATCTGCTTTCTACGCGCGATTTGATGCTGATCGATAAGATCCCGCAGATGCGCGATGCCGGTGTGTATTCCTTCAAGCTGGAAGGGCGTATGAAGCGCCCGGAGTATGTCGGCGTTATTACGCGTGCATATCGTCAGGCGCTCGATGCGGCTGAGGCGCACGTTCCATATTCGCCGGATGAAAAAACGATCCGTGATCTCAAGCAGGTCTTTAATCGCGGCGGATTCACCGAGGGCTATGTCATGAGCCGGAGCAATGCGGCGCTGATGAGCTGGGAAAGACCCAATCACTGGGGAATCCGCGTGGGCAGGATTACGTCCATGCGTGGACCGCTTGCGAAAGTGCTTCTGGACGAGCCGCTCAATGACGGCGACGGTCTTCAGGTACGCGGCAGGGAAGAAATCGATCTCACCTATTCCGGCAGCGATACTGCAAGCGGCGCTGAGGCGACGGTGCGCATTGCATCGGGCCGGTACAAGCCGGGTGATGCGGTATATCGTCTGACAGATGCGATGCAGATGGAGGAAATCCGCGCTGTGATGTCCAAAGAGCAGATCAGGATTCCGCTTGAGGCGAAGCTTATCGCGATGCCGGATAAAAAGCCGGTGCTCATGCTTCGCGATCAGAATGGACATGCTGTCTGTGTCGAAGGCGCTCAGGACGTTTTGCTTGCCCAGCAGCGTGCGCTGGATCATGAAAACGCGTTCAAACAGCTCTCCAAAATGGGCGGAACGCCGTATGTGCTTGAGCGTCTGATGATTGAGAGCGAGAATGCATTCATGACGGCTGGCATGCTCAACAGCCTGCGCCGCGATGCGCTGGAGGCCATGAGGACGGAGCGAATCAGGATTGTCCATGCGGATGCACCTGCCAGACATATACCTGCTCAGCTGCCTGCGCAGCAGAAGCTGCTCCTTGCGCAGAGCGAGCGTCTTGAGGATGCTGCAGAGCTGCTTTGCGCCGGTGCAGATGTATTCTGCTGGGAGCCTCAGCTCTTCATTCCTTCGGTGATCAGAGAGCAGCTGAAAAAGAACACGGATGTATGCCCGGTGCTTGTGCTGCCGTATGTGGCTGCGACCGATGAGCTGGAGCAGATCCATGCGCTTGTCAGCGAAGCGCGGCAGCGTCTTTCCGGTGTTGTGGTCAATAATATTGGCCAGCTGGCCTTCGACTGGCCTGTGCCTGTGTATGGCGGTCAGGGTCTTAACGTGATGAACGACGAGAGCGCAGCATTCTGCACGGCACTCGGGGCGAAGCGCCTCACGGCTTCCTGCGAACTCAGCTACAAGGAGCTCAGAGAACTCATGGCGCGCGGCGGAAATTACGAGATAGAAGCGTATGGACGGACGCAGCTCATGCTGCTAAGCCATTGTCCGCGCAGGACAAAGGACGGCGATGACAGGCAGGACGCTGCGTGCAATGCCTGTGCGGCAAACGGCGGCTGTCCGCAGATCTATACCGATCGAAAGGGGTACCGATTCCCGGCGAAGCGGCAGAAGATGGAGCATGGCTGTGTCGTTCGGCTGTATAACAGCCTGCCCACGGATATGGCGCGCTCTGCCCGGAAACTGTATGACGCAGGCATTTCTCTGCGCGTGAGCTTCGTGGACGAGCCGCTTTCCAGACAGAAGGAGATCGTTGCGTCTTACCGCCGGATTCTGGATACCGGCATGGCGGCGCATGATATGACGCAGGAGACAACGTCGGGACACCTGGCCCGCGGCGTTGAGTAAAGGAGAAAAACACATGACTGAGAGATCCTTGCGGGTTCTGGAATTTCAAAAGATCCGAGCGCAGCTCTCACAGTTCTGCGTGTCGGATATGGGCGCTGCGCTGTGCGATAGTCTGCTGCCGGTCAATCGCATCGACGATGTCAGGCGCATGCAGCAGGAAACGCGTGAAGCGCATGATGTGCTGACGTATCTTGGCGGCACGCCGATGATTGCGTTTTCTGATGTTCATGCTCAGCTGCATCTGGCGGAAATCGGTTCAGCGCTTTCTCCGCGTGCGCTGATGGATATCGGCGCATCTTTGCGTGCGGCAAGAGCCTGCCGCGATGCGCTGGTAACTGACAGGGAAGGCACGCCGATGATTACGGCCAATGCTTCCCGTCTTTCGACATTCCGCAATCTCGAGCAGGCGATATCCGACGCGATTATCAGCGAGGATGAAATCGCGGATCGTGCCAGTCCTGAGCTTTTTGCCATTCGCCGAAAGATGCGCGCATGCAATGAACGTGTACGCGAGCGCCTCAACAGCATGATTCATAGTCCGACCTATGCCAAGTATCTGCAGGATACGATCATCACCATGCGCGGCGATCGCTATGTGCTGCCTGTCAGGCAGGAGTATCGCTCGATGGTGCCGGGCATTGTGCATGATCAGTCGGCGACAGGTGCGACGATCTTTGTCGAGCCGATGTCGGTTGTCGAAATCGGAAACGAGCTCAAGCAGCTGGTAGCCAGCGAGCGCGCGGAGATTGAGAGGATTCTCAGAATACTCTCTGCACAGATCGCTCCGGATGCTCCGGCAATGGCTGATAATCTGGCAATTCTGGCGCAGCTGGATTTTGCTTTTGCCAAGGCTTCTCTGGCGAGAGAGATGTTTGCGGTGGAGCCCAAGATCAATAATGAGGGAAGAATCAAGATCGTGCGCGGCCGTCATCCGCTGATCGATCCTCAGAAGGTTGTCCCGCTGGATATCCGTCTTGGGGATGACTTTATCAGCCTCATTATCACCGGACCCAATACCGGCGGCAAGACGGTTACGCTCAAGACGACGGGCCTGTTTACCCTGATGGCGCAGGCAGGACTGCAGGTGCCGGCTGAATACGGCACAGAATTGGCTGTATTTGACGATGTATTTGCCGATATCGGCGATGAACAGTCCATCGAGCAGTCGCTGTCCACGTTCTCCGGTCATATGAAGAATATCGTTTCGATTCTGGAGAATGTGACGCCGGAGTCGCTAGTACTCTTTGACGAGCTCGGGGCAGGTACTGACCCGACAGAGGGCGCAGCGCTTGCACAGGCGATTCTTTCCACGCTGCTGACCATGCGCACGCGCAGCGTTGCCACAACGCATTACAGCGAGCTCAAGGAATATGCGCTGACCACGCCGAATGTAGAGAACGCATCTGTGGAATTTGACGTATCCACACTACGTCCGACATACCGTCTTTCCATCGGCATTCCGGGCAAATCGAATGCTTTTGATATCTCCAGAAAGCTGGGTCTGCCGGAATTTGTAATCACCAAGGCGAAGGATCTGCTCTCCAAAGAGGCTGTCCGATTTGAGGACGTCATCGCCAATGCCGAGTATCACCGCCAGCTGGCAGAGAAAGAACGTCAGATTGCGGAGGAAGCCCGGCAGGAAATGGTTGCTATCCGCAATCAGGCGGAAGCCGAGCGCAAAAAGCTGGAGGATCAGCGCGACCGGGCGATCAAGAAGGCCAAGGATGAAGCCAAGCGGATCATTGAGAATACGCGCCGTGAGTCTGAGGTCATGATTGCAGAGCTGCGGGCGATGAAGAAGGCTGGCGGCGCGCAGGAGCATGAGATCCAGCGCGTGAAAAAGAAGATGGAACAGGCACAGGAAGCGCTGGCTGAAAAGAAGGAAGTCGGCGGCGAGATTCCCAAGACTGTAAAGCCAGGCGACATGGTGCATATCGCATCTATGGACATGGATGCGACGGTCGTTACTGCGCCTGACGCAAAGGGTTATGTGCAGCTGAAGGTGGGCATGATGAAGATGCGCGCGCAGCTGTCCGATCTGCGTACGCTGACCTCTACCCAGCAGATGATCAAAAAGGAGCAGAAGAAACTGGAACGCAAGAAGTCCATGCGAGAACAGCGCGTGGACGTGATGACCCGCGTTGTGCGTCAGGAGCTTGATGTGCGCGGCATGGCGCTGGACGAAGCGCTGCCTGAGGTGCAGAAGTTCCTGGATGACGCGATGCTTTCCTCGCTTGGCGAGGTATCGATTATCCATGGCAATGGTATGGGCATCCTTCGTGCGGGCATTCAGGATTGCCTGCGCCGTCATCCGTGCGTGAGCAGTTTCCGCCTTGGCCGCTACGGCGAGGGTGAGACCGGCGTAACCATCGTTTCTCTGAAGTAGCTGTCATATTTTCCGGCCGCTCCGTCCAAACTGTGGACGGGGTGAGCATATGAATCTGAAAAAAGAGATTGCAGCGAGTGCCCTGCTTATGGGGGTGCTCGCTGCAATTCTGTTTGTCGGCAAAGATACCGGCGGCGCAGCAAAAACCGTCTATGCACAGGGAGAGTACGTTCAGCTTCTTGCCGGAACAGCCAGCCCGTTTGCCGATGTCGCCGATGCCGTGATGCCGTGCGTGATTGGCGTGAGCAACCGCGCAAACACATACAGCATCATCAGCGGACAGACAGAGCTGGTGGAGCAGTCCACAGGATCCGGCGTTGTGATCACCACGCAGGGTCATGTGGTCACAAATTATCACGTGGTTGAAGGGGCAAGCGACGTGCAGGTGCTCTGGCAGGGACAGTATCTCAAGGCAGAGATCGTTGGTGTGGATGAGCTGACGGATCTGGCCGTGCTGCGTGTTACAGAGGATATCGCACTGCCTGCAGTCAAGATGGGCAATGCGCTTGATGTTCGCGTGGGCGACTGGGCAATTGTTATCGGAAATCCTTTGGGCAAACAGTTTGCAGATACAGTCACGGTAGGCGTTGTTTCCGCGCTCAATCGAGAGATAGATGGATCATCGATCGTTAAAATGCTGCAGACCGATGCAGCTATCAATTCTGGAAACAGCGGCGGCGGTATGTTCAATACGCGCGGCGAGCTGATCGGTATTCCTTCCCTCAAGTTCAGTGCATCAGGGAGGCGGGGAATTGCCAGCATTGAGGGGATTGCCATGGCAATCCCTATGGATGTGGTCCAGCCGGTTGTCAACAGCTTGATTCAGTATGGAAAAGTCACGCGTCCGAAGCTTGGAATCGCTGTAATGACGCTGCGCGGAAGCGAGGAACCGGAAGCTGGAAGGCTTCCGGCAGGCGTGTATGTCAGCGCTGTCACAGAAGGCGGCGCTGCGCAGAAGGCGGGAATTCTGCCGGATGACATCATCATACGCGTAGATGGCGAGCGTGTCATGCTGCATACGGATCTGACCAATCACATTGCGGGCAAGCAGCCGGGTGATCAGGTGGTAATGACAGTATATCGGATTGAAGGGCTGTCAGAGCTTACGGTTCAGGATCGCGTACCCAAAGGAGAAGAGCTTGAATTCACAATAGAATTGCAGATGCCATCCGAAACATCGTTGTAATCGCCAGATGGCATATCCGTTTGCTGCCGGGCATACCTATGCGTGACGGCAGGAGGGATGATATGCAAGCTTACGATCTGTACAGGGATATTGCTGAACGGACACAAGGGGATGTATATATCGGCGTTGTCGGTCCTGTGAGGACTGGAAAATCAACATTCATCACCCGGTTTATGGAGAAACTTGTGCTCCCTGGCATAGAAAACACGCATGTCCGGCTCAGAGCGCAGGACGAGCTGCCTATCAGCGGCAGCGGCAGAACGATCATGACGACGCAGCCTGCGTTTGTGCCGGGCGAGGCTGCAGAGGTCATTTTGCCCTCTGAGAACAGGGTGCGCCTGCGGCTGATAGACAGCGTGGGCTATCTGGTTGACGGCGCGCTGGGCACGCAGGAGGGCGAGGCGCTGCGCATGGTGCATACGCCTTGGGCTGATGAAGAGATTCCCTTTGAGCGTGCTGCAGAAATCGGCACGCAGAAGGTGATCGGGGAACACTCAACCATCGGTCTGGTGATCACGACGGACGGCAGTGTAACCGATCTGCCGAGGAACAGCTACGTACCGGCAGAGGCACGGGTGATTGGCGAACTCAAAGCGCTCGGCAAACCGTTTGCCGTGGTGCTGAATACAAAAAACCCGTCTACAGACCAGACAAAGAAACTGAGAACCGCCATGGAAGAAGAATACGGCGTGCCGGTGGTATCGCTGGATGTGGCGCGCATGGAAGAAGAGGATATCAGAGGTGTACTGGAGAAAGTGCTCGGCCAGTTTCCGCTGCGTATGCTGCATATTCAGACGCCTGAATGGTTAGGAGCGCTGGACATCAGACACTGGCTGGTAGAGAGCCTTGCGCAGAGCGTGAGTCAGAGCACACCTGCAAGCCCATGCATAGGGGATTCAAAGCGGGCGGTTGAAGGCCTGATGGAAAATCCGTATGTCGATAGCATGCTGGAAAAAAGCATGGATCACGGCACGGGAATTGTCTCGTGGCAGATGAATCTGCAGGAAGGGCTCTTTAACCAGATTCTTGCGGAACAGTGCGGAACAGAAATCAGGAGCGATGCGCACCTTCTTTCGCTTCTGCGGGAACTGGTTGCGGCGAAAAAGGAATACGACAGGGTACATAGCGCGTTGGACGCAGTGCGCGAGACAGGATATGGACTTGTCGCGCCGATGCTGGAAGAGATGACGCTTCAGGAACCGGAGATCATGAAACAGGGCGGCCGGTTTGGCGTCCGTCTGCGGGCGAGCGCACCAAGCCTCCACATGATCCGCGTTGACATCCAGACGGAAGTTTCGCCGGTTGTCGGAACAGAGCAGCAATCGGAAGAAATGATCAGGTATCTGATGGATGGATTCGAGCAGGATCCGCAAAAGCTGTGGGGGAGCAACCTCTTTGGAAAGCCGCTGTCTGAGCTTGTCAGAGAGGGCTTGGCCAACAAACTGATGCATATGCCGTCGGAAACGCAGGTAAAGCTCCAGCAAACGCTGGAAAAGATCATCAATGAGGGGAACGGCGGCATGCTGTGTATCCTTCTATAAAAGAGACTATCGGTTTGTAATAAAAAACAAACCGATAGTCTCTTAATTTTGCTGAAAAAACACTGCGAGATTTGCAGACTGCTTGGAAAGGAAAGCGCCTGTCATCCGGCGATCAGACGAAAAAAGGATAAAACTTTCTTTGCTTTTGCATATTTGTATGGTATAATGAAGCGTAACATTTTACTTCAATTCCTTAAGTAATGGATTGAAAAGTGAAGGGAGGAACTTGTCTGTGGCTATTACCCAGACATTTGGCGGCGGCATCCATCCGCATGAGATTGGCAACGGCAAAAATGCAACCCAGTCTCTGCCGATCGTGAACGCGGCTGCTCCGGCTCGAGTGACGATCGCCATGGCTCAGCACCTGGGCGCCCCTGCGGCGTGCTGCGTGAAGGTTGGCCAGGTGGTCAATATGGGCCAGGTCATCGGTGAGGCGCAGGGGGCGATTTCCGCGCCGGTTCATGCGTCTGTTTCCGGTAAGGTTGTCGCGCTGACGACTTGTGAGCTCGCTGGCGGCAAGAGCGTCCCTGCCGTCGTGATCGAAAACGACTTTGAGGACCGCTGGGATGAGTCCGTGAAGCCCTGCGAGAATGTCGATGCGCTCACCGCGCAGGACATCATGACGATTGCGCGCAATTGCGGCGTGGTCGGCCTTGGCGGCGCGACGTTCCCGACTGCTGTGAAACTCAACACCGAAAAGCTCGATCCCAAGCCGGACACGCTGGTGATCAACGGCAGCGAGTGCGAGCCGTACCTGACCAGCGATCATCGCCTGATGGTTGAAAATGCCGGGCAGGTGATGGACGGTATCCGCTTTGCAATGAAGGCAACCGGCGTTTCCTGCGCCAAGGTTGGCATCGAGGACAATAAGCCTGACGCGATTGAGGCGATGAAGGCTGCCGCAACCGAAGGCATCGAGGTTGTCGCGCTTCCGGCCAAGTATCCGCAGGGTTATGAGAAGATGCTCATCTATGCGTTGACCGGCCGCAAGGTGCCCAACGGCAAGCTGCCCAGTGCCGCGCAGTGCGTTGTGATGAACGTGGCCACCTGCGCCGCGCTGTCTGACGCTGTGCGCAAGGGTCAGCCGATCATCGACCGCGTTGTGACGGTCGCCGGCCGTGTGGCCAATCCGTGCAATCTGCGCGTGCGCATCGGCGTCCCGCTTCTGGATGTCATTGATCAGGCTGGCGGCATGACTGAGGGCGTGCGCAAGCTGATCTGCGGCGGTCCGATGATGGGCAAGACGATGTCCACCCTGAATACCCCAATTACCAAGAATTTCAGCGCTTTCCTGCCTCTGGGCGATGAGAGTGTCAGCGCGGAAGAATCTGCCTGCATCCGCTGCGGCCGCTGCATGCGCGCCTGCCCGATGGGCCTGATGCCGGCGAAGATGGATGCGCTCGTGCGTCACGGCGATTATGCCGGCGCGCTGGCGATCGGCGCCCTTAACTGCATGGAGTGCGGCTCCTGTACGTATTCCTGCCCGGCCAAGCGCGAACTGCTGCAGGCCATCAAGGTTGCCAAGTGCATGGGCGGCAACATCAAGGCTTAATTACGGAGGAACGTGAAAATGTCTAAGTATATTGTTTCGTGTTCTCCGCATCTGCGCGATAATGTGTCCACCAGGAGCATCATGCAGGACGTCTGCCTTGCCATGCTGCCTGCCTGCATCGCCGGCGTGCTGTTCTTCGGCTATCGTGCGGCGATCATCCTCGCATTGTCCGTTGCGGCTGCGGTTCTGAGCGAGAAGTTCTACTGCAAGGCTGCGCACATCAAGGATACCACCGGCGATTACAGCGCTGTGGTCACCGGCATGCTGCTGGCGATGAATCTGCCCTCCACCGTTCCTTACTGGATGCCGGTGATCGGCAGCATCATTGCAATTCTGCTGTGCAAGATGATCTTCGGCGGCATCGGCCAGAACTTCATCAACCCGGCGCTGGGCGCGCGTGCGATCCTCGCGCTGTCCTGGGCGAATGTCATGAATACCTTCGCAGCTCCGGCGTTTGGAAATCTGGCGGGTGTTGACACCATCGCCTCTGTTACGCCGGTTTCCGGTGTGGCCAATGGCAGCTTCACGCTGGCGCAGCTCGCGCTGGGCAATATCCCGGGCACCATCGGCGAGACCTGCAAGATTGCGCTGCTGGCGGGCGCTGCCTACCTGATGTACAAGCAGGTGATCTCCTGGCATATCCCGGTTGCCTTCATTGGCTCCTTCGCGGCGTGCTATCTGATTTTCACCGGCTTTAATGTGAACGTGACGCTGTATCAGGTCCTCTCCGGCGGCCTGATTCTCGGTGCGTTCTTCATGGCGACCGACTACTCGACTTCTCCGACGACGAACAAGGGCAAGATCGTCTTCGGTCTGGGCTGCGGCCTGCTGCTGTTCTGGTTCCGTTATGGCAAGAAGGCCCCGGCAGAGTGGTGCTCTTTCGCCATCCTGCTGATGAACGTCGTGTCTCCGCTGATTGAGCGTGTGACCGGCAACAAGAGCTTTGGGGAGGTTAAGAAGTAATGGGTGACATTTTTAAGCTCGCGCTTCGTCTCTTCGTGTTCGCGCTTGTGGCTGCTGTCGCGCTGGCGATGACCAACGAAGTGACCAAGGGGCCGATCGAGGCTCAGAAGCTCGCTGCCAAGATGGAAGCGCTCAACACCGTGCTTCCGGGCTGCGAGTATGCTCAGATTGAATATGAAGGTCTGGCCGAGGGCAGCTCCCTGGACGAGATCTTTGAGGCCAAGGATGCCTCCGGCGCTGTTGTCGGCTACGCGCTGACCGCTGCTCCGCAGGGCTACGGCGGACCGATCCCGATCACTGTCGGTATCAGCGCCGAGGGCCACATCACCCAGACCTATGTCGGTGCTCTTCAGGAGACCGCCGGTCTGGGCACCAAGGTGGGTGAACCTGACTTTAAGGATCAGTTCATTGCCATCGCTGCCGATCCGGATACGCTTCGCAATGACGTCGATACCATCGGCGGCGCGACTGTTTCTTCCAGCGCTTTTGTGGGTGCTGTTTCTGAGATCCTTACCTATTCTAAGAACACGCTGGGTATTGCGCCTGCTGCGGGTGATAAGGAAGCGATCCTCGCTGCCGCTGCTGCTGCTGCCGGCAATGCCGAGCCGGTTGTGACCACCAATACCTACGATGTCAATGGCTTTGGCGCCATGAAGGTCGAGGTTGCGGTTGATGATGCCGGCAAGATCGTCTCCGTCAAGGTGCTTGAGCACAACGAGACCCCTGGCTTCGGCGCGGATCTGATTGCGGATACCGCGGTCTTTGATGCGCTGGTTGGTCAGGATATCGCCGGTGCTGCGATTGACATCAAGGCTGGCGTGACCATGACCTCCAAGGGTATCAATGCTGCGCTCAAGGCTGCCGGCCCGCAGGTTCCGACCGATCCGTACACCGTCAAGGGCTTTGGCAAGTTCACCATGAACGTTGCTGTTCAGGACGGCGTGATCGCCGCGATCAATGCGCCGGTGCACGGCGAGACCCCGGGCTTTGGCGCTGACATCCTCACCGAGGAAGCGCTGGCCTATCTGGTTGGTCAGGACATCGCGACCGCTCAGGTTGATATGAAGTCCGGCGTGACCATGACTTCCAATGCTATTGCTGATGCGCTCAAGCAGGCTGCTGCTGCAAATGGCATCGCAGTTGAGACTTCTGAGGCCGCCGATGCTGCGTCTTCTGCGACCACTGCTGCTGCCGTTCCGGCTGCTGCTCCGGCTGCTGGTAACGTCTACGACGTGAAGGGCTTCCAGCCGATGAAGGTAGAGGTTCTGGTTGATGAGGCCGGCAAGATCACTGCTGTGAATGTTGTTGAGCACAACGAGACCCCGGGCTTCGGCGCGGACCTGATCTCTGCGGGCTTTGACGCGCTGGTGGGTCAGGATGTCGCGACTGCGCAGATCGATGTGAAGTCCGGCGTGACGATGACCTCCAACGGCATCAACGATGCGCTGAAGGCTGCTGCCGCTGCCGCTCCGGCCGCTGAGGCTGCTCCGGCTGAGGAAGCTGCTGCCGAGACCGCCGCTGCTGT
>JAFWXL010000083.1 GCA_017545905.1 Clostridia bacterium | reverse complement strand
TCCCCAGGCAGGTCTTAGGGCGGCAGCCCTAACGTTCCCCATGCGCGAAGCGCCAGTAAGCAAGAATCTCAGAGGAGCCGGAGGCAGGAAACCGCAAGGAGCGCTTGCGCGACTATGCGGGCTTCCCATGCTGCAGGCGACAATTGAGATTCCGGTTGAGCTGCTTATAACAGGTCTTTCTTAATAATTGCAGGTTTCTTCCCGGGCGCTTCGCGCATAAGGTACGCTGGGCTGCCGCCCAGACCCGCTTGAGGGATTTCATCCCTCAAACTCCCTTCTTCGCTTCGCGCCGGTTTTAAGACACACCTGTCCCATCGAAAGCGGGCACGAACACCTCGCTGGCGGATTCCAGCTCCTGCCGGTAGCCCTCCAGCCCGATGGCCTCCATATGCGCAAGCACCCGTGCGTATTCCTTTTTCTTGATCCTGCGGTTCATCCCCGGCATGCCCAGCGCCTTGCCGAAGGGCACATACTGCCCCATCAGGCTCACCGCCGCGCCCGGGAATTCATCAGCAATCATGCTCAGGATCTTCATGCTGTCGCCCGTCAGCCCCGGCAGCACCAGATGCCGGATCTGCGTGCCGCGCAGCATCATGCCGTCCTCGTCATACACCGCCGGTCCCGTCTGGCGCATCATTTCTGAAATCGCCGCCATGGCAACCTGCGGATAATCCGGCGCGCCGGAGAGCAGCTTCGCCATCGCAGGATCAATGTACTTGAAATCCGGCAGATAGATATCGACATATCCTTCCAGCATCCGCAGCGTCTGCACGCTTTCATATCCGCTGGAATTATAGACGATCGGAATACTCGGCCTGTATATATCCAGCGCCTCGATCACCGCGGGCACAAACTGCGCCGCCGTGACCAGATTGATATTGTGCGCTCCCTGTGCTTCCAGCTCACGGAAGATCTCAGCAAGCCGCTTGGGCGTCACGTATTCGCCCTCGCCGCCATGGCTGATCGCCTCATTCTGGCAGAATACGCACCGCAGCGCACAGCCGGAAAAGAACACCGCGCCGCTGCCGCGCGTGCCGGAGATGCAGGGCTCTTCCCACATGTGCAGCGCTGCGCGCGCGATTTTCGGCATGCTGCCCACGCCGCATACGCCGCGTCCCTGCGTGTCCTCACGCTCGGTCCGGCAGTTTCTGGGACAGAGCGTACAGATCATAGATCGATGAACTCCTCAAAGCGCGGCAGGATGCCGATTCCATCCGGGAAATGCGCCGCGAACTGCGGAATCGCATGGCTGGGGAACGAGTTGCCCTCGATGAACACCGGGCCCTTTTCCGTGATCGCCACGTCCCATGCGACAAAGCGCACCTGCGGCACGGCATGCATCGCCTCCAGGCACATCTTCTTGGCCTCCTCCCAGTAGGGAATCTGCGTACCCGGAATCTTCCTGCCCGTCATCGGGTGAATCTCATAGGTTTCGCCGGCCTTGTTCGCGCCGACGCTGCTGATGACGCCGGTTTCGATATCCACCGGCGCGGCCATGCCGCCGCAGTCCACATTGTCCATCACCTTGCCGTTGCCGATGCGGATATAGGCATAGACGATGCCTTCCTTCTTGTCGCCCAGCAGCGTCGCCACGCGGATGGTGTTCACGCTCGTGGGGCACAGCGCAGCAAGCGCCTCGTGCTGGATCACTTTATCCTCCACGATGCCGATGCCCGCCGCCTTCAGGCGCGCATACAGCGCAGCGGGATCCTTGTAATCCTCCGGCGTGCACTTGAGAATGCCCTGTCCGCTGGAGCCGTCCACCGGCTTGCAGATGATATCGCCGCGGTTGCGGATGAAATCCGCAAACTTCTTTTCAGAAGCCGTGGTCAGATCCAGCCAGCTGCGGTTGACCTGCTCGGAAAACAGCGCGTTGAACTCGGTCTTGTTGTCAAAGAAGTGCCAGAACTTCTTATCGTTCATCCTCGCGACGATGCTGTTGGAGATGCCGCGGGTGATCTGGGTCGCGCGCTGCGCGTCATTGAGGCGATACATCTCCGCGATCTTGTAGTCGATGTAGCCCGCATTGTATTTTGCCGCGCACTTCACCATATCGGCAAGCAGCCAGATACGGCTTCTGCCGCATTTCTTATGCAGCGTATTCGCAGTTCTGATCATTGCGCCGTAATCCATCTTCATGGCGCGCTTCATCATATAGGAAAGCCTGCTCATATATCATAAGCCCCGTTTCTGTCATTGTAATATCTATAGAATCGGCAAAATGTCCGAAAGGCATACTGCCGGGATTTTATGTTTCCATTGTAGACGATTTTGTCCAATTTGACAAGAAGACAACAAAAAAAGACGGATTTCTCCGTCTATCCGCAATATGCCGTCCATACGCGTCACGCGTGCGACAGGCTGGGGATTCTCAGTTTCTTCGCAGCAAAATCGTCAAACGCCGTGCCCCGCACAAAGAAGGTGCAGTCCTCCTCGTGGTACTGCGCGCAGTCAAATCCCGCCGCATCCTTTGGCGCAAAGCCGAGCGTCACCCGCTTGACCTCTTCGCCGAAGGCGGCGATCACATCCCCGAGCGTCACGCCCGCCGGGGCGAAGATATTGTGCAGCGTCAGCACGCCGTCCTCCATCTCTGCAATCGCCCATGCATCCAGCCTCCTGTCGTGATACACGCAGTCCTGCATGAACTGCGCCGCATAGAAGAAGATCAGCCCGGGATTATCCGCCATCGTGCAGGCCGTTTCGAATTTGCTGTTCTCCATCGCCATGCGCAGCCGGATCCAGCCCGCAGGTCCGTCCATCCGCACGCGCTCCATCGTGCATTCGCCATCCTGCGTGATCGCCTTCGTATAGATATGCTCCGTCCCCCGCACAAAGCCGAATTTCGGATAAAACTCCAGTACGCTATCATTGGCAAAGAGATACACGCCGTCCGCATCGGCGATGTCCTTTTCAATCTCCGCCATGATTGCGCGGATATAGCCGCGATTTCTGTAAGCCTCACCGGTCATCACCGTGCCCAGCTGATAGAGCTTCCTGCGCTCGCCGTCGATGATCATGTCCGTTTGGTTGACCGATACGTTCGCCACGATCTTTCCGTCCAGCAGCACAGAATACGGATTGTAGCAATCCGTCCAGAATCCATACTGATACCACGGCTCAAAATCCAGTCCGAACGTCGCCTTCGCCAGCTCGTTGAAGCTGCTTCTGAGCTGGTCGTTGTCCCTGTAGTCCTTGACGATGGTGATCATCGCGTTCATCCCTTCCGTTATTGCTGTTTTCATGATAGCATATGTGCGCAGCCAAAGTCCACCGCACAGTTGCATAAGAAACAAACATGGGCCGGACGCTGTGTGAACTGTTCTAGGTAAAACGGACAGTGAAAAAAGCCCCTAATCGCAGAATATCTCAGCCGGACGCAAGTTTTCGCGTTCGGCTATTTTAGTCTCATTCTTTCGTTGTTATAGTAGTCGATATAATCATGGACAAGCATG
>JAFWXL010000082.1 GCA_017545905.1 Clostridia bacterium | reverse complement strand
ATTTCTATCATTTTATTATAAGAATACTCGGTTACAGATATAGATTTTGCCATACTCTTACGAAGCATCTTATCTGTAAACCAGTTTGCCATCGGCTTCACTTTAGAAAGCCACCACAAGTCAGATTTTGAATAGTATGCTGTTCCAAATGGTGTTGTATCGACACCTATGAAACATTGCACCTTTTTAGGATATAAGTGTGCAAACATTTGTGAAGGATAGCCTCCCATTGACATTCCTACCAAACAGACTTTTTCAATGCATTCCTGTTCTAATATTCGTTTTAAATCTCTTGCAGTATTTTCATAAGAAAAATTATTATAAGGCATAGATAAACCATGCATAGGAACATCCCACGCAATTACTATATATTCATTCTTAAAATATTCAATTTGCTTTTCGAACATTGTATGATTCGCTGTTAAGCCATGGCTAAAAACAATTGTTCCCTTAGGTGCGTCTTTGGTTCTTGAAATCCAATAATGCACTTCTCCTCCAACGCCTTTAATTATCCTATGCTCCATAATCATTCCTCCTAGCACTATCTAAATCATCCTGTCAAATTCAAGTTTTTCTTTCTGCTTATATCCTATCATAAGGAATCAGAAGATACATAAGCAGGCACGGCGTACTGAACTGCCGTGCCTGCAATGATTTGCCGGATTAATCCTGATAAAGCTGATTGTCCAGGCTGAAGACGGGCATGCCGTCCTTCCAGTCGATTTTCATGATGAAGCAGTGGCGGTTGGGATCATAGAGCGGATCGCCGATGATCTCGTCATACGGACGCGCATGATAGGCCATGTAGTCCTGTCCGTTTTCATCCTTGAAGAAGGAGTTGTGGCCCGGGCCGAAAATGCCCTTGTGCTCGTCCGTGCACAGAACGGGCACATTGGACTTGTGCCAGACGGAAATGTCCATCAGGTCAGCGTTTTCATCTGCCCACAGAAGGCCCATGCAATAGGCAGGGCTCGTATCGCTGGCGGAATAGGTCATGAAGATCTTGCCCTCGCCGCGCAGGATGGCAGGCCCCTCGTTGACCCAGAACTCATGGCGCTCCCAGCTATATGTCGGAGAGGAGAGCAGCATCTGCGGGGTCTTCATCGTCAGCGCGTCAGAGAGCTCGGCAATATAGAGATTGGAGATCTTCCTGCCGACGCTGACCTTTTCCGCCCAGATGCAGTAGCGGTGTCCATTGAGCTCAAAGGTGGTCATATCCAGCGAAAAATCCTGAAAGGAGAACGGATCGGCAGCGGCGAGCATGCCGCACTCTTCCCATGCGTCATTCATGGGATCAGCGCCCAGACACCTGAGCACATACGGGCGCAGCGCCCAGATATCGTCCTTGCGGCTGGCGGAAAAATAGACATACCATGTGCCGTTTACGCGATGCAGCTCCGGCGCCCAGATGTGCTGGCTCATGATGCCCTCATCGTGCCAGTGCCAGATTTCCTTTTCGGGCGCGGTGCGCAGGCCCTCCAGCGTGTCCGCGCGGCGCAGATTGATGCCGTTGTAAGTCGGAACGGAGCCGGTAAAATAGTACATGCCATCCTCATGAAGGATATACGGATCCGCACGCTGGGCAATGAAAGGGGTATTGTAAGCGGTCTTGATGTAGTTATGCTGATTCATAAACGTACCTCCGATGAAGATCAGAGCTGGATCTCATAGAGCACACCCAGATCCCAGAGCATGGAACTGGTCAGATACTTACCCCGGGTATTGCGCGCGTAGTGGAACGCGTCGTTGGTGTCCTGATTGTTGATGGAAATATCGGCAGGAACCATGGGCGCCTCCACCTCACGCATGAGCGCGACGATTTTTTCGGTTTCGGGCAATTCCTCGCGGATGATTTGCTGAATGTCATCCCAGTGGTCGATGATGCGCTGCAGTCGCACCTTGTGGGCTTCCTTGTCGTTGTTGTGCAGGGTTTCGTATTCCTGACGGATGAGCTCCTCGCCCGCGCTGCCAAAGATGCGGCGCATTTCGGCCTCCCACTTGTCCGTATCAAAGTTCTGCACAAAGGCGAGCGCCTTTTCCCTGTCCGGGGTCAGCGTGCGGATGAAATCATAGGTGCGCAGCGCCAGCAGCGTGCCCACGCCGACCTGAATGCCGTGCAGCTCATAGGGGATGCCGCGCTCCAGCGCCATCATCTCCCAGAGGTGGCTGAAGTAATGCTCCATGCCGCTGGCGGGACGGGAGCTGCCGGCGTAGCTCATGGCGATGCCGGAGAGCACAAGGCCTTCGACCGTCGCCTGCACAGCAGCAGGCTCTCGCCTGCGCAGGCCCGGCGCATTGGCGACGATTTTATCCACCGAGGCGCGCATGAGCGCAGCGACGTTCTCGCAGCGGTACTCGCCGCCCACCAGCTCCACGATGCGCCACTCGCACAGGCCGATGTACTTGGCCAGCATGTCGCCAAGGCCCGCATGCAGCATGCGCATCGGGGCGTCCTTGATGACGTCGATATCGCAGATGATGGCGGCAGGACAGGCGTTGATCAGGGAGACCTTGCAGCCGTTGATCACCATCGAGGAGGAGCTGGAGGCATAGCCGTCCATGGAGGGCGCAGTGCCCACGATCATCTGCTTTTTGCCCATGGCATGCGCGAGCACCTTGCAGCTGTCGTTGATCACGCCGGAGCCGATGCCCAAAACGCAGTCGCACGCGGGATCGAACGCCAGCACCATGGAGCCCATGGCATGCTCGTCCGGCTCGACCTCCTTCATCGGAAAGCAGAAGAAGGTATAGGGGATGTTTGCTGCATCCAGAACAGCCTTCACCTTGTCCCATGCAGCGGCCTTGGTGTTCACATCGCAGACGATGAAGGGGCGCTTCGTGCCCATCGCCGCAAGGCCCTCGGGAATGGAGGCGATTGCGCCGGAGCCGATCTTGATATAGTCCATCGCCATCTGATGATGGCGGCCGCAGGTACAGTCATAGCCCTTGGGATCGATGAGCGCCTCGATGGACGCTTCGCTGAATCGAATCATGGTGATCCTCCTGTTCTTAAATCAAATGTATCGTAAAACTGCGCGAAGCGAAGAAGGGTCAAGGGATGAAATCCCTTGTCAGGGGATTGGGGATGAAATCCCCAACGTATTCCATGAGCGGCAGCCCAGCGTTCCTCAATTGTCTTTCCGTGCATCGGCGCGTATCTTCTTCAGCCGCTTCATCACGTCGTTTTCGCCGCGGCCGAAATAATCGTGGAGCAGCTTGTATTCGCCATACAGACTGTCGTAAATCGCTGCATGCGCCGCAATGGGCTCATATACGCGCAAAACCGGCGCACCCATGGCATGAATCGCCTGCTCAAAACCCGGATAAGCGCCTGCGGCGACCGCGCCCATGATCGCGCTGCCCAGCGCGCCGCCCTGCTCGCAGTCCACCACGCGCACAGGCACGCCGAGCACGTCGGCATAAATCTGCATGACCATCGCGTTTTTCTGGCTGATGCCGCCCAGCGCATAGACCTCGTCGATACAAGCGCCGTGCTCAGCATAGTTCTCCACCACGGTGCGCATGCCGTAGGCCGTGCCTTCCACCAGCGCGCGGTAAATCTCTTCGGGCTGGGTTTGCAGCGTGAGCCCCAGCAGCATACCGGTCAGATCCACGTCCACGAGGATGGAACGGTTGCCGTTCCACCAGTCCAGCGCGAGCAGGCCGCTCTCACCGGGGGCGAGTTTTTCTGCGAGGCTGGTCAGGTAGGTGTGGATGCTTATGCCCTTTTCGCGGGCGGCTCTGCGGTAATCCTCCGGCACGAAGCGCTGCGTCATCCATGCGTAATGGTCGCCTACGCAGCTCTGGCCGGATTCGTATCCCCAGAAGCCGGGAATGATGCCGTCCTCCACGCTGCCGCAGATGCCCGGCACGCTCTGGCGCTTGGTGTCCAGCAGCATGTGGCAGGTGGATGTGCCGATGATCGCCAGCATCTGGCCTGGTCTGGTGATGCCGGCAGCCATGACGGCGACATGCGCGTCGATACCGCCGGCAGCGATCGCAATGCCGGGCGTGAGGCCGAAGCGCGCAGCCATCTCCTGCGTGAGACCGCCGACGCGCGTGCCGATAGGCACGACCGGCGCCCAAAGCTTCTCCCTGACGACGTGGCGCAGGCGCTCGTCCAGCGCGGCGAAATATTCCTCGCTCGGATAGCCGTGTTCCTTGTCGTACATGCACTTGTAGCCGGCGCAGCAGCTGTCCTGCATCCATACGCCGCACAGCTGCCAGACGATCCAGTCCGTCGCCTCGACCCAGCAGTCCATCGCCGCGTAGATTTCCGGCGCCTCGTCCATGACCTGCCAGAGTTTGGGCAGCGACCATTCACTGGAAACCTTGCCGCCGTAGGCGGGGAGCCACCATTCGCCGCGTGCCTTGGCGACCTCGGTCATGATGCTTGCCTTTTCCTGCGCGGCGTGATGCTTCCAGAGCTTGACATAGGCATGAGGATTGCTTTCGTATTCCGGCAGGAAGCACAGCGGCGTGCCGTCTTTGCGGCAGGGCATGGCGGTAGAGGCGGTCACGTCCAGACCGACGCCGATCACGTCTGCCGGGTTCACGCCGGAATCCTGAAGAATGGCGGGAATGGTGTGATTGAGCACGTCCATGTAATCCTGCGGATGCTGCAGCGCCCAGTCGGGCGGAAGCGGCGTACCGCAGGGGATCGCCGTATCCATAACGGCATGCGGATAATCATACACAGCGGAAGCGAGCACGCAGCCGTCTGATAGATCAACGAGCGAAGCGCGGCCGGAAAGCGTGCCGTAATCGATGCCAATGACATACTTGCTCATGAGATTCACCTGCACATCATATTCTGAAGCTATCATATCATCAAACCCATGCGAAAGCAAACGAAAACAAAAGCATAAAAGAGATTATAAACGAAAAGACCTGCACCTTGCGGTGCAGGCCATATGTCGCATTTCAGAAAAAGGAAATCAGATGCCCAGCAGATCGCTGTAAACCTTGAGCGCACCGTCGGTCTCATGGGCCAGAACGCGCTTGGCGAGCACCTTGCCCAGCTGCACGCCTTCCTGATCAAAGCTGTTCAGGTTCCACGCAAAGCCCTGGAACATGACCTTGTTCTCGAAGTGTGCGAGCAGCGCGCCCAGCGCCTGCGGAGTCAGCTTTTCGCCGATGATGATGGAGGAGGGACGGCCGCCGGCGAAGTTCTTGTTCGCGTCGTCGTCCTGCTTGCCGCAGGCGAAAGCCATGATCTGCGCGGCAACATTGGCGCAGAGCTTCTGCTGGCTGGTGCTGCCCTGAATCACGACGTCGGAGCCCATCTGGCTCTTGCGGAAGCCGACGAACTGCAGCGGCATCACGTCGGTGCCCTGATGCAGGAGCTGATAGAAGGAATGCTGGCCGTTGGTGCCCGGCTCGCCGAAGATGACCGGACCGGTCAGATAATCAACCGGCTCGCCGAAGCGGTTGACGCTCTTGCCGTTGGATTCCATATCCAGCTGCTGCAGGTGCGCCGGGAAGCGGCTCAGCGCCTGAGAATACGGCAGGACGGCGGTGTTCGGATAGCCGAGCACGTTGCGCTCGTACACGCCGATGAGGGCGTCGAGCATCGCCGGGTTCTTCAGCAGATCCTCGTTCTTGGCAAGCGCGTCCGCCTCGGCGGCGCCATCCAGGAACGCAGCGAACACTTCCGGACCGAAGGCCAGAGACAGCACGGCGCCGCCCACGCCGGAGGTGGAGGAGTAGCGGCCGCCGATGTAGTCATCCATGAAGAAAGCGGCAAGGTAATCGGCGCTCTTGGCCAGCGGAGAGGTCTCGCTGGTGACGGCGATCATGTGCTTGGAGGCGTCCAGACCGGCCTTGGCAAGCGCGTCCTTGACGAAGGACTCGTTGGTCAGGGTCTCCAGCGTGGTGCCGGACTTGGAGACGAGCACGAAGATGGAATGCTCGACGTCAATCTTGGAAAGCACGCCGGCGGCGTCGTCCGGGTCGACGTTGGAGATGAACTCCGCCTTCATCTTGAGGGTGCCGTTGACCTTGGCCCAGTTCTCCAGCGCCAGATACATCGCGCGCGGGCCCAGATCGGAGCCGCCGATGCCGATCTGCACGACGGTGGTGAACTTCTCGCCCTTGGCGTTGGTGATTTCGCCCGCATGAACCTTGTTTGCCAGTTCGGCGATCTTCTTCTGCTCGCCCACGTAGAATTCGCGCTTGTCCACGCCGTCGGCGATGACGGCGTCGCCCAGCTGTCCGCGGCACATATGATGCAGGACGCGGCGCTTCTCGCCGGTATTGATCACGGCGCCGTTGTAGAGCTCGGCAAATTTCTCGGTCAGCTGCGCTTCCTTGGCGAAGTCAGCCAGCAGCGCGAGGATCTTGTCATCGACCGGACGGGCGCCGTAATTGAAATCCAGCTGCGCGCCCATGGGCATGGTGTAGTTCTTCACGCGCTGTGCGCCGTTTTCGCCGGCCATCGCAGCGGCGAGATTGAGCTTTTCAGCGCTCTGCAGCGCCTGATAGGCGGCGAGCGTATCCATGTTCTTCCAGGCAACCATTGGGAAAACCTCCTTGAATCCTTGGCAGAATATACATGCAAAGATATTTACATACAAGAAAATTATACTAGCAATCTGATCAAAATTCAAGAATATATGCGTCAATATGCAAAGAAACCCAT
Source organism: Clostridia bacterium (assembly GCA_017545905.1). Lineage (GTDB taxonomy): Bacteria > Bacillota > Clostridia > Christensenellales > Aristaeellaceae > Ventricola. Next base: position 11,716 of record JAFWXL010000082.1, on the reverse strand, counting down.
TTTCGCTGTCCTGCGTGGGACGCGTGGGGACATTGCCGCCATATCCTTGGGCAGATCCGGGCGGCAGTCAGGGTTCCCTGTTGCACAGAGAATAAAAACACGTTATACTATCAGGAGAAAACCACCGGAAGAGGAGCGCCGAAAAGCATGCATGCAGCCACGCTGAAGACGTTTTTTGACAGTGAAGGATTCGAATATCAGTATCATTGCGACGAGCCGCTGGGCGCGTTTGTCACGCATGAGGGCACACGCTTTTCGCTCTGGGCGCCGACTGCTCAGCGCGTGATCCTTTATCTGCATACGAGCGGACACGAGGGCTGGGCCTATGAGAGCCATGATCTCACGCCCGGCGCGCGCGGCGTGTGGACATGGGAGACGCAGGAGAATCTTCACGGCGTGTACTATGGCTACGATGTGACGGTGGACGGCGAGACGCGCTTCATCGCCGATCCGTATGCAAGGGCCTGCGGCCTGAACGGCGTGCGCTCCATGGTGGTCGATCTGGCAAAGACCAATCCGCCCGGCTGGGAGAAGGACCGCGCCCCGAAAAGGCAGGCGGAGGATATCATCTGCGAGATTCACGTGAAGGACTTTTCCTGCGATCCGTCCAGCGGCGTGCCGGAACACAGCCGCGGCAAGTACAAGGCGCTGACGCTGGCCAATACCACCGTTGGCGGCATGGGCAGGAGGCCGTCGTGCCTCAAATACCTGAAAAGGCAGGGCTTCACCCATGTGGAGCTGATGCCGGTGTACGACTATGGCTCTGTGGACGAGGCGGGCAGCGGCGAGGCATTCAACTGGGGCTACGATCCGGTCAACTACAACGTACCGGAGGGCTCATATGCCACAGATCCGTATCACGGCGAGGTGCGCATCCGCGAACTGAAAGAGGCTGTTCAGGCGCTGCACCAAAACGGCCTTCGCGTGATCATGGACGTTGTGTATAACCACACGTATCATCTGGAGCGCTCGTGCCTGTTCGGCGCCGTGCCGTGGTATTATTACCGGCAGAATGCGGACGGCAGCGCATCCAATGGCTCCGGCTGCGGCAGCGAGCTGGCGACGGAGCGCAGCATGTGCGCGAAATACATCCTCGATTCTGTGCTCTACTGGGCGGAGGAATACCATATCGACGGTTTCCGGTTTGACCTGATGGGCATGATCGATACCGACCTGATGAACAGAATCCGGCAGGCGCTGGATGCGAAATACGGCGAAGGGGAAAAGCTGATCTTCGGCGAGCCGTGGAGCGGCGGACGCTGTGCGCCGCGCGCGGGCACCGAGCTTGCGCACAAGGGCAATCTGCACAGGCTGCATCCATCCATCGGCGCATTCTGCGACAACACGCGCGACGCCGTCAAGGGCGGTCTCGGCGATCCGAAGAGCAGAGGATTTGCCAGCGGCGGCGACTTTAACGCGCAGTGGCTTGCCTGCTGCGTGCGCGGCTGGTCGGGCGGCTATGCAATGCACGACTTTTCTGCGCCCTCACAGACGATCACCTATCTCTCCTCGCATGACGACTGGACCCTTTGGGATAAGCTGGTGTACGGTATGCACGGCGGCAATCGCTTTGCGCAGAAGCGCGCCGACGTGATCAGGGCCAATAAGCTCGCCGCTGCGATCCTGTTTTGCTGCCAGGGGCATTTGTTCATGCTCTCGGGCGAGGATTTCGGGCGCACGAAGCTGGGCGTTCGCAACAGCTACAGATCATCTCTTGGCGTCAATCGGCTGGACTGGAAACGCTGCTCCCGCTTCCGCGATCTGACGGAATACTACCGCGGACTGATTGCGCTGAGAAAGACGCTGCCGGGCCTTTGCGACAAGAGCGCGCGGGCGCACAGCCGGCTGACCGAGGTCGTATCGCCCATGCGCGGCGCCGCCGCCATCCGGCTGGATAACCGCGGCGCAAAGAGCCGATATGACGAGCTGATGATCCTCGTCAATACAGCGGATACGCCCTGTGCGCTGGCGCTGCCGCAGGGGGAATGGGATATCCTCGCCGACGGGGAATCGAGCTTCCTGTGGAAAAAGCCGAAAAGCATATCCGGTGAGGCTGAAGCGCCGGGTATTTCGGTGCTGCTGATGGGACGAAGAGCGTGATATTCGGCTAATCTGTGAAAAATACTTGCAAAAACGGCCTGAATGTACTATATTGATGATATATGACAAAGAAATGACGGACTTTGGAGAACGCCGCATGCGGCGTTTTCTATCGGAAGCGTTGGAAACGTTTCCGAAAAGCCCGTTCATCCACACAAAATGCGCTGCTCTGCGCGAAAGGGGCGGCGATAAAGGAGTAAGACATATGAAACGTTCCGCTGGTGTGCTGCTTTCCGTGACCAGCCTGCCTTCCAAGTACGGCATCGGCTGTTTCTCTCAGGCTGCATATGACTTCGTCGACTGGCTGGCCAAGGCTGGACAGTCTTACTGGCAGATTCTGCCGCTGGGCGCGACGAGCTACGGCGCGTCGAGCGATTCTCCGTATCAGGCGTTCTCTGCCTTTGCCGGTAATCCGTACTTCATCAGCCTCGAGGCGCTGATTGAGGAGGGTGTGCTCACGCAGGAGGAGGTTGACGCAGTCAACTTCGGCGATAATCCGGCTGACGTGGACTATACTGCGCTGCATGAATACCGCTTCAAGCTGCTGCGCAAGGCGTATGAGCGCAGCGATATCAGCCGTAATCCGGAATACCAGAAGTTCGTCAGCGAAAACCACTGGTGGCTGAACGACTATGCGTTGTTCATGGCGGTGCATGAGTTCTTCGGCGGCGTGATCTGGACCGAGTGGCCGCAGGACATCCGCCTGCGCTGGGGATACTCGATGGATTACTACCGCCGCGAGCTGTATTTCGATATCGAGTTCCACATGTACATGCAGTTCCAGTTTGATAAGCAGTGGAAGAAGCTCAAGGCATATGCCAACAGCCGCCATATCCAGATCGTGGGCGATATTCCGATCTATCCCTCTCCGGACGGCGCGGACGTGTGGTCTCATCCGGAACTGTTCCAGCTTGACGAGGACAACTGCCCGACGGCGATTGCCGGCTGCCCGCCGGACGGCTTTGCCGCCGACGGCCAGGTCTGGGGCAATCCGCTGTATCGCTGGGATTACCACGAGAAGACGAATTACTCCTGGTGGGTCACCCGGATGTGGCACAGCTTCCAGCTCTATGACGTCGTGCGTATCGACCACTTCCGCGGCTTTGACGAGTATTTCTCCATTCCCTACGGCGCGAAGACCGCGCACGGCGGTCATTGGGAGAAGGGGCCGGGCCTCAAGCTGTTCAAGCGTATCAAGGAGTGCCTGGGCGACAAGGCGGTTATCGCCGAGGATCTGGGCTATATGACCGATACCGTGCGCAAGCTGGTCAGGGACACGGGCTATCCGAATATGAAGGTGCTCGAGTTTGCGTTCGATTCCCGCGATACCGGCGCGGCGAACGACTACCTGCCGCACAATTATGATCGAAACTGCGTCGTCTACACCGGCACGCACGACAATGAGACCATCGTCGGCTGGTTTGCGGGCATCAAGGAGGAGGAGCGCCAGATGGCGCGCGAGTACCTCTGCGATCCGTATACCCCGGAAAATGAGATTCATAAGCCGTTTATCAGTGTGGCGATGATGAGCAAGGCGGACACCTGCATCATTCCGATTCAGGATTACATGGGTCTGGATAACAGCTGCCGCATGAATCAGCCCTCCACCGTCGGCAAGAACTGGCGCTGGCGCGTGAAGGCGGAGCAGATCACCGACGCGCTGGCGGAGGAGATGGCTGCGCTGGCCAAGCGCTACGGCCGCATGAACTGGGCTGCGCTGGATGTGATTGAGCAGGAAGAGAAGGAAAAGAAGGCGCTCAAGGAAAAGCTGAAGGCCGAAATCAAGGCCGAGCTGGAGGCCGAGGCCAAGGCTGCCAAAGAGGCAGAGGCTGAAGAGAAGGCTGAGTAACGATAAAGCAAAGAGGCTGTGCACACGTACAGCCTCTTTTTGGGATGAAGGGACAAACATATGGATTTTCAGATTCTGAGCATGCAGGGCGCAATTCTGGCGCTGACGTTCTTTTTCTGCGGCGTCATCGACGCGGTATGCGGCGGCGGCGGTCTTCTGTCCATGCCGATGTATATGGCTATCGGATTTCCGGCGCATGTGGTCACGGGCACGAACCAGTGTTCCATCTTCTTTGGCGGGCTGACGTCGCTTGCGCGCTATATCAGGGCCGGACGCATTCACTGGCCGACGGCATGGCTGGCCGGACCGCTGGCTGTGCTGGGCGCGTTTCTGGGCGCACGGCTGAATCTGATCATGCCCGAGCGGATTCTGGAAATCATCATGATCGTGCTGCTGCCGGTTGTGACGGCGGTGATCCTGATGAAGCCGAACTTCGGCGCGGAAAACCGCGTAGATTCGCTGACAAGACGCCAGTATGTGCTCGCCAGCCTGTTTATCGGCGTCGTGATCGGCGGCTATCAGGGATTTTACGGCGCGGGCAGCGGCACGTTTTTCATGCTGGGCTATGCGCTGCTTTGCAGGCTGGATCTGACGACGGCGTCGGGCAATACGAAGTTCGTGGCGTTCTGCGCCAATCTGGCGTCGGCGGCGACATATGCGTTCTCGGGCGCTGTTGTCTGGTCTGCCGTGCTGCTGGCGACGGTGACGAATGTCGCGGGCAGCTATCTGGGCGCAGGGCTTGCCATGAAGCGGGGCGCGAAGCTGATCCGCCCGATGTTTCTGTTTGTGCTGGCGCTTTTGTTTGTACGCCTGATCATGACGATGCTTGGCTGAGGAAGAGAAATATGGAGAGACGGACGATCGAGGTAGTCGCTGCGCTGATCTGGCGGGGAGAGCGTTTTCTGGCCTGTCAGCGCCCGCCTGAGAAGGCGAGAGGCCTTCTGTGGGAGTTTGTCGGCGGCAAGGTGGAAAGCGGCGAGAGCGGCTCTGAGGCGCTTGTACGCGAATGCCGTGAGGAGCTGGACGTGACGCTTTCGGTGGGTGAGGCATTCATGGACGTCACGCATGCCTATCCCGACCTGACGGTGCATCTGACGCTGTATGAAGCAGTCATTGCACAGGGCGAGCCGAAGAAGCTGGAGCATCACGATATCCGCTGGATCACGGTGGAGGAGATGGATGCGCTGGCATTCTGCCCGGCGGATCAGGTGTTTCTGAACGAAATTCGCAGACGGCATCTTTAAGCCGGCGCGAAGCGAAGAAGGGGTCTGGGGACGACGTCCCCAGGCGGGTATCAGGGCTGCAGCCCTGACATAATCCGAAGAAGAAACCAGCAAACCGGAGAGGAAGCCGCAGATTGCGGTTTTCCCTCCGGTTTGCTGCATTTGGATATGCGGAACTTGTATAAGTGATGTTTTCTTTTTTCTGATCTCGCAATCATTCTGCTGATCTGCTATACTGGTAACAGCATAAACAAGGAGGCGGCCTTATGTCCATCACCGTTCAGATCAATCCCGCGCGGCGCATCGGTCAGCGCTCGCCGATGCTCTACGGACATTTTATCGAGCATTTCCATCGTCAGATTTATGACGGCATCTATCAGCCGGGTCATCCTCTGTCCGACGAGGATGGCATGCGCACGGATATCATCGAGGCAATGCGCAGGATCAGGGTTCCGATTCTGCGCTGGCCGGGCGGCTGCTTCGTCTCTGCCTATCACTGGAAGAACGCCGTCGGCCCCGACCGCAATCCCATGTTCGACAAGGCATGGCGCGTGGAGGATCCCAATACATTTGGCACGGATGAATATGTGAAGCTGTGCCGCAAGATCGGCTGCGAACCCTATATCTGCACCAACGCCGGCACCGGAACCGCTGAGGAGATGAGCGACTGGGTCGAATACTGCAACCTCGAAACCGAAGGCAAATTCGCCAAATGGCGCATTGCCAACGGCTATGAAAAGCCGCATGCCGTTAAATACTGGTCCATCGGCAATGAGAACTACGGACACTGGGAGATCGGCGCAAAGACCACGGAGGAATGGGGCGTTCTTGTGCGCGAGAGCGCGAAGATGATGCGCCACGTCGATCCGACGGCGGAACTGAGCGCGGCGGCGCTTTCCGATCCGGCATGGAACCTGAATCTGCTCAGGCTCTGCGGCGAGTACATTGACTGGATTTCGATTCACGAGTACTGGGATATGATGCCTGAGGTGAATGCGCCGTCTGCCTACGAGCAGTGCATGGCCTTCACCGACCGCATCGATCACAGCGTTAACGAGGTGCGCGGCATGCTTGCGGCGCTCAAGCTGGACGGACGGATCAAGATCGCCTTTGACGAGTGGAATCTTCGCTCCTGGCATCATCCCAATGTACACACGATCCGACAGGGCGTGGGCAGGGAAAGCTATGTGACCCCGCGCGACAAGAACGATATCAACAGCACCTACACCATGGCTGACGCAGTGTTTACGGCCTGCTTCCTCAATGCCATGCACCGTCACTGCGACATTGTCGGCATGGCCAATTTTGCACCGATTCTCAATACCCGCGGCTGCATCTACAGTGACGATCAGGGCATCGTGCTGCGCAGCACGTATCATGTCTTCGATCTCTACGTCAATCATCTGGGCGATACGGTGGTCGATCTGTGGCCGCAGAGCGATCTGCCGAAGATGACCGTGAAGCACAAGCAGGGTCACAGCGTGACCATCGACAGCCTTGATCTGCTGGCGACCACATTCTCGGATAAGCCCGGCATGGCTGTAGCGGCGGTCAATAAGGACCCGGATCAGGCGCATGCGGTCACGCTGCCGCTTGCCGGCAGGACGAAGGTCATCCTGCGCACGGTCAATGGCGAGAGCAAGGACAGCTACAACGATGTGGGCTATGACGGCGTGCGTACCACGGAAAGCTGCCTTGGCGTCTGCGAGGGTGCGGTTGAGATCACGCTTGAGCCGCACTCCGTGAATGTGATTGAGCTGACGCCTGCCGAGGACTGATCAGCTGCCAGAAATACCACGGCCCGGGCAAAGCGCCCGGGCTTTTTCCGTTCTGATTCACCGGAGAATCAGGCTTGATAGACGGAGCCAAACATGCTATGCTGATGGCTGAAGAAAACAATCGTCATTGAATTGAGGTGCTTATATGGATTTTATGGAAATTGCCAATAACCGTCAGTCCTGCCGCAGCTATGACGAGAGCAGGACTGTCGAGCGCGCGAAGATCGATGCGATGCTGGAGGCCGCACGTCTTGCGCCCTCTGCCTGCAACGGCCAGCCGTATCATTTCACCGTATGCACGGGCGAGGTGGCCCGGGAGGTGGCGGCGGCGACCCGCGGCCCTGCGATCAATAAGTTTGCCATGCAGGCGCCGGTACTGATTGTCATCTCTCAGGAGCCGTATGTTTCCTCCGCCGCAGCGGGCGCAAAGATCAAGAATAACGATTATCGCTCCATCGATATCGGCATTGCCTGCGCATATCTGACGGCCGAGGCGACGGCGCAGGGGCTTTCAACCTGTATCCTCGGCTGGTTTGACGATGAGAGGCTGCGCAGCTTGTGCGGCCTTGAGCATCCGGCAAGGCTGGTTGTCACCGTCGGCTATGCCAAAGAGGATGACGTCCTTCGCGCCAAAAAGCGCAGGCCGATGGATGAACTGGTTACATGGATGGGCTGAGCCGGGAGGGAATGCGGATGGAGCCGAGAGAACTGATTGAAGCGCTGCGTGTGGCCGAGCGGCTCAAGAATGCGACGCGGCACTGCTACACGTCCGGTGGACGGCATGAGAGCGTGGCCGAGCATTGCTGGCGCATGGCGCTGATGGCGTTTTTTCTGCGGGATGAATTCCCGGAGGCGGACATGGATAAGGTGATCCGTATGAGCCTGATCCACGATCTGGGCGAGGCATTCACCGGCGATATTCCAACGTTTCATAAGACAAAGGCGGATGAATCGCGCGAGGACGCGCTGCTGGAGGAATGGGTGACTGCGTTGCCGGAGCCTGTGCGCGGGGAGATGACAGCGCTGTATCGCGAGATGAGCGAGCGCAGGACGATTGAGGCGAAGATCTATAAGGCGCTGGATGGGCTGGAGGCTGTGATCGCGCATAATGAGAGCCCGATTGAGACATGGCTGCCGCTGGAGTATGAGCTCAATGTGACGTATGCGCAGGATAAGGTGGCGTTCTCGCCGTATCTGACAAGGCTGAGAGAAGAGGTCCGTCAGGATACGCTGGAAAAAATCGAGAAGGAAGGGAATCAGCCTTAAAACCGCCGCGAAGCGAAAGAGGGGTCTGGGGACAGTGTCCCCAGGCAGGTTTGGGCGGCAGCCCAATACTCCCCGTGAAAAGAAAAAGCAAGAATCGGCGCGGAGCCGCAGGCGACAATGACGATTCCGATGCAGCATCGAAAGAACCCTGCAATGACAGCAGAGATCCTTTCGGGCTGTATCAGAATCAAAAGCGTCGCCTGCGGCTCCTGTTTGATTCCTGCTATTCTTTAGCGCTTCGCGCCTGTATAAGGAGCTTATTCAATGCCGCAGAAGCTGAACTCGAACTCGAGCTTCTTCGTCACATCGATGAGATACTCCTCGTGCGTCGGCGCGCCCCAGCTGTCATCACCCGCGACGCCCATCTGCTTGAGCGCAGCGCGGATGACCGTGTACTGCACCGGCGGCAGCTCGTCGTGATGATCGGCACACTCAATCTCGTGCGGCGTGTACGGCAGTGCGGAGAATTCCATCGCATCGCCGGTAAAGCGCAGGCCGCGGCCAAGGTAATTTGTCACCTCTGCCCAGCGCACGCCGGTGCGGTTGCCGCACTCCTGCGGACGCATGTACGGCGTCATGTTGTCCTTTGTTGTCGTCGTCCAGACGCCCAGCTTCGCGCCTTCGCTGCGGTCGCTGTAGCACTCCTGCGGGCCCATGCCGTAGTAGCGGATCTGATCGTAATCGGCATCCAGCTTCATGATCATGCCGAACTCCGGCATGGCGGAGAGGCCCTCGACCGGATCATAGCACAGCTTCACGCTGACCGTGCCGCACGGATGCACGGTGTAGGTCACGTCGCAGGCGGACATGGGTACGGTCGGCAGCGGATAATGGAAATTCACGAGGACGCAGCCATCCTTCTCCTCGACGGTGGGCTTCTGCGCGTGGGCGGGGTTGCGCATGTTGGCATACAGGGAGGCGAGCTTCCACTGGCCGTAGCGCGCGGGCATGCTGTTGCCGCGGTCATTGTCCGTCGGCGCGCGCCAGAAATTGGGCATCGGGATATTGCTCAGCATCTCCTTGCCGCCGAACTTGTAGGAGACCATGCCGTTTTGCAGATAGGAGAACAGCGCACTGAAGTGGTCGCCATGCACGCCGACATTCATGCCGCCGTAGACCACGCGCAGCGGGGCCTGCTTGGCATACTGAACGGGCGCTTCCACCTTCCAAATACCCTGACCGAATGCGATCTCGTGTCCGCACGCTGCCCATGCGGTGTCTTCCTTGAGCTGGAAGGAGACGGTTGCGCAGTATTCGCCGGCGCGCTCCTGCCTGCCAAAGGGCAGGATATACGCGTTCTCGGTAAGCGGCTCCACGTCGGTTTCCATCATGGTGCGGCCAATTATCTTACCGTCGCGCTCCAGGGTCACGACGCAATTGTATTCGCTTGTATTGAGGAACAGGTGACGGTTGCGGATGAGCACGCCGTCCTCGGTCACGTCGCAGACGATGTTCTGGTAATTGTATTTGACCTCCTGCAGTTTCGGGCTCTCGTCGCCGTTGCCAAAGAGCACGCCGTTGCCGGAGAAATTGCCGTCGTGCGGGCGATCGCCGAAGTCGCCGCCGTAGCCGTAGCGGACGTCTCCGAAGCGGTTCTTCGTGCAGATGCTCTGGTCGAGATAGTCCCAGATGAAGCCGCCCTGGAACAGCGGCTCTTCGTAGGCATACTCGGTGTATTTGTGCATCGCGCCGTTGGAATTGCCCATGGAGTGCGTGTATTCGCACAGGATGTACGGCTTTTTGCGGTACTGGCTCAGGAACTCGCGGATCTTCGTCACCGGATGATACATCGTGGAGACGACGTCGGTCTCGTCCTCCATCACAGGCTCGCGGAAGGCGCCCTCATAGTGCACGATGCGCGTGTCGTCGAGCTTGTGGAAAAGGTCCGTCATCGACTGGATGACCTTGCCGTTTGCAGACTCGTTGCCGCAGGACCACATCAGGATACAGGCGTGGTTCTTGTCGCGCTGGAACATAGAGTTGACGCGGTCGAGCAGGATGTCCTGCCAGTCCATGCGGTCGCCCGGCAGCAGGTATTCCTGCGGCTTCTGGCCCATCATGCACATCTGCCATACGCCGTGGGTTTCCATGTTGTTTTCGTCGATCACATACAGACCCAGCTCATCGGCGATGCGGTACAGACAGCTGGCATTGGGATAGTGGCTGGTGCGGATGGCGTTGATGTTGTTGCGCTTCATGGTGATCAGGTCGCGGCGAACCTTCCACTCAGGCACGGCGCGGCCGGACTCGGCGCAGTAGTCGTGGCGGTCGGCGCCCTTGAAGACGATGCGCCTGCCGTTGAGATGCATCACGCAGTTAATGATCTCGAACCTGCGGAAGCCGACCTTTTCGCAGACGAACTCGGTCTCGCTGCCGTCTTGCGCGACAATGCTCAGCTCCAGATCATACAGGTTCGGCGCCTCGGCGCTCCAGAGCTTCGGGCTGGCGACGGGCAGAGCAAAGTGCACCTCGCCGCTGGCATCCTGCTCGCCGGCGACGATTGTATCGTCGTCATTGAGCGCAAGGCGCAGCTGGCCGGCAAAGCCTTCGGCCAGATCGAGCTTCACGCTCACGTCCAGCGTTGCATCGGCGTACTGATCATCCAGCAGTGTCTTCACGCGGATATCGGCGATATGCGCGGCGGGCGTTGCATAGAGGAAGACGTCGCGGAACAGGCCGGAAAAGCGCATGAAATCCTGATCCTCGAGCCAGCTGCCGGCGGTGAAGCGCACAACCTGGCAGCAGAGCTTGTTTTCGCCCTCGCACAGATAGGGCGTCAGCTCAAAATCGCTGGGCGTGAAGGAATCGGAGGAGAAGCCGACGTAATGGCCGTTGAGCCACACGATCACGCAGCTCTCAGCACCCTGGAAGGAAACGAACACGCGCTTGCCCGTCATGCTTTCAGGCAGGAAGAAATACTTGCAGTAGCTGGCAACCGGGTTGAAAGCCTCGGGGATCTCGCCGACCTCGACCTGCTGCAGGCCATCCCACGGATACTGCACATTGGCGTACTGCGGCACGCCGTAGCCCTCCATCTGGATATGCGCAGGCACGGGGATGGATTCCCAGCGGCGGCAGTTGTAGCCCGGCTGCTCAAAGTCTGCGGGCAGCTGATCAAAATTGCGCGCGTGATGGAAGTGCCAAAGGCCGTTGAGAGAATGACGCAGGCTCGTTTCGCCCTGAAGCCACTCTGCGCGGGAGGCATAGGAAACGTGATCGGAATGCGCGGGAACGCGATTCTCGGCAAAGAATGCCGGAGAAGCCAGTCTGGTGTAATCAAATGCCATAACAAACCCTCACAGTAGTATATATTTTGCTAACTCTATGATTCGACAAACAAATAAAAACTCCCCTGCCGGAGTGAACTGTTCTAGGTAAAACGGACAGTGAAAAAAGCCCCTAATCGCAGAATATCTCAGCCGGACGCAAGTTTTCGCGTTCGGCTATTTTAGTCTCATTCTTTCGTTGTTATAGTAGTCGATATAATCATGGACAAGCAT
>JAFWXL010000081.1 GCA_017545905.1 Clostridia bacterium | reverse complement strand
AGGAATCTCAATTGTCACCTTCGGCACAGGAAACTCGCATAGTCGCGCAAGCGCTCCTTGCGATTTCCTGCCTCCGGTTCCTCTGAGATTCTTGCTGATGGGCGCTTCGCGCGTGGGATACGTTGGGGATTTCATCCCCATACCCCTGACAAGGGATATTGATCCGGGGAACTCGCATAGTCGCGCAAGCGCTCCTTGCGATTCCCGACGCTCCGCCTGCCTGCTTCGCCCACTGGGCGCGGCAGGCTTCGGTCCCCAGACCCCTTCTCCGCTTCGCGCCTATCATCGTTACTGAGCTTTATCTCCCTTTCGCTTAATCCCCCGTCTCCTCCCCGCTGCGGTCCACCGCCGCCAGCGCCCCGGGCTTCTCCATCTTAAGCGCCTGCCAGTCCAGCACGCCCTGCACGATGCTCTGCGCCGCCAGCCGGCGATAATCCTCCTGCATCAGCCGCGCCTCCTCTTCCCTGTTGGACAGAAATCCGCATTCCACCAGCACGCTCGGCACGCCCAGCGTCAGGATGTAATAATCCCCGCCCAGCGCCGTGCGCTCCTTGTCCGGCCTGAGCCCCCGGATCATGGCTTCCTGTATCGCGCCTGCCAGCAGCCGCCCCGCCGGGCATCCCTCGCGATAAAACACCTGCGGCCCGCTCTCGCTTCGTCCGGCGTACTCGTTCATGTGGATGGAGATGACCATGTCCGCATCGTTGATGCGGATGATCTCCGCCCTGCGCTGCATATCCTGCAGCTTTTTGCGGATCGGCGGATCATCGTCGCACAGCGCATAATCGTCCGTCCGCGTCATCACCACATCCGCACCATGCGCCAGCAGCAGCTTCTGCACATGCAGCGCCACATCCAGATTCAGCCCCTTTTCCGCCACGCCGCTCACCCGCCCGACTGCGCCGCCGTCGTATCCGCCGTGCCCTGCGTCCACCGCAATCGTCAGTCCGCGCAGCGGCTGCGGCGCCGCCGTCGCCTGTATCGCTGTGTGCGCTCCGGCAAACGTCTGCACGGCGCTTGTGCCTGCTGCCAGCAGCAGCGTCAGCGAGCACAGCGCCGTCACCCCCAGCAGCAATCCCGCCATCACCTGAACGCGATCTCTCTTCCCCGCCATGCGCGCCGCCTCCCTAAATGTGCTCATAGGCACGCATATGCGCCTTGTGCGCCGGGCATGCCTGCCTCTTTTCGGAATGGATATGTTGTCGCAATCTTCCGCACTTCCCAATCAAATGTTACAAATCTTTTTCATCGCTTTCCACCGCTTATGCACAAGTTATCCCCAGTTTTTCACCCACTTGTCCACATCCGGTTTTTGTAGAATTCAGTGGAATTTTCGCGTTTTCCACCCGGTTATCCACAGTTGTCCACAGGTCATTTCCGGTCAATTGTGGAAAGTTGTGGACAACACCAGTTTTCCACAGGTCAAAGAGATGTAAAAAACCGCATCCAATTATTACGGATTCGTAATAAATTGGACACGGTTTTGACGCATTTTTGCTGGTAATATCAGGAAAAACCGGCTGCGCCTGCAGCGCGGAATTCCGCCTTGCCGCAGGCTGTCCGCCCCATTTTACACCAGTCTCAGCGACGGCGTCGCATTGAGATCCAGTCCTGCGATTTCTCCGCGCATCAGCCGGTAGAACGCTGCGCTGCCGATCATGGCCGCATTGTCCGTGCACAGCACGGGCGGGGGCATCATCAGGCGGATGCCGGCCTTCTGGCATTTGTCGTTCATGGTGTTGCGCAGGCCGGAATTGCTGGCCACGCCGCCGGCAAGGGTCACGATCTTCGCGCCGCTCTCCTTCGCCGCAAGCACAGCCTTGTCGCTGAGCAGCTCCACCGCCGCATGCTGGAAACTCGCCGCGATATCCGCCGCCGGCACGTCCTGCCCATTCTGGCGCAGCTTATGCACGGTATTGATCAGCGCTGTCTTGAGACCGGAGAAGCTGTAGTCATAGCGGCCCGGGGTCTGCACATGCGGCAGCTTCAGCGCATGCAGATTTCCCTCGCGGCTGAGCTTATCGAGCAGAGGGCCGCCGGGATACGGCAGGCCCAGCACGCGCGCCGCCTTGTCAAAGGCCTCGCCCGCCGCGTCGTCCATCGTCTGGCCCAACAGGGTATACACGCCGTAGTCGTCCACGCGCACGATGTGTGAATGGCCGCCCGAGGCCACCAGACAAACAAACGGCGGCTCAAGGTCCTTGTGCGCGATGTAGTTCGCGCTGACATGCCCCTCGATGTGATTGACCGGGATCAGCGGTTTGCCCGCCGCATAGGCCAGCGCCTTGGCGGCGGAAACGCCGATGAGCAGCGCGCCCACGAGCCCCGGGCCGTAGGTCACAGCGATGGCGTCCACGTCCGCAAGGGTCATGTCCGCCTTTTTGAGGCATTCATCCACAACCGGATCGACGCTCTCCACATGCTTGCGCGAGGCAATCTCCGGCACCACGCCGCCGTACATCGCATGCAGCGGGATCTGGGAAGAGATGACCGAGGAAACGACCTCGCGCCCGTCGCGAACGATCGCCGCCGCCGTCTCGTCGCAGCTGGATTCAATGGCGAGAATGGTTGCATGGCCAGCCGCCTGCAGCTTTTCCGTCTGTTCCCTTACGCTCTGTTCGTAGTTCATAATTAACCTCCGGTTTATCGCCGCCTGCGGGCGGGACCTCATCCGTCTCGCCTTCGGCGATCCACCTTCCCCATCGGGGAAGGCTTATTTTGTGTGCCGGCGGAGCATGCGCTCCACACTGATCATCACAGCCAACAGCATGCCCACCGCAATGACGAGCATCTTCATAGCCCGGATCGCAGCGTCCGCAAGCGCCTGCTCAAACAGAGGCAGCGGCATGATCCGAATCAGGATATCCGTCGCCGGGTTCATCAGCCACAGGTCGTTGGTAAAGAGCATCTCGTGCATCCGGACAAACAGCGCTTCAAAATTGCCCGTGCTCATCTGATTCACGATGCCAACCGCCAGCAGCGCGGCAATGCTCACCGCGCTCAGGCCGCCGATCAGCCGCGGCAGCACGCGCTTTTTCAGCTTTGCGCCCGTCCACGCGCTCACTATCGCCAGCACCACGGAAAGCGACAACAGCGCCTTGCTCCAATCGCGTGCGCGCCAGATCAGGCCGCGCACGTCGATCATATGACGCACCTCGTCTTCGCTGACATAGACCGGCAGATCAATGCTCTGATCCTCTCCGAGCATATATGCGCTCGTCGTTTGGGCGAATATCTTCTGCTCCTCAGGCGTCAGACCGATATATGCCGTAACTTCCTCCTCGGTTGTATAGCCCATTGCATCCATGACTGCTGCGCGGGACTGATCGCTATAAAACGTTTCGTCAATCGCAATCTGCCATACTGCGTTGAGCGCACAGCCCAGCGCCGCCGCCAGCAGCACCACACAGGTCAGGACGCCGGTGATCCATGAAAGTTTTTTCATTACTTTCTCCTTAAAACCAAAAGCCCCTCCCCCTGTTCAAGGGGAGGGTGCCCAAAGCGTTGAGTTACTTTGGGGACGCCGTCCCCAAACCCCTGGCAGGGACATTGTCCCTGCACCCTTCTTCGCTTCGCGTCTTTCTTTCATTCCCCGCAGTTTTCGAGCGCCTGTCGCGCGAAGAAAACGGGTTAAGGACTGAAAAGAACGTCATCTCTCCTCAGCATGGTATCAGAGCGTCCTCTGCGCGAACGATACCCTTGGAAGCAAGGCGAAGCGTAGCGCCCGTGAGCGCAGCTCACTGCATCTGGAGGTAGGCGGTGATGAAGCCGTCGATCTCGCCGTCCATCACAGCGTCGGTGTTGCTGGTCTCGTAGCTTGTGCGGTGATCCTTGACCATGGAATACGGATGGAAGACGTAGGAGCGGATCTGGCTGCCCCATTCGATCTTCTTCATTTCGCCCTTGATATCGGCCATGCGCTCCTCGCGCTCGCGCTCGCGCAGCTCCAGCAGCTTCGCCTTGAGCATGCGGATACAGTTTTCACGGTTGTGTACCTGATCGCGGCTGGTCTGAGAGGAGACGACGATGCCCGTCGGATAGTGCGTCATACGCACAGCGGAGGAGGTCTTGTTGACGTTCTGTCCGCCCGCGCCGGAGGCATGGTACACGTCCACGCGCACGTCCTTCATGTCGATCTCAATGTCGCTCTCATCATCCTCAATGATCGGGGAGACGTCCAGCGAAGAGAAGCTCGTCTGGCGGCGCGCATTGGAGTCAAACGGGCTGATGCGGACCAGACGGTGCACACCCTTCTCGCCGCGCAGGAAGCCGTAGGCATTCTCACCCGTGATTTCCATCGTGATGGACTTGAGGCCCGCTTCGTCGCCATCGAGGATATCGATGATCTTCACGTCAAAGCCGTGGCGCTCGCAGTAGCGCTGATACATACGGCTGAGCATCTGCGTCCAGTCCTGCGCCTCGGTGCCGCCGGCGCCGGCATGCAGGGAGATGTACGCATTGTGGTCGTCGTAATCGCCGCGCAGCAGCGTCTCCAGGCGCAGCGCCGCGATCTCTTCCTGAAGGCCCTTGATCTCCTCGCCCGCTTCGGCCAGCAGATCCTCGTCCTCCATCTCTTCGGCAAGCTCCATGGTTGCGTCCACGTCATCCGCGCGCGCGACGAGCTTGTTATAGTGCTCAAGCTTGTTCTCGATCACGCGAACCTTCTTGGAAACCTGCGTGGAACGCTCCAGATTGTTCCAGAAATCCGGCTCGTTCATGGTTTCCTGCAGCTCCATGAGCTGCTCCTTCATGGTTTCGATATTCAGCGCACCGCCGACCTCAACGATGCTCTCGCGCACCTTGGCAAGCGTTTGACGGTAGGTATCCAGTTCGATCACGGTGATTCACTTCCTTTATTCAATCACAATATACTTTCTTTTGAATCGGGAACCGGGCGGAGCAGAGCCCCGCCTCTACATGTTTGCCAATCTCATATCGCCTTGTAGGGGAGGGGCTCTGCTCCTCCCCTTCGGGAATCCTTCCAGTCTCCGGCCTCGGTCAGCAGCGTTTCAAATCCTGCAAACCTTCGTCGGAAGAAAGGCCGTCAGGCCCCGCAGCAGTTCTTGTATTTCTTGCCGCTGCCGCACGGGCAGGGATCGTTGCGCCCAGGCTTCTTGGCCACGGTCTTGGTGCCTGCCGGGCCGCCGGCGTTCTTCGCCTGCTCAAGGTTGGTTTCCTTCACCTCGGCGACCTCCTTGCGCTCCTGCGGCACATTGATGCGCGCCTGATACATCCTGCGCACGGTGTCCTCGCGGATCAGGTGCACCATCTCGTCGAACATGTCGTAGCCCTCGAGCTGATACTCCGTCACGGGATTGCGGTTGGCAAAGGCGCGCAGACCGATGCCCTCGCGCAGCTGATCCATCGCGTCGATGTGGTCCATCCAGCGCTTGTCCACGCAGGTAAGCAGCACCACGCGCTCCAGCTCGCGGGTATCCAGGCCGATCTTTGCAAATTCGCTCTCGCGGATCGCGTAGAAGTCGCGTGCCTCCTGCTTGAGCATGGCGGTGAGATCAGCCTTGGGGATGTGCGCCATCTTATCCTCGTGCGCGGCGAAGAAGCCGACGCGCGTGCACAGGCGCTCCATGTAGTTCTTGAGACCTTCCATGTCCCAGTCGAGCGTATCGTCGCCGTTGCCGCAGTAAAGCGCAATGGCCTCGTCGATGAGCGCGTCCGCCATCTTGGCGATGGTGTCGTGCATATCGCGGCCCTCAAGCACCTGCAGGCGCTGGCCGTAGATCTCCTTGCGCTGCTCGTTCATGACGTCGTCATACTGCAAGACGTTCTTGCGGATCTCGTAATTCCGGCCCTCGATGCGCTTCTGCGCATTCTCGATCTGGCCGGTGAGCATGCCCGCCTCGATGGCCTCAGTCTCCTGCACGCCCATTCTGGCGATCAAGCCGGAGACCTTGTCGCTGCCGAACAGGCGCATCAGGTCGTCCTGCATGGAGATGAAGAACTGCGAAGAGCCCGGATCGCCCTGACGGCCGGCGCGGCCGCGCAGCTGATTGTCGATACGGCGGGACTCGTGGCGCTCGGTGCCGATGATATGCAGGCCGCCGACGGCAACCACGCGGTCATGCTCGGCGTCGGTCTGCTTCTTGAAATCGGCGTAGAGCTGCTTGTAGACCACACGCGCGTCAAGAACCTCCTGCGGCACGTTCTCGTTGAAGCCTGTGGCCTCCTCGATCACCATCTCGTCATAGCCCTGCTGCTTCATCGCGCGGCGGGCGAGATACTCGGGATTGCCGCCCAGCAGAATATCCGTGCCGCGGCCCGCCATATTCGTGGCGATGGTGACCGCGCCGTAGTGGCCGGCCTGCGCAACGATCTCCGCTTCCTTCTCGTGATACTTGGCGTTCAGGACTTCATGCTGGATGCCGCGCATCTTAAGCATCTTGGAAAGCAGCTCCGAAACCTCGACGCTGACCGTGCCCACCAGGATCGGCTGGCCGGTCTTGTGGCGCTTGTCGATCTCGTCGATCACCTGCAGGAACTTGCCCTTGATGGTGGTATACACCAGATCGTTCATGTCCTTGCGGATCATCGGGCGGTTGGTCGGGATCTGCACGACGTCCAACGCGTAGATGCCCTTGAACTCGTCCTCCTCGGTCTTGGCCGTGCCGGTCATGCCCGAGAGCTTTTTATACATGCGGAAGTAGTTCTGGAAGGTGACGGTGGCGAGCGTCTTGCTCTCACGCTCCACCTTCACATGCTCCTTCGCCTCGATGGCCTGATGCAGACCGTCAGAGTACCTGCGGCCGACCATCAGGCGGCCGGTGAACTCATCGACGATGACAACCTGATCGTTCTGCACGACGTAATCGACGTCGCGCTTCATCAGCGCATGCGCGCGCAGCGCGGCATTGATGTGATGCACGAGCTCGTTGTTGGCCACGTCGGAGAGGTTTTCCACGCCGAACCACCGCTCGGCCTTGGCCACACCCGCCTCGGAGAGATTACAGGTCTTCTTCTTCTCGTCCTTGACGTAGTCCTTGCGCATAGCGACGATTTCTTCCTCGCTGTAGGGGCTCTCCTCCCAGCGATTGACCTCCTCCGGCTCCGTGCCCTCCTGCAGGGTGCACACGAAGCGGTCGGCCTTCTCGTACATGTCGGTGGACTTGTCGCCCTGACCGGAGATGATCAGCGGCGTGCGCGCCTCGTCGATGAGGATGGAGTCCACCTCGTCCACGATGGCGAAGT
>JAFWXL010000080.1 GCA_017545905.1 Clostridia bacterium | reverse complement strand
GGTTTCTCTTTCGCGCAGCATACTTTCAGCCTCCCATCTGTATTATATAATTCGACATTCGGAGGCTGCTTTCCTTTTGGTTTTCTAATTAAAAAAAACAAACTCTCGCAATCTACGAGAGTTTATTGATGGTCTGAGGGCGTCCGGAAATCCGGACGCCCTTTTATGATGCGTTTGTTTAATCCACCACAGCGCCCTGTCCGCGCAGGATCTCGCGCAGCTTTTTGGTATCCACCTGCGCCGGCAGCACATCCGCCTGCGCAGCCATCGCAGCCGCCGCGCCAGCAGCATGGCCAAGCGCACCGCAGCAGGGGCTGGTGCGCGTGGAGGCCTGCGCCTCAAACGTAGCGCTGATGTTGCGGCCGGCAGCCATGAGATTGCCAATGCCGCAGCTGATCAGGCAACGATAGGGAATCGTGTAGTATCCGCCCTCGCGCAGGAAGCGGCTGTCCGTCTCCGTGCCGTCGGCAGAATGAATGTCGATCGGGTAGCCGTAGGCGGCGACGCCGTCGTCAAACTTGCGCTCGTCGAGGATATCGTATTCGGTCAGCGTGTACAGGCCGGTCATGCGGCGCGAGGAACGAACGCCCACGCGCGGGCCGGTAAAGAGCAGGTGCGTATTCTCGAAGCCCGGAATGCGGCGCTTCATGAAATCGAATAGCTCCCACACCTGACGGCGGCCTTCCGTCTCCGCACGCGAGAGCGAAACCGGATCGACCGGGTTCTCGCCGAGAATGCGCGTCATATTCACGATGACCTCGCCCTCGCGGTCCGTCTCAAAGCAGAGCACGATGTCGCGGTCGAACGTGATCTCGCCGTCGGCGATCGCCTTTTTCATGATGTCCTGATAGCCGGAGAAGGACAGGCGCGGCGCCTGCTTCTGGATGCCCGCCTTCGGATAGAGGAACGGGAAATTCGCCGGATTCTCCTCCATCAGGTCGCGCACCGTCTGGATATTCACGCCCGTGATCTTGTAGTTCATGGTCATCGGCTGATCCTTGCCGTCGCTGTCGCGGCCCTGCTTATAGGGCGCGCCGGACATCGCGACCACGTCGGCATCGCCCGTGGCGTCGATATAGATCTTTCCGGATACGTCAAAGGTTTCACCGCAGGAGAAGCAGCGCAGGCTCCGGATCAGGCCGTCCTGCACATTCACGCCGGTGATCATCGTATGATAGAGAATCTGCGCGCCGCTCTCCAGCATCATCAATTCCAGCTCGCGCTTCATGCCCTCGGCGGAGAAGGGAGTGACGGTGTAGGTATAGCCGGTGCTATCGATGATATGGCCCGGGGAGAGATTCTTTTCCTTCAGGCGCTCAATCATCTCATCCGTCAGGCCGCAAACTGTCTGCTTCTGACCCGCGTGGAAGGTCATCATCGGGCCAGTGCCCATGGCGGTCATGCTGCCGCCCGGATAGCCCTCCTCCTCGATCACCAGCACGCTTGCGCCCATGCGCGCAGCCGCAGTCGCCGCCATGGTGCCGGCAATGCCTGCGCCGCAGACAATCACGTCATAGGAATCAAAATTTCTCATTGGTCCTCCTGTATGGGGTCCTTCATGACAGCAGCCTCGTCTGCAGAGCCGCAGCATCTGCGGCACTTCGTCAGAGGTGCCAGCGGCAGCATGCCGCCTGTTTACTTGAGGCCGGAATTAACCATGGCGTCGGTCACCTTCTCCTGGAAGAAGAGATAGACAATCATGATCGGCAGAACGGAAACTGTCGTGGCCGCCATCTGCAGATTCCACTGCGGCTCGCCGTAGGAATCATTGAAGTTATTCAGCGAGAGCGGAAGCGTGAAATTCTCAATGCTCGAGGTAAAGACCAGCGGCTCCAGATACGTATTCCACGCAGCCAGGAATGCCAGAATCGCGCCGGAGGCGATCACCGGCTTGGCGATGGGCAGCATGATATGCCAGAAGGTACCAAAGGCGCTCAGACCGTCAAGCTTGGCCGCCTCTTCCAGCTCCAGCGGCACCGTCACAAAGAACTGACGGAACATGAACGCGGAGAACGCGCCCTGTGCGCCGAAGATCGGGATGAAGACCAGCGGCACGAGCGAATCGGAGAAGCCCCACTGCAGCATTTGGAAAAACAGCGGCACGATGATGACCTCGATGGGCATCATCAGTGCGGTCAGCAGAAGGATGAACAACACATTGCTGCCCGGGAAGCGCAGGCGCGCAAATCCATAGCCCGACAGCGCGCTCACCAGGATATTGCCCACGGTGCCAATCAGCGCCACAATGATGGAATTCATCAGATGGCGGGCAAAGGGCTGCACCTTGAAGATCTCGACATAGTTGCTCCACAGCCATGCACGCGGCAGCAGCGTCGGCTTACCGAAGACCTGCGCGGCGGTATTGAGCGAATTGACGAGCATCCACCAGAAGGGATAGACAAACAGCGCCGCAACCACGATGAGCATGAGAATCTGCGCCGCACGGTTGAGAGCCTTAGCCTTCATAATGCGACACCTTCTTTCTCAGCGCCCACTGGATGATGGTCAGGATCAGTACGATCACAAACAGCACAACGGCAATTGCGCTGGCGTAGCCCGTGTTGAACATCTTGAATGCCTGATGGTAGATATAATACACCAGCACCATGGTCGATCCTTCGGGGCCGCCGTCGGTCATCAGGCGGATGGTATCGAACACGCGCATGGAACCGATCATCGTGACGATGGATACCATGAGGATGGTGGGCATGAGCAGCGGCAGCTTGATCTTTACGAGCAGCTTGAAGCTGCCCGCGCCGTCGATGCGCGCCGCCTCGATGACGTCCTGCGGCATATTCATAACTGCGCCGTAGAAGATAAGCACGTTGGTGCCCAGATTCTTGAGCACGCGGTTGATGACCACAGAGATCATCGCCCAGCCCTTATCGGTCAGCCAGTTCGGACCGGGGATGCCGGCCAGAGACAGGAAATAATTCACCGGGCCGGCAGTGCCGCTCTGCAGCAGATATTTCCACACGATGGCCCATGCCACGCCGGAGGTAACCACCGGCAGGAAGATGACCGTGCGGGTAAAGCGCGTGCCGAAGCCGCCATCGCCCAGATACAGCGCCAGAAGCAGTGCGAGCACCAGGTTCAGCGGAACCAGCAGCACGGAAAAGACAAAGGTATTCTTCAGCGTCATCCAGAAGAGGGAATCGTTCGTGAAGAGCTTGGTGAAGTTATCAAAGCCGATGAAGATGTTCGTTCCAAAGAGCATGTTCTTGTTGTGGAACGAATAGACAAACACATTGACCAGCGGAATGAGCACGAAGATCGTGAAGCCGATGAGCTGCGGCAGCACGAATGCATAGCCGGTCAGCGCCTCTCTGCGTCTGAGGCTGCGTGCGGCAGGGCTTTTTGTCATGGCGAAAGCCTCCGGTATTGTCGATTGAGGAACGGGGAACGCTGGGCTGCCGCCCAAACCCGCCTGAGGGATTTCAGACTCCCTTCTTTGCTTCGCGGCTGTTTCACGCCGCCTTGCAGGGGAGGGACTCTGCTTCTCCCTTTGCCGGGCGGATATATTATCCATCCGGGGATTCTTCAATAGAAAAGCCGGCGGCAGCTGGGCTGCCGCCGGCATGGTTTCTGGCATATGTCCGACAGGACAGATCAGGAATTACTGCAGATAAGTGCGGTAAACCTTGCCGACTTCCTGCATGATCGCAGCGACGTCGGCGTCCGCGTTCCACAGCTTGTCATACGCGATCTTGGCCTCAACCTCGATCTGCGGATAGAGCTGGTGGCTCGGCAGCACCAGACCGGTGCCGATGGAAGCCGCAACGGCGGAAGCCATCTGTTCCGGCTTGATGCGGGCGTTGGAGGTCAGGAAGGCGTCGCTCTCCAGCACGGAGTAGCGGCACGGCGGCCAGATGCCCGCGATGCGCGCGGCGCACGGCTCGGAGGTCATGTAGGCGACCAGCTCAGCAGCGAGCTCGGCGTTCGGGCCCTTGGAGAAGGCGCCCAGCGCAGCCTGACCGATGACCGGAACATTGCCCGGCAGGGTGCACAGCGCCCACTCCCACTCGACGCCGTCCAGATTGCTCACGCGGGAGATCTGGCTGCAGGTCATCGCGGCAGCGCCGGTGTAGAAGCTGCTCTCGTCTCCCGGAGGCACGACGGAGCCGTCCTTGTAGAGCATATCGTGGAAGAGCTGAACAGCGGCGATGGACTCGGCAGAGTCGATCTTCACTTCGTAGTTCGCATCCCACGCGTCGCCGCCCATGGAGCGGATGATCGGCAGCAGGTTGTGCAGCACGCGGCTGTTGTAGCCGTCGCCGTCAACAGTCTCGTAGCCCCAAACGCCGGTGGCGTCCTTGATCTGCTTGGAAACTTCGCGGAAGGACTCCCAGGTCCAGTTGCCCTCGGCGATGAGCTCGTCCGGGGTCTTGGCGCCGGCCTGCTTGAACAGATCGACGTTGTAGAGCATCACGAACGGAGAGGTGGAGAACGGAACAGCGTACACGTCCTCGCCGCCCTTCCACAGCGCGAGCGCCGCGGCGGAGATGTCTTCCGGATTATAGGCGGTCAGCGCGTCGTTCAGCTTGGCCAGATTGCCGGAGGCGATGAACGCCGGGGCAGAGGTCTCCAGAACCCAGTACAGGTCCGGCGCATCCTTGCCCTGCAGCTCCAGCAGGAGCTTGGTGTTGTACTCGGCAAACGCGATGGACTCGAAGGTGTAGTTGATCTCGATGCCCTTCTGCGCCGCGAACTCGTCGACAAAGCTGCCCAGCAGCTTCAGCTGATCCTCATTGGAGGTCCAGGTCGCGATCTTCATGTTGACGGCCTCGGCAGAGGCGCCGGCGGCGATGGTCACCAGCAGCATGACGACTGCCAGGATAGAGAGGAAACGTTTCATGATTCATGACTCCTTTCCACGGGGTAACAGTTGCTTGCACGCCTCAGCATGCTCCATTATTTGTAGTATATCACAGTTTTTTTATTCCGTCTCTAAACATAACAGACAACAGACTAGCACAATCTTGATGTCACGATTCGTTTTGTCCTTGTATTCTAGTATTCAATTTTCTGGTTCTGTATTCGCTGGGCGTAAATCCCATCTCCTGCTTGAATGCGCGGCAGAAATAATTGGCGTCGCCCACGCCCACGCGCCGCGCAATAGCGCTGACGCTCTCGCCGCTGTCGCAAAGAAGCCTTGCCGCCATGAGCATGCGCTGGCGCTTGACATAGGCCATGATGCTTATACCCATCTCCCTGCGGAACAGGCGGCACAGATGTCCCTCGCTCATGAAGAATGCCGAACTGATATCCTCCAGCGTGATTTCGCCCGGCAGGCTGGCCTCGATATAGCCCAGCATTGCGCGAACCGTACCGCCGTGCGCCTTGCCCTCGCGCACGGATTCCACCGCATAGGGGTCGCCGGCCTCACCGCCCGGAAGGCCCACTCCGGCACGAAGAATCCACTCGCGCGCCAATTCGGCAAAATAACGCAGCATTTCGCTTGATACCGTGCTCTCCTGCGCAAAATCCGCATAGCCGCTTTCCAGCGAAGCCCGCATCGCCGGCGGCAGCCTGTCTCTGGCGCGCAGCATCTTCTCCCGTGACTGCGCGGCTTCCTCATGCGTCACCGCGCTGGCAAAGATCACAGCCAGCAGCCTGCCGTTTTGATGCACGGGCAGGATATATTCGCACACGCCCATGTAGCATACGCCGAAGAACGGCTCCATACCGTTTCTGCGCAGCTTCCACATCACCAGCTGCTTTTGCTGGATGCAGCGCGGCTCTCGTCCGCAGCGCTTGACCACCGAGCAATATGAGCAGCCATGCTGCAGCATCAGATACGGCAGGCTCAGCGATTTTCGCTCATACGTCACGCCCGAAACATCGTGCACGCAAAGATGCACGCCGAAGCACTCGCGCGTTCTTTCCATCAGACTGTGCAGCGTGTCCATGACCTCTGCCCCTTCCGCCTTTTTCTATATTATAGCACAGAAAAAACCGGGCAAAGGCACGCTTTGTCCGGTTTGTGCTGTTTATTTCCTCTTTTACGGCTTGCTGCGCACAGCCTTCAGGGTTCCGAGAATGATTGCCTTCGCCCTTGCCGCCTGCTCTTTCGTCGCAGGCTCCACGCCCTCCAGCGGATAGCGCATACCCATCTGCTCATACTTGACCCTGCCCATCGTGTGATAGGGCAGCACGTCCAGCGCCTTGAGGTTTCTGAGCCTGCCGATAAAGCCGCCCAGATGCGAAAGCGCATCCTCGCTGTCGGTGATCCCAGGCACAAGCACATGGCGCACCCACAGCGGCACATTCTTTTCTTCCAGATACTTCGCGAAAGCCAGCACGCCGGTGTTGGACATGCCGGTGAGATCCCTGTGCGCGCCGTCGTCGATGTGCTTGATATCCAGCATCACCAGATCGGTCATCGCCATCAGCGCATCCAGCTTCTGATTGTACGCCGATTCCCCTGCGCGATACGTCGCGCCGGAGGTGTCGATGCAGGTATGAATGCCCTTGCGCTTTGCCAGCGCAAAGAGTGCCAGCAGGAAATCGATCTGAAGCAGCGGCTCGCCGCCGGTGACGGTGATGCCGCCCCGGGAATAGAACGCTTTGTTACGCTCATAGAGGCGGATCACTTCCTCGGGAGAGATCCGCTCCCCCTTGCCAGTCTCCCATGTATCGGGATTGTGGCAGTATTTGCAGCGCATCGGACAGCCCTGGCAGAAGACCACAAGGCGCACGCCCGGGCCGTCCACCGTGCCGAAGCTCTCAATCGAGTGAATGAATCCGTCCATCTATTTCTCTTTTCTCTATAGCAGCTTTGATATTTCAGAATATGGGGCTCTGCCCCATCCCCCGCCAAAGGGCTTTCCGGTCGCCCTTTGGAAACCTTCGGCTCCAAAATAGCTGATCTTCTGCGGATATCCGCCTTTTTCC
The DNA here is from genome assembly GCA_017545905.1 of Clostridia bacterium. Classification (GTDB taxonomy): domain Bacteria; phylum Bacillota; class Clostridia; order Christensenellales; family Aristaeellaceae; genus Ventricola. Next base: position 4,064 of record JAFWXL010000080.1, on the reverse strand, counting down.
ATGACAATTGTTGATACATGCGCGAAGCGAAGAAGGGGTTTGGGGGACTGGAGCCTGCCGCCGCCAGTGGCGCAAGCAGGCAGGCGAAACGTCGGGAATCGCAAGGAGCAGCCATTGGCTGTGACTATGCGAGTTCCCCGGACCAATGTCCCCGGGCGGGGTTTGGGGCCCGCGGCCCCAACGTTCCCCCCTTAAATCTTGTCGTGGAAGGTGCGGGAGATGACCTCGTCCTGCTGCTCCTTGGTGAGCTTGATGAAGTTGACCGCATAGCCGCTGACGCGGATGGTCAGCTGCGGATACTTCTCCGGATGCTTCTGCGCATCGAGCAGGGTTTCCTTGGTGAATACGTTCACATTGAGATGATGGCCGCCCTTGCTGACATAGCCGTCCAGCAGCGCCACGAGGTTGTCAATCTGGTTGTTCGTCGCGTTCATGATCATGCTCCTTTCTCAGTCTTCGCTGGGGTCGGCGTCCAGCCCTTCAAAGAGTGTCGGGCTGAAACATGCGCCGGCTCCGCAGTCCAGATCCACGTCGATATCTCCGCAGAAGATCTGATCTTCCTTGCCCAGCGCGCCGGGGATGATGGAGAAGGTGTTGGAGATACCGTCCTTGGCGTCCTTGAAGGGAAGCTTCGCGACGGAGGCCAGCGACGCGACCGCGCCGTGGGTATCGCGGCGGTGCATCGGGTTTGCGCCCGGGGCAAAGGCTTCTCCCTTCTTGCGGCCGTCCGGCGTGGAGCCGGTCGCCTTGCCGTAGACGACATTGGAGGTGATCGTCAGGATCGACGTCGTCGGGATGGAATCGCGGTAGGTGTGATTCTTGCGGATGTGCTCCATGAACCTGTGCACGATGCCGCGGGCGATGTTGTCCACGCGGTCGTCATCGTTGCCGTACTTGGGGAAGTCGCCCTCGACCTCGTAATCCACGGCAAGGCCTGTCTCGTCGCGAATGACCTTCACCTTTGCGTACTTGATGGCAGACAGGGAATCCGCCACGACGGAAAGGCCCGCAATGCCGGTTGCAAACCAGCGGGTCACGTTCTTGTCATGCAGGGCCATCTGCAGGCGCTCGTAGCAGTACTTGTCGTGCATGTAGTGGATGATATTGAGGGTATTGACATACACCTCCGCCAGCCAGCGCATCATCGCGTCGAACTTGTCCATAACCTCGTTGTAATCGAGATATTCCGCGGTGATCGGCGTGAACTTCGGGCCGACCTGCTTGTGGCTGATCTCGTCCACGCCGCCGTTGATGGCGTAAAGCAGGCACTTGGCGAGGTTCGCGCGCGCGCCGAAGAACTGCATCTCCAATCCCAGACGCATGGAGGACACGCAGCAGGCGATCGCATAGTCGTCGCCATGGGTAAAGCGCATCATATCGTCGTTTTCATACTGCACGGAGGAGGACTCAATGGAGACCTTCGCGCAGTAGCGCTTGAAGGACATCGGCAGATGCACGCTCCATAGAACCGTCAGGTTCGGCTCCGGGCTCGGGCCGAGGTTCTTGAGGGTATGCAGGTAGCGGTAGCTCATCTTGGTAACCAGATGATGGCCGTCGATTGCTACGCCGCCGATAGACTCCGTCACCCACTGCGGATCGCCGGAGAAGAGCTGATTGTATTCCGGCGTGCGGGCGAACTTGACCATGCGCAGCTTCATGATGAAGTGATCGACCATCTCCTGGATTTCCTGTTCGGTATACAGGCCGCGGCGCAGGTCGCGCTCGGCATAGATATCCAGGAAGGTGGACGTGCGGCCCAGAGACATGGCCGCGCCGTTCTGCTCCTTGATCGCGCCGAGGTAGCCGAAGTACAGCCACTGGATGGCCTCCTTCACGTCCTTCGCGGGACGGGAGATATCGAAGCCATAGCTGGCCGCCATCTGCTTGAGCTCCTGCAGGGCGCGGATCTGCTCGGAGATCTCCTCACGCTGGCGGATGACGTTGGAATACATTGCAGAGCGGGTCTCTTCCTTCTGCTCAAGCTTGTCGGCGATCAGGCAATCCACGCCGTAGAGCGCCACACGGCGGTAGTCGCCGATGATGCGGCCGCGGCCGTAGGCGTCCGGCAGGCCGGTGATGATGTGGCTGGAGCGGCATGCGCGCATCTCCGGAGTATAGACGTCGAATACGCCCGCGTTGTGCGTCTTGCGGTGCGTGGAGAAGAACTCGCTCATCTTCGGATCGACGGTGTATCCGTTGTCCTTGCAGGCCTTCTCCGCCATGCGGATGCCGCCGTAGGGCATGAATGCGCGCTTGAAGGGCTTATCGGTCTGCAGGCCGACGATCCTTTCCCTGCTCTTGTCCAGATAGCCCGGGCCATGCGAAGTGATGGTGGACACCACGTCGGTGTCCATATCCAGAACGCCGCCTTTGGCAATCTCCTGCCTAGTCAGTTCCATCACCTGCTCCCACAGAGCAAGCGTGTCCTGCGTCGGCTCGGTCAGAAAGCTCTCGTCACCGTCGTACGGCGTATGATTGTGCTGAAGGAAGCTGCGGACATTGATCTCGCGGCACCATGTCGCGCGCTCAAAGCCCTCCCACTCCTCAAACTCGTAATCCATATAATACAGATGATCCATATTATCCATCAAACCACTCCTTTTATATCCAGTCCGTGCCGCTCCTGCTGAGCGCCTTTCAAAAGCAAAGCATTCCCTTTGCGCTATATGTTCATCCATCCGCATAAGCAGATATTGGTTGACATCATATCACATTCTCCGCCGTTTTTCAATATTCACAGTATCCCTCCGAATGCCGGTATTCATGCGTCCCGGGGGAAACTGCGCTTGTCAAAGCGTCGTTTACGGGTTATATCTTCATAAGTTAGTTTATACTAACTTTAATTGCATGTCAAGTGCCTTACAGCCGTTTCTTTTAAGAATATGCATGAACTGTCGCTAACCAAGAAGGATTTCATGACCATCGAGCGTTCCCTGATTGAGCATTGCCCCCGCGCTGGCCAGCCTGAAGGTCGGCAGCCTGTTCAGCTTTCTTTCGCCTGTGGATCAGGATCTGCACGATCAGGTGCTTGAGGCCAATCTCATGCTGGAAAAGAAAGGACTTACGCTGCTGGTGATAAAGTCCATGGGCGAGCGCGCGCTGTGCTATCTCTATCGCGCCTCGCAGCTGGAAGCCGTGCTTGCCGACGAGGACAACGCGGCGTTCCTTCGTGAAAACGGATACGACGATCTGAGCGTTTCCGGTGCGCTCAACACCCTTCGGGCGCATCTGGAAATCTGCCCCTGCTTTCCGCACGAAATCGGCCTGTTTCTGGGCTACCCGCTGGGCGACGTCATCGGCTTCATCCGCAACAAGGGCAAGAACTGCCTGCTGTGCGGCATGTGGAAATCCTACACGGACAAGGTCGCCGCGCAGAAGCTCTTTGACAAGTTTGGCAAGTGCACCGAAGTCTACAAGCGCATGCACGCGCTCGGGCGCACGCTTCACCAGCTCACCGTTTCGGCATGATCAGGCAGAGATATTGAAAACCCTTTTCCCACCTGCTATAATGGCTTCATCAATACCCGAAGGAGAGTACCCATGACGCGAGTCCTCTTTATCTGCCACGGCATAAGCTGACGTTTGCCTCAAAAAAGTGAGATATTCTTTGATTTCCTGACGACTTTTGATCCTCCCGTACGACAAACTGTACGACAGAAGGCCCAATTTTTCCTGATATGACAAGGAAAAATCCACTTTTGGAGGAATCAGAAATGACCAGATCGGATCAAAATCCTGCAAGTTTTTCCATCGAATATATCCAGGTTGGAGATGTACTCCTGCCTAATCTGACGTTGGAAACTGTCCCTTACACCAACGGAAAATGGAGCAGACTCCGCAAAAAGCACCTTGAAACCCACCGGAAGGGGCTGTACAGCTGCCACCTTCTGAGCGGCAAACTGCCCGCGCATCTCGATGTTGTCCAGCGGTCAGCAGAAAAGCGGCTTGAGATGATGATCACGCAGATGGCAAAGGACGCCGGCGTTGATGAAGCACTCAAGGCTGACGATCAGATGGAATGGGTACGGAACATGAACATCATCCGTGCGCAGGCGGAAGAGATC
>JAFWXL010000079.1 GCA_017545905.1 Clostridia bacterium | reverse complement strand
GTCGAGCAGAGCGCTCTGACCGGCGGCAACGTCAAGGCGCTGCTTGACGAGCTGCAGGCGCAGATCACCAAGTAATTCCGACCTGACGAGGGGGCGGTTATAAGCCGTCCCCTCTTTTTTCCTTAGTCAAGATTGCAAGGAGGGATAGAAGTGGATTCTATTCTGGTCCGTCACAAGTGGGAACCCTATGTATGGCTGCTGCCGAGCATCGTGCTGATGACGACGTTCGTCATCTTCCCGATCATGATCGTCTTCAAGCTCGCCTTCAGCGAGATCTCCAAGGCGGGTATCGTCGGCGGCTTTGTGGGCCTGCAGAACTTTATCGATGCGGTGAAGGCGCCTGCCTTCGGCCCGGTGATGATCAATACGTTCATCTGGGTCGTTTCCGTCGTGGGCCTGTCCACGCTCATCGGCTTCATCATGGCGATGGTGCTCAATCAGGACTTCCGCGGCCGCAAGATCGCGCGCTCCATCGTGGTCTTCCCGTGGGCGACGTCCCTGGTCATCCAGGCCTCCATCTGGAATTACATCATCAAGTTTGAATACGGCAACCTCAACAATGTTCTGCTCAATCTGGGCATCATCAAAGAGGCGATCAACTGGCGCGCAACCTACCAGATCGAGTTCATGTGGGAGTGCGGCGTCGGTATCTTCGTCACGATTCCGTTCGTCACGTTCTGCGTGCTCTCCGGCCTGCAGTCTATCGACGCTGCGTATTACGAGGCGGCGACCGTGGACGGCGCCAACTTCTGGCAGAAGCTGCGCAACGTGACCATTCCGCTGGTTATGCCTTCCCTGACGGTTTCTACCGTCCTGAATATCATTTACGTTTTCAACTCCTTCCCGATCATCTATACCATCACCAAGGGCGCGCCGGCCAATAAGACCGATACGCTCATCACCTATCTGTATATGCTGGCATTCTATGACCAGAAGAAGGGCCCGGCGACGGCGCTGTCCGTCATCGGTTTCACGATTCTGTGCATCGTTTCCGGCATTTACATGATGATGACCATGAAGAAGGAGGATGCGTAATGAAAAAGGTATCCTCTGCGGAAGTGATGGGCAAAAACCGCAAGGCGCTGATCCTTGCTGCGGTGATGCTCGTGCTTGCGATTGTGCTGCTGAGCCTGCCGGCCTACGAGTTCAGCGCGACGCTGTTCACCAAGCGCTCCGGCAATACGTTTGTGGGCGATGAGCGCTATGTGAAGGCGATGAGCGAGGTGGAAGCGGCTGCTGATGAATACAGGCAGCAGGGCTTTGACGTCACCATCTCCGAGCAGGTGACCGAGCGCGTCAATTCCAAGGGCGAGACCACGTCGATGGTCGCCTTCACCGTCAGCAGCACGAACAGCTTCAGCGCGTGGCGCTTCCTTGGCGCGGGTCTGCCTTCCTCCAGGGTGCTCATGGCGATCCTTGTATGTATTGCAGGTTCTGCCGTGCTGGCGCTGCTGGGCGCGCGCGGCACGATGGATGTGCAGCATTATTCCCTGACCGGCAAGGCGAAGAACCTGCGCTGCGCGGCCTGCTGGCTGGCGTTTATCGCGCTCATGCTCGTGCCGGTGTTTGTGATGGTGAACACGTACAGCTTCTCCCGTCAGGTGACGCTCTTTGCCAGCGGCATGGCTGCTGAGGGCGCCGATGAGCTGATGGGCAGGATCGGCGCGTTCCTCTACGGCGATGCGGTCAGCGGCGATCTGGGCGAGCTGCTCAGCAGCGTGGCATACAATACCACGTGGTCGCTCTGGGCGCTGATGCCGGTGCTCTTTGTGATGCTGTGCAGCCTGATTGTGCTGCTCAAGGGCGAACTGTATGCCGTGCTCTCCCGCGGTGCGATGTATCTGTTCATCATTGCGATGAGCATCCTGATCCTGTATCCGTTCTACGTGATGTTCATCACGGGCTTCCGCTCCAATACCGAGACGACGGATATGTACTTCCTGCATATGCTGCCGACCCAGTGGATCTGGAGCAATATGAAGGACATCGTCGGCCGCGGTGTGCTGCGCTATCTGATGAACTCCATCATCCTGTCCGTCGGCGCAACGACGATTGCCATGATCTGCGGCATTCCGGCGGCTTACGCGATGGCGCGCATGAAGTTCAAGGGCAAGAACGTCTTCCTCGGATTTGTTATCATGAGCCAGATGTTCTCACCGGTCGTTCTGCTGGTCGGTATTTCTCAGCTGATGAATACCCTCAAGCTCAACGACTCCATCATCGGTCTGATGCTCATCAATGCGGCGTTCAATCAGGCATTTGCGATCTGGCTGCTGCGCGGCACGTTCCTGTCGATCTCCTCGGAGATGGAGCAGGCGGCCTGCATCGACGGCTGCAACACGGTTGAGGCGCTCATCCGCATCCTGCTGCCGATGGCGGCTCCGGGCATCGTGACGACGCTGATCTTCGTGTTCATCAACGCGTGGAACGAGTATACGATTTCCACCGTCCTGATCTCCACGCCGATCAACAAGCCGATCACCGTGGGCATCACGCAGTTCAGCTCGTTCAACATGATCGAGTGGCAGTACCTGTTCGCCTCCGCGCTGCTGGCGACGATTCCGGTTGTCATCCTGTTCATGTGCATCGAGAAGCACCTGGCTGCCGGCCTGACCTCCGGCGGCGTCAAGGGCTGATTCCTTCGCAGCATATCAGAGCCCTGCGGGATTTTTCCCGCAGGGCTCTGCGTATATGCCGGAATATGCATCCGGGGTTGAATCAAAGAAATACAGATGGTATAATATGAAAACACAGACATACAGAGCATGTATGGATACGAAAGGGGATTCAAACGATGAACGATATGGAGCGCAGCCGACTTCGCAGAACCATCGGTCCGATGATTCAGAATGCTGTTACGGCAGAAAATGCTGGCGGCGGACGGGCGACACTGAGGTTCAATATGCAGCAGGAGGATCTCGTTGCCATTCTCGAGTATCTGGTGAGCAAGGGCATGAGTGCGGATGCGGCTGTGAGCCTGATCAATCAGACCAGAGATCAGGAAATGCAGCTCCGCGCAGATGTGATCCGCAGAAGCGGCCTGAAGGGAAATGAAAATGCGCCGAGTACGCCGATCGCATTGAAGCTGCTTCCGATTGGCCTCTCGGTACTGTATGCGTTCATTGTTGCAGCCGGCGGACTGCCGGTATGGACGCTGCTGCCTGTATTCCTGTTCGCCTTCTTCCTGTTCTGGATATTCTGGAATCCGCAAAGCGATGCAGAGAAGGCCGTTCTCAGAAAGTGGCAGCTGTCGACGGCGCAGAAGCTGGATGCTATTTACGAGATTCAGGGCCTGACGAAGGTCGCCTATATGAAGAAGCATGTGCCGGTTCAGCTTGCTGTATTTGTGCTGGTATTTGTGCTGAGCGTTGGCGGCGTTTCCTGCTATCTGATCGGCTCCGGCGTCAGCGCTTCGAATTATCACAAGGGCATCGTCAGCCAGTATGATCCGCTGCAGACGACCGGCAGCACGGGCACCCGCTTTGCTGTATACGATGAGGATAAGGGCAAATATGTCAACAATGGCTATCTGCCGGAAGAGATGCTTGCCAGAAAATCCGCCGAGGTGGCGGGCGTGCTGAAAGTCGGCATCGATGCGGAAAAGGTAGGCTGGTACGACAACGGCGTCGATGCCATGCAGTATTATGCGTGGATCACGCTGTATGACTGCGCAACCGGTCGGACGCTGGACTCGGCGGTCGTCTATGGCTCCGAGCCGCCGAATTCGGTTTCGCGCAATGCGCTGGATAAGAGCGACGTGTACGGCGGCAAGCCGGATAAAGAGAAAATTGCGAGGAGCTGCCGCAGCCTGATCGAGGCGTATTACGGCAGCATGCTGTCTGCGAATTGATGCGTCCGGCGCAGCCGGTGTATGGGCAGATGCATGTTCTTGACATGAAATCACAGACAGGATATAATATGGATATGCCCCGATGTACAGCTTTGGAGAGATGAAAAGAGAAAGGCGGATGACAAATGAGTTTCATGGAAGCGGTTACGACGTGCTTTGCGAAGTATGCGGATTTTTCCGGTCGCGCACGCCGTTCGGAGTACTGGTATTTTACTCTGTTTAACTTTGCTGTATCCTTTGTGCTGAGCCTTATTCTGGGCGAAGGCAACTTTATCTCCAGCATTTACGCGCTGGCCACGCTGGTTCCCGGTCTGGCGGTGTGCTGGCGCCGCCTGCATGATATCGGCAAGGCCGGCGGCTGGTATTTCATTGCTTTCGTTCCGGTGGTTGGCTGGATTCTGGCCATCATCTGGTACTGCAGGGACAGCGAGCCCGGCACGAATGCCTACGGTCCCAACCCGAAGGGCTGAGCCTGCGGCCGCATCGCGCAGAACTGATTCAGATCATATGAAAACCGCGCCGTCTTCTTCTGAAAGAGAGGAAGCGGCGCGTTTTTTTGATATACACGATTTACCACAGAAGCATGGATATAAAACAACCGCCGGCAGCGTGCCGGCGGTTTGCAATACACGGAATCAGATGAGCTTTTCCGGATCGTAGACATACTTGTCGGTGAGGATCCTGATGAAATCGATCAGCGCAAGGATGCCGCCCAGACCGCACAGGAAAGAGCAGACGATCTTCACGATGCCCTTCTTGGTCTCGCCCATCATGAAGTTATGGATGCCCAGACCGCCGAGGAAGAAGCACACCAGCGCGATGGTCATCTTGTCTTTTCCATTCAGATCGGACTCGCCGGTCTTCTTGATGGCAACGCCGCAGCTCATGCACACAGCGGCATTGGGGTCGGTCTTGCTGCCGCAGTTCGGGCAGTAGCGCTCGCCGACGCCGGTCTTGACGCCGCACTTCAGGCAAATGGCCTGATTCTCATTCATCTGTTCTCCACAATTCCTGCAATACATTTGTATATCCTCCTGTAAAGATTCATTTATCGGGTTTTGTTCGATAATAACACAGTGAATCTCTTGTGTCAACCTGTTTCGGTCAATTATAGCCCGGCACAGAATTGAAAGAAGCATATGGAGATGCCATCCAAAGAGAGGCGGCGCATGGCAAAGCGGTCAATGCATGACGCCGGAATTCAGGAGCCAGTTCAGGAAAAATCCCAGCAGCAGGCATGCAAGCAGCGCGGCATTCAGCCATCGCCGGCGGAAAGGCGCGCCTTCATACAGGAGCAGCACAATCAGCAGCGGCACGGACCAGAACATGCGGTGACAGGAAAAGGCCTCGCCGAAACGAAGCTGCGCGGCGGCAATCAGCGCCCGGGTCATGCCGCAGCCGAAGCAGGGAATATGCAGCAGGGCCAGAATGGGGCATGGCAAATCCAGTGCGAACATGACGCCGGCATACAGGCCGATGCAGAGCGCGGCAAAGAGCATCCGGCTTCTTTTTGCGCCGGCGGGCAGCGGCCTGAGCGCGCAATACGATGCGGCGGATTTAAGGAATCTGCAAATCATACGCTTCTCTTTGAGACAAAACAGGGGGAGACAGATTGATCTGCCCGGATCATACGGGGACAGGCGAAGCGAGATGATGTGCATAGAGGCTTCTTCCATGATTCCCGTATTCGGGGCACATCTGATTATACCATGGCGGTGGCTGCGAATCAATAACGCCGGAAGACGGGTGAACATTTGAAGCGGAATGGATAATAGCGGATTCAGTCGCGATGAATTTCTTGTGCAGAGGTTGCTCATACGCTATAATATAAAGAGAGTTTTGCCCGACGGACGTTTGGAGGATAAATGAATGAAAAAGATGCTTGTGATTATGCTGGCGCTGTGCATGACGATGTGTGCAGGTTTTGCGGCAGCGGACGTGCTCAATGCTTACGGCGAGCCCGCGGAGGACGGGACGGACTATACGCTTGAGAGCGGCGTGCTTACCGTAATGAAGAGCGGTCTGATCGTCTCAGGCACATACAGCAGAATCATTGTGAAAAGCGGCGTGACGAAAGCGACGTTCGACGGTGTAAGCGTGACGGCGGACAGGAACAGCTATGGCGCCGGTCTGAGCGCGCTGCTGGTTGAAGCGGTCGGCGCAGAGCTGATCTTCGCGGGAGACAGCAACACGCTTCAGGGCGGAAATGGAAGCTCTGACCGTGATACCGGCGCACAGCCGGGCGGTCATGCCATCGAGGTGAAAAGCGGTCCGGTAACCATCCGGGGTACGGTTGCTGCAATCGGCGGAGCAGGCGGCATTTACCAGTATATCTGTACGCCGGGCGGCGACGGCATTCGTGTGCATGACGGCAGCGCCGTGATCCGGGGACGGATCGAAGCGGTCGGAAAGACCGAAGGCGGCAGAGGTATTTATGCTTCCGGCAATCTGACCGCGGGCGGCGGCGTGACGGCAAGGGGCGCGAACGGCGCAGATGGCCGGGACAGATCAACTGTCAACGGCGGTGACGGCGCGCCGGGTATCTATGTGGGCGGCACACTGACGGTTGACGGCAAGGTGGTGACCGGAGGCGGCGTCGGCGGAATCGGTGAAAAAAGCGGTATGGGATCCATGGAGCCATGGAGCGGCCGCGGCGGAAACGGCGGCGCCGGCATTCTGGCAGGCTCCGTGATCGTGAAACAGAGCGGCAGGCTGAGGTCAATCGGCGGAAGCGGCGGCGCAGGCGGCAAATCTCAAGCGTATGGTCCGTTTGTCATTGAGGGCGGCGCAGGCGGCAGAGGCGGCGTCGGTATTCTTGCCGGAAGCGTGCGCAATGAGGGCGGCATGCTGAAATCGAGCGGCGGCAATGGCGGCGCAGACGGCGACGGCGGTACGTATGGGCAGAACGGCATGAGCGGCGTCGCTGAGGCCGGAGAGGATTCGCAGTTCTGGGGAAGCGAGATTGGCAATGATCAGTTCTCCGGCGGCGATGCTCCGATCGCGGTGGAATTCCTCAAGCATACTGACGATGATACGCAGAACGACGAGCCGGCGCCGCCTGAGGAAATCGTGGCGGATCTGCCGGTGACCGGAGATTCTTCCAGCCTGCTTGGCTGGGCGGTCCTGCTTGGCGTCAGCGCCATGGGACTGTGCAGAAAGCGCAGATAAAGCGCAGATGTGCGAAAACGGGAAAGCCGGACGATAAGCCGTATCCAATCGCGAAGACAATGAAACAACCGAATCTGTTTTCAGCTAGCAGCGGCTGTTTGCCGCTGCTAGCTTATTTGACGATTTTATAGGGAATTGCGCACGGGCTTTGGTTCCGCGTGAGGATGCAGCAGCCTGAGAGCAAACAGAAAAAGCCGCCGACAGATGGAAAGCATGTCGGCGGCTTGTGATGCGCATGGCAGAATCCGAACCTGCGGCTTCTGGTTCGCTGAGCGATGGTGAAGGAATTATCTGCCCGGTATGGCCGCGTCAGGCAGATGAACAGAAACCCGATTGCATGCCGCATGAATCACGTCAGAATCCGTGCGATCCATTCACGCTGCAGCACCTGCACGGCGCCGCGGATCACGCTGCTCATGTCCTGCGGCGCAGGAGAAATGGCGGGGAAACGCCTTCCGGAGCCGGAGAGCCGTCCGCAGAGCGAATCGCTGATCATCCGGACAAAATCCTCTCCCAAAGAGAAAGCGTAGCGGCAGTCGATGATGATATGGCTGGGATCCAGCACCCAGAGTACGCTGTAGAGCATATCGCCGACGGTTCCTGCGGCTTTTTTTAGTGCGTTCAGATAGGCTTGTGGGTCCTCCATAGCGATGCGCTGGAGGCTTTCGGTCTGCTGGCGGATATCGCCGGGCGGACAGCCGAGCGAAGCGGCAAAGGCGGAGAGCGAGAGCAGGCTTTCGTATGTGGCGCCGCATGGCGTGGTCAGCTGGCCGGCATCGCCGGCAGTTGCGTTGAGTCCGCGAAGCATATCGCCGCTGTGCACGGCAGCGCCGCCGACGCCTTCGCCGATGAACAGATAATATAACAGCTCACAGGGCTCTTTTTCAATGAGGGGTGAGAATGCGCGCACGGCGAATTTGACGTCCTCGTCCACGTAATAATCATAATCGCCCAGACAGCGCTGCATCATGGCCTTGATCCGGATGCTGTTGAGTTCCGGCAGGCGCTGGTTGTATACCGTGTCGCTGCTGATTTCATACGGGCCGGGCGTGACGACCGCAACGCCAAGCAGCATGCGGCCCTGCAGCGGCCGGACGATTTCCTCGCGCAGGCCGCAAAGGAAGCTCTCCAGACGCGCCAGATATGCGCCCTCTGTATGGAAGCTCTTTTCCTGAATGACAGAAAGATCAAATCCCAGCAGCGTATAACGGAAATGGATTCCGGACAGATCGACGATCAGCCAGGCGTGGCGCGCGCCGCACAGGGAGATATTTTCTGCTTTCCGGCCGGTAGCGTGCCTGCTTACGCTGCTGCGGGCCACAGGAACAAGCTCAAGCACCTGCTGCTCCTTGAGCTGATCGATGAGATTGGTCACTGTCATCAGGCTCAGGCCGGTCGCTTCGGCCAGGGATTGCCGCGTTCTGGGCGACTGCAGTGTCAGAAGATCCAGAATACTGCGGACATTCTGCTTTCTGATGGAGGATTGATCAAATGACTTCATGATAAAACCCTTTCAAGTGCGAGGCCCATCTCTTCGCCGAGGCGTTCCGCTTCTCCGGGAACGACGGGCAGCCGCTTATAAAGGAACGTGGATTCGAGGGCTGCGTATGTGCCGCGGGAGATATCGTCCTTTGTGGGCAGATAGCCCAGCAGTTCTTCCGCGCAGCCGAGGATGAGCGCGTCTTCCCGATGGCAGATCCTGCGGATATCCATGCCGATCTGGGTAAAGCCTTCGAACGGGAGCGCCATGACGGGTATGCCGCCGAGCATGATGTACTTGACGGCGATGTCCTCCTGCCCGCTGAGCCGGGAGAGCTTTTCAAGCATCTCCCGTTCCCATATGCGGGCGACGCGCGCGGCAGGCATATCATCTCCGCCTGCGCGGGCGGCGGCCTGCGCGGCAGCGGCCCGAATGTCCTCTGCTTCAACAGGGATCAGCTTCAGCGTAAAGGGAAAACTGCCTGCGCCAAGGGTCATGGGCAGCGCCGTTTTTTCTTCGCTGTAACGGGATACGACGAGCTGCGCAAAGGAATCGAGCAGCTCGTCATTCTGCCGCGTCGGATCGATGTCGCCGCACAGGCCGTTGAGGTATATGCTGCACAAGCCCTGATTGTCCAGCCGGCGGCAGATTTCGCCGGCAAAATCAGCGGAGACGGCGGTTACGCGGCCGCGGAAAACGCCGTGACAGGCAGCGCTCACAATGGCAATATCGGCTTTGGAAGCGCGCGTCAGGCGGAATCCGCGTACATGGCGATCCACGGGGCCGTTTGTGATGGTGCGGTTATAGATGTGATCGCCATCAAAGGGCGCGCAGATATAGGTGAGCGCGGCTGCCTCGTCAAGATCGGCGGCAGCGGCGTCGACGGCTTTGCAGATGGCAGGGGCAACCGTCGCGACGTAATTGTCGTCGGTATAGCCGCATCCCTCATGATACTTGATGGCGGGACCTGTGTGCGTGTGAATGCTGACGATGATGGTGTGCTCCTGCGGGACGCCCAGTGCTTTGGCATGCGCGAAGACAGCGCCGCAGACCGCGCGGCTCAGGCCCAGCAGATCGCAGCAGATGATCAGCGTGCGCATCGCGCCGTCTTCCAGCAGCAGCGCGCGGGCATACAGCCGATCGCGCACGGACTGCGCGCTGCGGCCGAGGTAATAGCCATAGCCTGCGAGTTCTACGCCCATCGGCGGAGTCAGATCGGATTTGCCAAAGCCTGCACGCATGGGGAAGCCTCCTTCAGAGCAGTCCGGGGATGATCGTCTTGTAGCGCTCAATCAGGCGGTCGTTCCATTCGTCGCCGCCGTCGATATTGCTGGATTTGAAGAAATCGGCCTCGAAGCCCTCTTCAAGGGAGAGCTCCTTGACCCGGCAGACGATCGCCTGCAGGATGGCTGCGCCCACAGCGGTAGAGGTCGGGCCGACCATGGCGCCGTCTGCAAAGGAGACGGAGGCGTCGCCCAGCACGCCGCCGTTGTCCAGCACCAGATCGGCGGCCTCGAACAGGCGGAGGTTCAGGCTGTTTCTGGAGGTGACGGCGCCGGTATGGTTCATGCTGGTCAGCGCGATGACGAATGCGCCGCGCTTCTGCGCTTCATGGGCCAGCAGCACGGGCACGGCATTTCTGCCCGAATTGGAGATGGAGATGAGCACGTCGCCCGCTTTGATGGGGTAGCGCTCAAGCAGCGCAGGCACCCATGCTTCGCTCCGCTCTTCAAGCGTGCTGCCTGCAGCGCTGACATGGAGCATCAGCTTTTCGTCCATAATCGGACAGATGCGCGCCATGCCGCCTGCCCGATAGAAGATCTCAAGCGCGAGCAGATGGCCGTGGCCGGTGCCGAATGTGTAGATCATGCCTCCGCCCTTCAGGCTGTCGGCGATATGACGGGCGGCGCGCTCCATGGCGTCTGCCTGTGTCGCCTGCGTGCGGGCGATCAGGGCGCTCAGATTGTTGAAATATGTATGGATGGCGTTCATGGATGAACCTCCTTGTAAGTGGTTTTGAGGTTGTGCAGGGCGCTTTCGCTCAGAATGTCTTCTCTGCGCATCAGGTGAATGATGGCGCCCAGCTCCGGCGGATAGTCAAGCGGACAGATCTGCGCCTTGGGCGCGAGCCGGCGCAGCGTATCGGTAAAGCAAGCGCGCGCTGCCGCACTATGCATGAACACGCCGCCGTAAAGACCGACCCGATGGGCAGAAGGCGATTTTTTCATCAGCTGTGCAGCCTGCGCGGCCAGCCGGGGCATGGTACGCTGCAGGATGGAGCATGCGACGCGTTCGCCGCTTTCTGCTTCCTTCAGTACGTGACGCGCGAATCCGGCCAGCCTGTCCGGCGTAAAGTCGGGCGCGTATACCTTGTCGATGATCATGCGCGGCGTGCTGACGCCGAAATAATCGAGCGCATGCCTGGTCAGCACGGTTTTTTCGCCCATTTCCTCGTATTCGTCGATCACGGCAAGCAGCGCTTCGCGCGCGAGGGTATAGCTGCTGCCCGCGTCGGCAAGCAGATAGCCCCAGCCGCCGCTGACGTGCTGACGGCCTTGTTCATCCAGAAGAAGGAGCATGGAACCTGTGCCGCAGATGACGATCATGCCGGGCTCGCCGCAGGTGAAGCCCATCAGCGCGGCGTATGCGTCGGACTGAAGGTCGAGCTGACCGGATTCAAAGCGGCCGGCAGTGAACCGGGCGAGCGTGGCTTCGTCCGCAGGGGCGTCCAGCGCAGACATGCCCACGCAGACAAGCGGACGCCCTGCGCCCGCCTTTTCGCACAGCTGCGCAACCATATCCTCCATGCGCAGGCGGACCGTTTCTATGCCGGCGTGATGATAATTCAGGCCGCCGCCATAAGCGACAGCGGCGATGCGGCCATCCGGCCATGCGGCGGCAGCCGTGGAATGCGTTCCGCCGCCGTCTATGCCGATCAGCAGATCGTATTTCATATGCTTTGCCTCCTCACCTGTGCGCAATAACCATGGCTGCGGGGAAGTATCCCCGTCAGGGCATAATAACTGATTACTAATTCGACATGAAGCGTATACTTCCTGCTGGTAAAAATGCATTTATAAAAAGGGTTGAAAAATACTTGTTCTTGAATCAGGACTGTGCTATACTGAATTGTACATATAGTGATCGGGCTGTATGTGCATTTTGCTCAGAAGGGGGCGCGGCGGATGAAGAAGGACAACCTGGCTGTCAGGGACGGCGGGCATGTCGTCAGGAATAAGCGCAAGCGCTTTACATGGGACGATCTGGAGCTCACGATACTGTCACTGCCTACGATTGCATGGCTGATTGCGTTTTGCTATGTGCCGATGTTCGGCATCGTCTTTGCATTCAAGAATTACAAATACAAGCCCGGCAAGGGTTTTCTCTACAGCCTGTTTGTTTCGAGCAAATGGGTGGGCATGAAGAACTTTGAGTTCCTGTTCCGCTCGCCGGATATTGCCAATATTTTCCGCAATACCCTCGGCTACAATACCGTATTCCTGCTCATCGGCGTCACGCTGCCGGTTGCGCTGGCTATCATGATCACCCAGCTTCATTCGCGCAGGGTGGCCAAGGTCTGCCAGACCGCCGTATTCCTGCCGCATTTCCTGTCATGGGTCGTCATCAGCTACTTTGTCTATGCATTTCTGTCTACGGACAAGGGCCTTGTCAACTCGATGATCGTCGCCCTGGGCGGCAATCCCATCCTGTGGTATCAGGATCCCAAGCCGTGGCCGTATCTGCTGGTATTCATCAACACGTGGAAAACCTTCGGCTATTCCATGGTCGTATACATGGCCACCATCACCGGTATCGACCAGAGCCTGTATGAAAGCGCCGTGATCGACGGCGCAAGCAAATGGCAGCAGACGTGGGGCATCACTATTCCGCTCCTGCGTCCGGTGATCTCCATCATGTTCATCATGAACGTGGGCAATATCTTTGCCACGGACTTCGGCCTGTTTTTCCAGGTCACGCGCGATTCCAACTCGCTCATCAATGTGACGCAGACGCTGGACGTGTATGTACACAAGGCGCTGATTCAGAGCAATAATTACAATTATTCCTCTGCTGTCGCGCTGATGCAGAGCGTGTTTGGCTGTATCCTGCTGATCATCTCGAATATCGTTATCAAAAAGATTGATCCGGAAAGCGGTCTGTTCTGATCCGGTCAGGAAAGGGGAGAGAGCCATGAAAAAGAAGGTGAAGCAGGTTCATCAGGATGGCTTCAGCCGCTTTAACCGCATTAAGCCTGCGACCAATGCGCTCTTTACGCTGATTTTTGTTCTGCTGGCGATTATGACGTTCCTGCCGGTGGTGTTCGTGTTCATCATCTCGATCTCCTCCGAGGCGTCCATCGCGCAGAACGGCTACAGCTTTTTCCCGGCGGAATTCTCGCTGGAATCCTACAAGTATCTGTGGCAGTCCAAGGATTATATCGGCAGATCGTTCATCAATTCTGTCGGCATCACGCTGGTCGGCACGCTGATCGGCCTTGTGCTCACATCGACGCTGGGCTATGTGCTCTCCCGCCCGAATTACTACATGAAGGGCCTGTACACATGGATGCTGATCATTCCGATGCTGTTTTCGGGCGGCCTTGTGGCGCGCTATATGGTCAATACCCAGATCTATCACCTGAAGAATACGTACTGGGCGATGATCCTGCCGGGCGCGTGCTCGACGTTCTATGTGATCGTCATGCGTACGTTCTTCCAGACGACGCTGCCGGACGGCATCATCGAATCGGGCAAGATCGACGGCGCCAGCCAGCTGAGGATTTTTACCCAGCTGGTGCTGCCCATCTCCCTGCCGGTGATCGCAACGATCGGCCTGTTCCTCACCTTTAACTACTGGAACATGTGGTACGGCGCGATGCTCTACATCGACAGCAATCACCGCGAATTGTATCCACTGCAGTATGTTCTGATTTCGATTGAAAAGAATATTTCCTTCATGGCGCGCAATGAGGATTATTTCCGGGAGGAATCGATGCGCAGCCTACCTTCGGAAACGATGCGCATGGCCATCGTCATGGTCGTCGTCATCCCCATTGCCTGCTCGTATCCCTTCTTCCAGCGTTACTTTGTCGGCGGCCTGACCATTGGCGCCGTCAAGGGCTGATCGTTTTCCGGCAACAAACGGCCGAAGCGCCGGTTAGTTGAACATAAAGGAGGTTTTCTCATGAAGAAGTTCCTGTCTCTCGCGCTTGCGCTGATGCTGGTGCTCGCCATCGCCTGCACCGCCTCCGCTGAACCCCAGAAGATCATCTGGTGGGTCTACGCCAGCGGCGACGCCCCGATCGACACGCAGATGGTCGTCGATGCTGCCAATGCTTACTCTGCCGAGAAGATCGGCGTGGAAGTCGAACTCATCTTCAAGAACGAAGAGCAGTTTGGTCTGGGCATGCAGACCGGCGAGCCCTACGACATGACGTTCACCTGCGACTGGGCGAACGACTTTGCGTCCAATGCTTACAATGAGATGTTCTACGACATCACCGATCTGGTCAAGACCGCCACGCCGGCGCTGTATGAGGCCATCGATCAGAAGTACTGGGACGTCGCCGGCTCCCTGAACGGCAAGATCTACGCTGTGCCGACCCTCAAGGACATGGCCAGCCAGCAGTTCTTCCGCCTGGACAAGGAACGCTTCGAAGCCATCGGCTGCGAGCTTCCGGACGAAATGACCTTTGCTGAGCTTGAGCCGCTGCTCAAGGCTTACAAGGAAAACTACACCGACCTGTATCCGCTGATGATGGGCAAGGGCGGCCTGACCGGCATGACCAACAGCGCGCAGTGGATCGCGGGCAACTACCTCTGCTCTCCGTATCACCTCGCAGGCACCGACCGTGAGAACAAGATCATCCCGTTCTGGGAGGATGAGGTTCTGATGGAGCGCTATCAGCTGCTGCACAAGTGGTATGAGCTGGGCTACATCAACCCGGACGCCGCCACCATCGAATCCATCGGTTCTGATATCCGCGCGGCCATCCGTTCCGGCTCTGCCTGGAAGGGCTACTACTCCGGTTACTCCAGCTGGGCGGGTATCGTGGTCCACGGCGCGAGCTACGCCGGTCCGTTCATGTCCACCGCCACCATGCGCGGCGCGATGAACGCGATCAATGCTGCTGCTTCTGAGGAGCAGGCCATCGCCTGCCTGAAGTACCTCGAGCTGCTCAACACCGACCGCACCTTCCGCGACATCCTCCGCTACGGCGTTGAGGGCACCCACTTCAACTACACCGAAGTCAATGGCAATAAGGTCGTTGAGCGCACCGAGCAGGGCAACAACAACTGGTCCATGGACGGCTTCGTCACCGGTTCTGTCGTGAATGCTTCCTGCACCACCGATTCCTACTACGACTGGGAAGAGATCTTCGCGGATTATGAGAATGCGATCGTCTCCACCCTGGGCACCTTCACCTTTGACAAGACCAACGTGGAAGCCGAGTGTGCGGCCTGCTCCGCGGTCATGGAGAAGTACACCGCTGAACTGCTGACCGGTACGCTGGACGTCGACGCGAAGCTCGAAACCATCAAGGAAGAGCTGAAGGCTGCCGGCATCGAGGCCATTCAGGCTGAGGCTCAGGCGCAGCTGGATGCTTATCTGGCGCAGTAATCAGATCCGTCTGATTCGGCACAAGCAACCCGACCGGGCGAAGGCTCTGCCTTCGCCCTTCTTTACATCTGTGGTAACGGATTCCATAGAGAAGGGAAGGAATGAACATGGATTACAGCATCGCGCCCATTGATCAAAGCGAGCTTGTACGCATCCGCCGTGAACTGCATATGTATCCCGAGCTGCGCTGGGATCTGGAGCGCACGGCTGCGCTGGTCAGGCGCGAACTGGACGCGGCCGGCATCGCGTACGAGGCGGATGCATATGGAAAAAACACCGTCGTAGCGACGATCAATCCGGAAAAAGCGGGCTTTACCATCGGCATCCGCGCCGATATGGATGCGCTGCCGATTCAGGAAAACAACCACGACAAGCCCTATCGCTCGCGAATCGACGGCGCAATGCATGCCTGCGGGCATGACGCGCACACGGCGATGCTCATCGGCACGGCGAAGGCGCTCCATGCCATCCGCGACAAAGTCGGCTGCCGGGTGAAGCTGCTGTTCCAGCCCTGCGAGGAGAGCCGCCCAAGCGGCGCGCGCACGATGTGCGAGCACGGCGTGATGAAGGATATTGACTGCATCATCATGTGCCATGTCAACTGCGTGGATGAAACGCATGTGATCTCCTCCAATCCCGGCGTGACCAATTCCTCCTCCGTGGCCTTCACGGTGACGCTCGGCGGCAAGGCTGTGCATGTGGCCTCGCCGCACGCGGGCGTCGACGCGCTGGCTGCCGGCGTGAAGATCTACAATGGCATTCAGATGCTCGTATCCCGCGAGGTTGATCCGTTTGATACCTGCGTCATGAGTGTCACCTGCATGCAGGCGGGCGAGACTGTGGCTGCAAACGCCGACAAATGCGTGCTCAAGGGCTCCATCCGCTGTCTGCAAGACAGGACGATGGCATGGGCGCGGGAGAGGCTGACGGAGCTTGTGCGCCTGACAGCGGAGCAGTCAAGGACGACATGGTCCGTGGAATGGTCCGGCGAGCCGCTGCCCAGCGCGCACAACGACCCGGCGATGTACGAGGCGTTTGTCTCCTCGGCACGCAAGGTTGTAGGAGCGAAGCGCGTGATCGTGCTCGCGCCCTCTCCCGGCGCGGAGGATTTCGCCTATTATGAAAAGGAACGTCCGGGCTTGCTGTACGGCCTTGGCATGCGCAGCGAGGAAAAGGGCTGCTGCCATCCCGCGCACAACAAGGACTGGGATATTGACGAGGACGCGCTGGAAACCGGCGTGAAGGTTTTTGTGCAGTTTGTGCTTGACCATATGAACGGTATCGAAGGCATGGTTTATCCGGAAGGGGTGCAGCGCCATGGAGAATAAGAAGCCTGTATTTTACTGCCAGCTGGATTATGAGCATGTGCCGTATCCTTCGCCGGTGGGCGTGAAGAACGGCAACATCGCCAACAACGGCTGCGGCGTGTGTTCTGCGTCGATGGTTGCGGAAAATATGCTCGGCATTTCTTTTCCGCCGGAGGAGAGCGCCAGGCTGGCGAAGGCCTGCGGAGCGAGAGAGGGATTCGGTACGAATCTGTATATCTACGCGCCGGTGTTTGCAGAGCATGTCGGCCTTTGCGTGCGCGATACCGAGGATGCGCAGGAAGCGCTGCGCTTTCTTCAGGAAGGCCGGGGCATGATCATCGCCAATACCCGCGGAGACCGGGAGGGGCATATCGGCGTGTTTTCCGATTCGGGCCACTACATCGTGCTCGCCGGGGCGCAGGGAACACAGATCCGCGTCTGGGATCCGATGTACAAGCCGGGCAGCGACCGCTTTGAAAAGCCGGGAAGGAAGGAAAAGGTCCGCCTTGACGGGACGGACGCGTATGCCGATTTTTCCGAGATTGAAAAGGACTGCTTCGAGCGGCCGTATTTCCTGTTCTGGAAGGCATGAACAGGCGGACGCGTAAGCAAAGGAGGATGGGTTTCCCATGAACGCTGCTGAGATTCTGGAGATTCTGATGGTGGTATGCTTCGGCTTTTCCTGGCCGATGAATGTGATGAAGTCCTACAAGGCGCGCACGACGAAGGGCAAGAGCCTGGGCTTTCTGGTGATGATCTGCATCGGCTATGTGTGCGGCATCGCCTCGAAGATCATCGGCGGGGCGTATAAGTGGTACGTCATGTTCTTCTACGTGCTTAACCTGTGCATGGTGCTGCTGGATGTGGCCATGTATGTGCGCAATTACCGCCTTGACCAGATGAACAAAAACTGAGCCAATCAAAAGCGCCGGACGTTATCTGTCCGGCGCTGTTTTGCTGAGATTTACATGGCTTTCAGCGCGCGCATTTCGTCGCGCCGGGCTTTGAGGTGACCAACGAAACGCTCGATGCCCATCTCGTAGTTGCGGATGTTCCAGATTTCGATGTACTCGGGCAGGATGCGGTCGATCATATCGGCCAGCTCCTGCGCCTTCCCGACGGACTGCTGCGGATGCAGCTTCACCTTGCAGATCTCGCTGCCCAGCTCAATCAGCTGCGCTGTCAGGCGGATTTCGCGCTTGAGCAGCGCGTCGAAGGAAAGCTTTTCGATGTCTGCCATCACGCGGCGGACGTAGTCGGTCACATTGTCAAAGTAGAAATCGTCGCCGCTGTCCTTCATGTCAAACAGATGTGCAAAGCGCGTCTCGTTCATGGGCAGGATGAGCTGTTTGGCGCTCATCGTGCATACATGCACGCGCTCGGGCTCAAGCAGGTAGTAATTGGCCATCCTGTACATGAGGCGGGAAACGGCAGCGCCGCCGAAGAACATTTCATCGACAAAGACCTCCGCATTGCGGATAAAGTCCGCCTTGAAGGATTCGCCGTCCTGCGGCTTGCCCGTGTTCCAGCCGTACTGGCCGGCCAACGCAATGGGAGTCATGCTCCATACCCAGCTCTGCGGGTGGCCGCCGTCGCCCCAGTCGGTGAGCAGCAGGCCTTCGGCGCCGTATTCCACGGCCAGTTCTGCGCTGGTGCGGATGTTGAATGTGGTCACATCCATGCGGCTGGTGAGGCTGCCATGCGTATTGACCGAGGGGCAGACATAGTAGCGCACGCCGGCGTTCCGGTAGGCGATGCAGTGATCCGTCATCCGCTGGGACTGGATCAGCTCGTAGCCCCATTCCAGCGCGATGGCGTCTTTGGGCACCATGTGGTAGCTCTGGGGATAATTGTAAATCATGTCCGCCCAGAACATGACCTTCTTGCCGTAGGTGGCCTTGATGTGGTCGTTCAGCTTGTTCAGCCATTCCATGAACACGACGTCCTTGCCCTTTTCGCGGCAGTATTCCTCGATCTGGTAGCGCCCGAGGCCGTATGCCTCGTCAAGGCCGATGTTCACGTATTCGCTGGTAAAGTGCGGAAGCAGGGAGGCGTAGAGATTGCAGACAAATTCAAAGCTCTCCGGGAGCAGCGGATTGAGCGTGGAGGGCACCTGATCCTCGCGCTCGAACAGGCCGAGATGGTGGAAATCCGGCTTTTTAAGCCATGTGTACATATGCCCGAAGGAGTTCTGGTTGGGCACCAGATCGATGAAGCGCTCCCTGCAGTAGCGGTCCAGTTCGCGGATATCCTCGGGCGTCAGACAGTCAAAATGCGCCGTTTCCTTGGGATAGGCGGCGTATTTGAAGCAGTCGCCTTCCATGTACAGCTGGAATTCGTTGTACTTCAGGGCAGCAAGAAAGTCGATCATCATCTTGATGGTCTCGACCTTAGGCTTTCTGCAGCGGCTGATATCAAGCATATAGCCGCGGCGGGGCAGGTCGGGCTTATCCTGAATCTCTGCACAGGGGAGATGACCGTCCGTGCGCAGGATCATCTGGTGCAGCGAGGTTGCCGCGCGGAAGAGACCCTCGTCGCAGGAGACGGTGATGACGACGCCGGATTCGCCGATCTGCAGGTGGTATTCCTCCTTGCCGAGCATGCAGGAGGTTGTGACGGCGACGCCTGCGGCGCCTGTCTTCAGGGCATGATAGAAAGCGGTAAGCTCCCGGTATTCAAGCGGCATATCGAAGGCGCCGCCCAGAAGCTCAAGATGACGCGGCTGCGGAAACAGAATCATAGCGTATCCTCCTCATAGCCAATCTGTGTGACCGCCCTGTCAGCAGGCGCTCAGGTTCTTGTGAAGCAGCACCACAAAGTCCTGCACGTTGGTGACGATGCCGCGCGCGCTCAGGCTGCCGCGGTCGCCGAGCTTGTTGACGGCGAACTCGCTGACGTCCACGCAGTAGAAATACACCTGACGGATGCTTCCGTCGGCTGTGACGCGATAGGACGGCGTCATATTGCCTGCAGCGATGGTGTGCAGCATCGTGGCCATGCAGATGACCGTCGTCGCGCTGCGCAGCTGATCGCGCATGGCGTCCTGTGCGGCGTATACGTCGGCATGCACCGGCGGCAGCGGGCCGTCGTCGCGGATGGAGCCGCCCAGCACATAGGGAACGCCGCATTTCTCGCAGCTGTACATGATGCCATTGTCGATGCCCTCCGCCTCGATGAATGCGCGGATGCTTCCGTGCAGACGCACGCGGTTGATGGTCTCCAGGTGGTTGTAATGGCCGTTGGGCTGGGAGATATGGGTGTAGATATCCTGTCCGAGCGCCGTGCCCAGATAAGCGCCTTCAAGGTCGTGCGTCGCCAGCGCATTGCCAGCCAGAATGGCATGCACGTAGCCGGCTTCGATCAGCCAGCTCATGGCCTCGCGCGCGTCGCGGTCAAAGGCGAACGCAGGGCCCATCACCCATACGATGCGACCATGTTCACGGTCGTGGCGAAGGAGATCGTACAGCTCCGTATAGTCCTGCGAATAGGCGGTTTCACGGCTGCGGCTGCGGCGGAAGGAGAATGCATCCTGCGCGGTCCTGTTTTCCGGGAAACCGTCCGCATGCAGGTAGATGCCTTCCTCGCAGTTCTCTGTGCGTCCGACGAGCACCATTTCGCCCTTTTTCAGCAGGCGGAATTCGCGCACGATGATGCGCCCGTGCTCGAGCACGGCGACACAGTCCATGCGGCTTTCCTCGGCAAGCAGCCATGATCCGCTGACCTTCATGTATTCCGGATAGATGCTCATGGCGTGAAAGCCATCCGGTGCGACGCCGTCGGCAGGCGCGGGGAGAAAGACGGCGTCAGGGGCGCGGACAAAGCGTTCCTCAGCGAAGTCCGGTGCGACATAGCTGCGCAGCTTGAACATGGAAAAGGCCTCCTTATGCATCGGCTGTAGGATGGGAAACGGGTTTCTCTATATATTTCGGGGCGTATAGACGCAGGCTTCGCTATTCCCTGTGAATATGCGCAGCGCGTCGGGCGCGCATGCAAGCGCAATGCTGCGTTCTTCGCCGGGGAGAATGGCCCTCTCCAGTGTGACGAGGGCTTCTCCCGGTCCGGGGTGAATGGCTGTGATCGGCTGATCGAGCGCGTTGACCAGCGTGACGCGCCTGCCATCCGGGAAGGCCAGCGCAAACGCGCCTTCGCGGAACAGGCAGACGCCTTCCGCATGGGTCTGACTGAGCGCGGCAAGATCCGCCTGAAGGGAAGGGCCGGTACCGCCGTCGTAGGCGTGCAGGCCCACGATGGTCTTCAGCCCCCGTTTCATCGTTCCTTCAGCCACGGCTTTGACCCAGCGAGCCTCCTGCTCATAGGCTTTTGAATATGCCATAGGAAGAACATGGTCGTAAAGCGCCGCTGCATCCTCGTAATTCTGGCCGTAATGCAGATCGGCAAATGTCGTATCGTCATATGCGCCTTCGGGCATCAGCGCTGCGCTGAGGAGAAGCGCAGGCTTTTCTTCCCGCGCAGCGCTGGTGAGCGCCGAGGCAAAATGCACGACGTCCGCCCGGCGGGTATTGGAAAGGGCGAGCACGTGCGGATCTTTGGCGCGCAGAGCGTCGAAAATACAATCCGGATTGCTCTTTTCGCCCCGGCAGAATGTCTCTTCCATCAGGCGGCGCAGGTGCGCAGGGTCTGCGCCCGCGGCGGCGCAGCGCGCGACATCCGCCTCGCCCCAGCCGTAGAGCAGGTGGTTATAGCGGACATAATCCAGATGGAGCCCGTCGATATCATGGCTGCGGCACAGCTCGCGCACGTAGCATTCCATATAGCGCAGGTATCCTTCATCTGTCAGGGAGATCAGTCCCTTGTCCCTTCCGCGGGTGAAATGACACCGGCCGCTTTCGGGATGGAGCCTTTTGTAATGCTCGTCGCTGGCGGAGGTCAGCCATGCATGAACGCGGATGTCTTTTGCATGTGCGGCAGCGAGCAGCTCTGAGAGCAGGTCGCGCTCTTCATTGCAGGGAACCTGCTTGCCGGGAAAGGACGAAGTGCCGGCGAGCCCTTTGGTCAGGAAATAAATATCCGTGATCCCCGCCCGGGCACAGCGCGAAACGACGGCCTTCGCGCCCCGGAGCCGGACGCTCTGCGGCCACATCCATACGCCTGATACAGCCATGTGACGACGTGCCTCCGTTTTCTGCGTATTATTAAAAGGAGTTTAATATATATTATTGTAAACCCTGATGCAGAGAAAGACAAGGAGAACTTCCCGAATCCGCAGAGAAAGGCGGAGCATATGGACGCGGATGCTTTATGGCAGAATATAAAGAATCCCGCGAAATGCTCTCAGATTCGGAAAACGCTTCACGGGAGTCTGTTATTTGATACCGTTTCAATTCTATCCAGACCCTTCGCGTGCGTCGTTTCTGCAAAACATCTTGACGGTGTTAGAATATGTGTTATAATGTGCAGAGGGAAAGGGAATTGCAGAATACTCTGCCAATATAGGATTCTTGCTGAGTGAAAGCCCATGAAGACCGACTGACTCTTGGTTTCGTTTGTGAGGAGGCGTTTTTTATGAGCAAGTGTATTGCGTTCCCGGTGATTGATCTGGCGGCTACCGGCCGCTCGATCGAGCGGCGCCGAAAGGCAGCCGGGCTGTCTGTGCGGGATGTTCAGACCTATTTCGGGTTTGAATACCCGCAGGCTGTCTATAAATGGCAGCATGGAGATTGTCTGCCGTCGGTAGACAATCTGCTGGCGCTCTCGCATCTGCTGAGGGTGCCGATGGAAGACCTTCTGGTCTATGAGGACCGGGAGGTCTCGTATTTTTTGGCGGCTTGCAGCGGCCTTTTTCTTTTTTGGGGGACAATTTTTTGCAAAAAAAAAGCTTCCGTTACCAGCGGAAGACTGAATGGTCGGTCTTAATGCTATTCAGTTGGTAACTAGGCATGAATGACCTCGTAGCGCTTCCCGTTCAGGACCCGAAGCATGTGGCTCATCGGCGTAATGTTGCCGTCAAACGGCTCCTTCAGCGATTGGACGCTTGCGCCGCTGGTCAGGGCTGCACCCTTTGTGTGGGCCTGCACCGGCGTCTGCATCTGCCAGCTGTTCACATTGTGGAACACGACGGCGGGCAGCTGATAGCCTGCGCGCTCAAAACTGAGGCGTGCATTCTCGTAGATGGTTTCATCCGGCCTTTGTATGGCACAATTGAACTCCATATCCGAGAAGATGTAGAGCACCTGCGGCATCTCGTCCTGCGCGGCATTGGCCTTGACAGCGGTCTGCAGAATCAGGTCAAATACCTTCTCTAGATCCGTGCTGCCACCCCACGGCGCTGTGCTCAGATAGCGCAGCTTTTTGGCAAGGGTTTTGCCCTTGATCTCCATCAGCGTGGGCCAGGAACTGAAGGTGATGAACAGGTTGTGGAATGGCCCCTTGCACCGCTCTGCGCAGTAAAGTCCCATGGCCTGAGAAATCAGCGCAGGTTTGATCCCATTGCCGCAATACATGGAGCCGGAGGTGTCAATCACGCTGAGCGCGTTCTGGCTGCCGATTTCGCAGCTCATGCTTGCCCACAGGGCTTCCAGCGTCTTTTCACCCGGGATGTTCTCGGGAGACCAGGACCAGCCCTTGAAGTAGGGGCGCAGGATTTCGTAGGGGAACAGGGTGTCAGCATGCATCTTCGTTTTGCTCTGCAAGACGTCTTTGAGATACCGCCTGTAACGTCCGCCGTCCTGACGGTTGAACGCGGCGCGGTACTTGAGCATCGCACCGGCGGGCACCGCCTCGTAGCTGATCTTTCCGGCCTGCTTCTTCGTCAGGTATCGCTCGGTCAGGGCGATATGGGCGCGCAGCGCGGAAAGCATCTGGCGATAGGGCTTTGCTTCCATGCCCAGCGCAGATACCAGCTTCTGTGCCTGAGCGCGCGTCTTCCGGCTGGAGGTGTTGATCGAGGGCAGCCACTTGGCCAGCAGGGAAATGGGCGCGTCCTTTTCGCCGGCTTCGCGGCGGCGAAGGCTTTCCATATCCTTGTCCAGCTGATCGCGGATGACCCGGATGGCTTCTTCCTGCGCAGGCGTATCCATCAGGCAGAGCACGTCGTCCCATCGGCCGTATTTAGCGATGTAGCGCACGTTCTTCCTGGCGGATTCGGGCCACACGCTGGCCACGTGCCGAAGCAGCGTGCGAAAGAGCGTCCTTTCGCCCATGCCGCCGCGGATATCCCGCAGATGGAACAGCAGCTTCATGGCCAGCTCGGGATTCTCGATATAGGCTCTGTCAAACAGGCGGATCTGATCCTGCTTTTTGCGGTATCGCATACCGCCGGCCACGGCAAACAGATCCAGACAGGCGTCGCCGGAGGTGGCATGCGTCACTGCGCCGTTGAGCGTCGAAGTCAGATTGAATTCAGTCTTCATCTGATCAATAAAGCTCATATGCTGTTTTTCTCCTTTCTTTCATGCTGGCGGCATCTCAGCCGCTGCGGAAAATGGGCGTCTGTCCAAACCGTTTTTCGTCCGGGGCACGCCGGCGGATCAGGGTCAGCGGTATGCGCCATCATGCCTTTCGCATATCCGCCGGCAGCCAGCAGCGCCTCTCTCCTCATGCCAGAGAGAGAAGCGCAGGCTGTCCCGCGAGTTTCACGCCGTACAGCCTGCTTCCGCTGTCTGCGAAGAGCCTTTATCGCTCCTGCATCCTGTTCGGTTCTTTCTTCCTTCCATTTTCCCCCGTTTCGGGAAAATGACCGATTGAGGGTTCCTCAGCAGCCGTTTCCGTTTGGTTTGCCGTCCTCGCTTTCATCGGAAGCCGAATTGGGTCTTACCCGACGCAGCCATGTCCCGTTCCGTTCCATGGCATATTGTCTTCAGTTTTCCTCTGTCCGTCCGTAAGCAAGCCGCCCTTCCGACCCGTCTGTGAGCGCGGGCCCAATGAACATCCGACCAGAAAACCCAGAATGATCTCGACGCGAATTTGATTATCATTACGTCAAATCTCGTGCAGTTTGGCTAGAGATCCAACTCCATCCTGACCTCCCTTGAGGAACGGTTTGTCGATGGTGAATGCAACCTCACAGAATTTGAGTTCTGCTCGTTTGATCCGAGGGAATCTCTCTGCTGTATGCGCCGATTCTGTTAAACGATGTCGTCTGTCCGAAGCCTGTCGTCTGCTGCGACTTCTTCGACTGCGGGATTGTTCGTCCCTGTCGATGGCTATATGATAGCACAGCGGAATTCGGCCGTCACTAAACCTGTGGTTTAAGTTTGGCTTTTTTGCAAGAGGCATTGACGTCGTTTGGGGGGGCCATGCGGTAAGGTTTGTGGTAAAGCAAAGGTTCAAAAAACGATATGCTGCATGGATTAAGCTGGTGTTGTTTGAAGTGATTTACGGAAAAAAGACCTCCTACAAAACAAAACTGCCGGATTTGGATTCTGATCACATAACAAAAAACCTTGCGAAACGCTTCCTTGATCATAAGAAGTCTTCGCAGGGTTTGATGATATATGATAATTGAGAAACCAAAAAGAAAAATCCCCAGCCAGAGCTGAGGAAAAAACAACCGCCAACAGCGCGAAGCTTGTCAGCGGTTCATGGTGCACAAGGCAGGATTCGAACCTGTGGCTTTTTTGATTCGTAGAGCCTCGAAGGAGACCTTCGAGGCGAGTAAAATCAAGGATTTTCTAATATGTACAAATAACTAATAACCAACTTTGGCTTTGCTGTGTAAGGTTCTTATTTGACCCTGATTGGGGTCTTTTCTTTTACATTTACGATTGTATCATTCTTCATACTTTCGTTGTTTAAACATAAGAAATCATTTTTTTATTTTAAGGACATCATCTGAGAAGCGAGCAAAGTAATGATTTGATAGAGCATCCGATTCATCATTAGTGAGAATTTTATTTGCAGCAAGTAGACCACACAAGACTGAAACTATTCCTAAAACTTGAAATTTGCGACTAAAATTTTCACCTGTTGTGCTTATTAAGTAATCAGCATATAAGTTGAAACGTCGAAGAGCTTCTTCTTTTCCGTGTCTTTCTTCGGTGATTAATACTCCGACAAACGCTTTTGCGTGATCCCTAGAAAGATCTCTCGCATTTTCAACCAAATAATTGATATAAGCGTCGTTGGAATCTCCAAACATATCGACTAAACTGAAAAGTTCTTCCTCAATATTGGTTGTATTGATTTCATTTCGAATGTCTTGCATCATAAAGGAAAATTCTAGTTCATTACCTCCGCTGTATTTCTCATAAGGAGCTACTTTATCAAAGTCTTTGGTTATTTTTATTGCGATATCCAAATATGCTCTTGGATGCGGCGACTGAGGGCGACACGATCATCACGCTTGAGGTCAGCCGCTTGACCAGAAGCACACAGTAGCTCTGTGAGGTTGTGGAGATCATCAAGAGCAAGAAGCTCAGACTCATCATCGTAGGCAGTATCACGGTTGATTGCCGAAACGGGCAGATAGACCCCATGAGTCAGGCGTTCATCCAGATGAGCGCTGTCTTTGCAGAACTTGAGTTGGCAATCATTAGAGCCAGAGTGCGCAGTGGAATGCAGAACGCCAAGAGCAAGGGCGTAAAGGTCGGGCGCAGACCCACAACGAAGGATGACATTCCTGCCGTGTTCTACAAGCACTATCCTGCTTTCTCTGCCGGCAAGATGAACCTGTCAGAACTGGCAAGGGTGTGCGATCTGAGCAGGCCGACGGTTTATAAGTATTTGAAGTTGATAGCATGAAGAAGCCTCTCTCTTTCCTATTATCGGAAAGAGGGAGGCTTTATTCATGGGTTTACAGACCGAACAGAACTTCCTGATCTTCGGGAGAAAGGATACCATCTTGCTTTAGACCGTAGTCCTTTTCAAACTTCTTGACGTAATCCTTCATGTTGTTGGTATACTCGGTCTGTGTGGGCTTCTTGTTGAAGTAGCCCAGCTCATAGAGCTTCATGCGCGCGTCGAGAACTGCCTGGCCTTTGCTGCCGGGCTTGAGCGTTTTATATTGCGGGGCTGTGGTTTCAACTGTATCGATACTGTCAGAAAGAGCCGCTAATCCGCTATTCGTGTTTTCGGCCGTCATTCTTACTTCAGCAATCGATTCTGTAGGCAACTGGCTTTCTGTAACGAGAACAGGGATTTCTTTTCCTGCATACGGTACGAGCTCACAGAGAACACTTACCTCGTAAAAACGATGAGCAGGATAGTATTTGTTGTATACGATAATATTTAGCCAATACTCTCCGCTGTCAACAAGCCATTCAGCAAAACTATCAATCTTTCCGGCAAAATCAGAATCCTTATACGCAGGACCGCTGATAAGGCCTGCTGTATTTCCATTTAATTTATTATAGGTCGGTCTCGCCTGGTCTTTATTTGTCTTGGCAGGAGTTCCGCAGATATTTTCAAAATGAGAAAGTGCTTTTGAATAGGCAGAAGCGGCTGCGGACGAGCTGATATTGCCGTAAAATTCGAAGGTAATCTTCGTTGCCTGGTTCGGTATGTTAGTGTTATTGAACCAGAAGAGAAGTCTGGGGGTCAGGGAAGCGGAAAGCTTATAATTGTTTATCCGAATGATTTGAGGATAAATAGATGCTTCGATATTATTTTTAGTCAAACTGGCGGCAATATCATCTTTGTGCGTTTCAAAAGAAGTTCCATCCGGGAACAAATTTTTGACGATCGTATGGTACGAAGCTTTCATAAGATTCGCTTCACAGATCTTTGCGCGTTCATTACTGTCTTTATAGCTGTCAATTTGTTTATACAGGGCAAGTGCCTGATCATATTTTGCGTTGTTTTCCAGTTCGATGGCCTGAAGATAGATGTTTTCTTTTTCAGCCTTATTAGTGCTTTCGATGGTGGCCATGCAGATGTTGTATCTCGCATCACTATCCTTATGCTGGCGAATACCCATATAGATTTCAGCAGCCCCACGGTAGTCGCCGGCGCTTTCCTTGGCGAGAGCCAACTGGTAATCCCGCTCATCGCGGACTGTGTAGACATAATCGTACTCATCCGAAGAGGGATCGAAGATGAACTCAAACTCGATTTCCCAAGAAGTCTTTGTCTTCTTAAACTCATCCAGCTTGGGGCAGAAGTTGATATAGCTGTCGTTAAAGGGATCGATGTATTCCTGGAGAATAACGGCATCCTTGTAGTAAGACTTCAGCTCTTCAAGGAAGGGATATTCTTTGTCCTGAGCCATTACAGAGCGGATACCGGATTTTGCATATTCGATAGAAGCGAGAATGTCTTTGGCGTTCTGGATGTATCCGGATTCCGCAAGCATATCCAGAATAACCCAGATTGCATCGGTTTTTTTGCTGCGGCTCTGCATCTGATCGCGGAATACAGCATATAAATCGGAGGCGGCATCCATGCCGAATTGTCTGGCAAGATTTCCCAGATAGAAGTATTTGTTATAGATTTTATCCTGAGGCGTATTGATAAGATAACCGAGGAACCAATGCTCATCCAGTGCACTGACAGAATCAACAGAATTCACCTGACTCCAAACATAATCAAGCTCCTCCAGATAGCGAACGCCCTCTTTGTAAGCAGAGGAGATATCCAAATAGACGGAAAAAGCTTCTTCCTCTGCGGTGAGCGAGCGCATTTCGGTATCGCTTGCTTGAGCAAGTGAAAAAGCACTCACTAAAAGTAAAACGATCAGTAGAGATAAGCCAAGTTTCTTTTTCATGAACTGTGCCTCCTTATTTTCAATGTCCGAAAAGTAATATAATTTGATTCCAATTCTATGACAAGCACATATTGTTGTCAATGACAATGAATGATATTTTCCATTAACCAAGGTTGGTTGTTAAACTAATCCTGTTGGGAGGTGGAGAATGTGTTGCCAAATCTGAAAATACTTCGGCAAGAGCATGGTATCAGCCAGCAGCGCCTTGCGGATGCAATCGGCGTGAGCCAACAATCAATCAACCAATACGAAAACCACAGTGTTGAACCGGATATTTCGATTCTAACACGATTGGCAGACCATTTCAACACCTCTATTGACTTCATTGTGGGCCGCACGGACATTCGCAGACCCATTGAGAACACAGAAGCCTTCCACCTCAACAGGGATGAATCTGATGTCATCACGCAGTATCGCGCGCTCAAGGGTTCTGAAAAGCAATGTATTGCCTTGATGATTAAAACGCTGTTGGAAAAGTAATAAGGTAAAGAAAATAGGTAAAACTTCTACCATACTTCTTGATAGTTGTAAAAAGTTGTTCGAAGTTGTAACATCATCGCGGCAGGAGGCCTCATCAGCAGCGTTTTCAGGTCGATGTGATAAGACTTGTGATAATTTGAAGGCTCAAAAATCCATATGAGAACAGGAAAAATCAAGGGTCGAACAGATGCTATTGTGATAAGTTTTGTGATAATTGATCTGATGAGTCGAAAATTATACTATAATTCAATAACAAAAAAATCCCGCAAAGAACTTCTTAAAGCATAAGAAGCCTCTGCGGGATTTGATGATATATGATGATTGAGAAACCTAAGAATAAAAAGAAAAATCCCCAGCCAGAGCTGAGGAAAAAACAACCGCCAACAGCGCGAAGCTTGTCGGCGGTTCATGGTGCACCCAACAGGATTCGAACCTGTGGCCTTTTGATTCGTAGTCAAACGCTCTATCCAGCTGAGCTATGGGTGCTTGTTCGTTCGGAACGAAGATTATTATAGCAGGTGGGCGCGAATTTGTCAACATTATTTTTCATTTTTTCTAAGAAAATTTGCGCCGGGAGACAAAACGTGTGCACGCTTTCATTTCTTTTGCCAGCAGACTTGCCAAATGCAGGGGAACGTGGTATTCTCTTTACCATATTAACTTTAAGACGAAAGAGACGAAAGTGGACATGGATAATATCGATAAGAAGATTCTGACAATTCTGCAGGAAAATGCGCGCACGCCGCTGAAGGTGATCGCCGAGCAGGTGTTTTTGTCCTCGCCGGCGGTCAGCGCGCGCATTGAGCGTCTGGAGGGTGCGGGCCTGATCACGGGCTATCAGGCGCAGCTCTCCTGTGCAGCAATGGGCTATCAGATTAAGGCGTTCATCAGCCTGGAGGTCGAGCCCAGACAGAAGCCGGAATTCTATCCGTATATTGAAAGCTGCCCCAATGTGATGGAATGCAACTGCGTGACGGGTGATTACTCAATGCTGCTCAAGGTCTGCTTCCGTACGACGCAGGAGCTGGATCAGTTCATCAATCAGCTCGACAGGTTCGGCCGCACGCGCACGCAGATCGTCTTCTCCACCCCGGTGGAGCATCGCGGCATTCCGACCATGGCGGATGAAGAGCCGGAAAGCAAGGCATAAATCGTGGACATATATCAAAGGAGCAGGGCGATTGCCCTGCTCTTATGCGTGATGGGGGAACGAGAATGTGAACGTTGTGCCTTTGCCTTCCTGGCTGGCAACCTGAATGGAGACGTCGTGTCTGCGGGCAATTTCCTGCACAATTGCAAGGCCGAGACCTGTGCTCTCGCGCGAGGCGTCGTGCGTGTGGCGGAACCGGTCGAAGATGTGATCGATCTCGTCCCTAGCGATGCCTACGCCCTCGTCGGAGATGGTGATCACAGGCGCTTCGCTGCTCAGGCTCATGCGGATGGCCCGTCCGGACGGTGTGAATTTCACAGAATTGTCGATGACAGCCAGCAGCATCTGGCGAAGGCGCGAGTAATCGCCCTCAAGGGTGAAAGCGGTGCTGGGTTCCTCACAGGCGAAGCGGACGCCCTTGCGTTCACACAGCGCATTGGCGCTCATAGCGACGTCACCGAGCAGCTCGGTGAGATCAACGGTCGCCGTATTCAGCGAAAACTCGAGGCTCTGCAGCCGGGAGAGCTCCAGCAGATCCTGAATCAGCCGCTGCAGCCAGCGGCTTTCGCTGATCATCTGATCGTAATAGGCGCGGATGTTCGCCTCGCCGCGGATCACGCCGTCGCTGAGCGCCTCCAGAGAGCCGCGGATGACCGTGACCGGCGTCTTGAGCTCGTGGGAGATATTGGAAAAGAAATTCTGCTGCTGGATGCGCAGCTCCTCGTCGTGCGCCCGGGCCTGCTCCAGCCGCTCGGCCAGAATATCCATGGAATGGGCGAGAGAGCCGATTTCATCCGGCTTGTTCATGTTCGTGCGCGTTTCGTAGCGGCCGCCGGCCAGCGAAAGGGCAACCTGCTGCAGCTTGGCGATGGGCCGGGTGAACATGCTGGAAAAGAAGAAGGCCAGCAGAACGGCCAGCGGAAAGGAGATCAGCAGGCTCTGCATCAGGATGGTGCCGCTGGGCACCTGCGCATAGCCCTGCTCGCGCAGCGTGGAGGTCAGCAGAACGACGCCCAGCACCTGACTGTGGACATTCATCACGGGCATGCAGGTGGTCAGGTGTGTTTCACCGCCGACCTGCGCCTGAATAAAGGGCGTCTTGCCCATGAATCCCAGCGCGATGCTCTGCTCCAGATAGCTGGGCAGGAGAGGATTTTCAATGGTCTGCACGACGCCGCTGAAATAGCCGGTCACATTGTGACGGGTATCCATGATATACACCGTGCTGTTGGTCAGCTGCTCGATGAAGCCCAGATAGGGCGTGAGCGTATCGTCGCTGACGATAAAGCGCGTTTCGTCCAGCGACTCGTAATGAGAGGGGGCGATCCACTCAGAGAGGTTCTGCGCGATTGCATGCGCGTCGCGCTGCATGGTCTGACTGTAGTGGGCGATCGTCTGGCGGCGCATCTGGCCATTGTAAAGGATGCCGACGATGAGCGTAAAGAGCACCAGCAGCACGATGAACAGCTGGATCAGCCGGAAGGTGATGCTGCGCCTGGGCTTGATTCGGATACTCACGGCAGCTTCCTTTCAAACTTGTAGCCGGTGCCCCAGACAGTGGCGATGGAGAAAAAGTCGTGCGGATAGGCGTCCAGCTTCTGGCGCAGGCGCTTGATGTGGGAATCCACCGCACGGTAATTGCCCACATGCTCATAGCCCCAGACCAGCGTAAGCAGATTGTCCCGCGTGAACACGCGGCCTGGCGATGCGGCCAGCGTGTAGAGCAGCTCTGTTTCCTTGCGCGTGAGGCTGAGCTTGTGCCCGTCCAGAGAGACGCTCAGCGAGGGCAGATGGATCGACAGGCTGCCGATGACCAGCGTCTCGCTGGGCGCATGCTCGTTCAAGCGGCGGATGACGGCGCGGATGCGCGCCATGACCTCGCCCGGGGAAAATGGCTTGACGATGTAGTCGTCCGCGCCGATGTCCAGCCCCAGAATGCGGTCTGCATCCTCGTCCTTGGCGGTGATCATCAGGATCGGGATGCTCGACATGCTGCGGATGCGCCGGCATACCTCAAGGCCGTCGATGCCCGGGAGCATGATGTCCAGCAGCATCAGGGAAGGAGAGGCGGCGTCAAACAGGGAGAGCGCCTCCTCGCCGGAGCGGGCGGTCAGATAGGGCCAGCCCTCGCGCTCGATGTACTGCGTCAGTATTTTAAGGATTTGCTCGTTGTCATCAACGATCAGGATAGGATTCAAGCAAATTCCTCCATTTCACTTGCATCGGATAGATGGTTGATATATAGACTGTTTTATTGTAGAATATACAGTGATGATTGTCAATTTGTTCGAACGTGTTTTTCACGGAATATCCTTCAGGAGCAAGGAGGAATACCCGATATGATCCGATTCAGATACATGATGCTGCTTCTGCTCGCGTGCGCGTTCTGCCTGTGCACTGCCGCTGCGCAGGGCGCGGCATATCCCGACGGCATTTACCGCGGATTCTATTACGACGGCGGTATCGAGCAGATCGCCATACAGTTTGAACTCAGAGACGGCGTGTTTGATTCCATCGTCTATCGCGGCGTTAAGTACAAGGACGGCGATTACATGATCGAGGACGCCAGCGATGCGCAGAAGGCGACGCTCCGGCAGTATCAGCAGCTGGCGGATTATCTCATCGGCAAGGGCGTGGACGCGATCGACGACCTGTACAGCCCGTATGATATCGTGGACGATGTGGACGCGGTCACCACGGCGACGATGCAGTCCTCCAAGCTGATTTCGGCGCTGTGGGACGGACTCAACCGCCGCCCGTACAAGCTGGTGGATACCACCAAGCTGCCCATGGCCGAACCCTATGAGGACGGAACCTATCACGGAACCTATATGGAAGGCGGCGGCGAGGAGGTTGTGCTCGAGTTCACCATCCGGGACAATTGCTTTGTGCAGATTGCCTACCGCACCCTGCAGTACAAGGGTGAGGACTATCTTGCGCCGGATGCCTCGAAGCATGCGCAGGATATCGCCGGGCAGTTTCAGGCGCTGATCGAGCATCTGGTCGGAAAGCCGGTCGCCAGCGTGAATGATCTGTACCGTCCGGGCGAAATCGTGCCGGATGCGGACGTGTTCTCGGGAGCGACGGTGCGCGCGCCGAAGGTGATTTCGGCGATCTGGGACGGGCTGGGCCGGCATGCGTACCGGCTTGACTGAGCAAAGGATAAACGGCATATTCAGACGGGCTTCCGGTTTTTCGGAAGCCTGTTTTTTTGACGATAAATTGAAAGATTTAAAATATTCAATAAAAGGCAAAAAAGACATACTTTTGACACAAAGAATTGATATATTTAAATCCAACAATAAACACGCGAAAGCGAAATCAAAAAGGAGACATCAACATGAAGAAGATCCTGACTGTTGCGCTGATGACCGCCCTGCTGCTGGCTATCGCTACCTCCGCCATGGCCGCTACCGGCCTGGGCTCCGTGACCTCCGTGTCCCTGACTCCGGCTGGCGCCTCCAACGGCTCCGTCAGCGTCAACACCACCATGTGCGCCGTCACTCTGGATGACGCGGGCAAGATCGTGGCCGTTCAGTTCGACGTCGTGCAGCCGAAGGCCGCCTTCGACGCGACCGGCGCTGCTGCTGGCGACATCAACGCCGCCCCGCAGACCAAGAAGGAGCTGAAGGAAGGCTACGGCATGAAGCCGGCTTCCGCCATCGGCAAGGAGTGGTATGAGCAGGCTGAGGCGCTGGAGGCCTGGTGCGTCGGCAAGACCGTCGAGGAAGTCTGCGCGATGAAGACCTTCGATCGCGGCGACGGCCATCACACCATGGTTCCGGACGAGGCTGACCTGAAGGCCAGCGTCACCGTCAGCGTTGGCGACTACCTGGCGGCTCTGCAGAAGGCTGCGGCGGTTGCGAAGTAATTTCGAGTTCTCCCTATTACCTTCTTCTTATTTTTCTCTATGACAAAGGGGCGTCCGCAAGGAAGCCCCTTTGTCATATTATCAAATAGATAAATATAAATGTGATGAAAAGATGGGCAAAATGTCTGTTTTTTTGAAAAAAGCCACACTTTTGACATAAACGCATTTTAATCTGTAAATCAGAAAACGGCATTCTGTGCCGGAATACAATGCGCAAAGCGCAAGGAGAGAAAAAATATGAAGAAGATCCTGTCTGCGGTGCTGCTCGCCGCCCTGCTGCTGACCCTGGCTGCCTCTGCGATGGCTGCGACCGGCGTTGGCGCTGTGACCTCCGTGTCCGTGACCCCGGCGACCGCCGAGAAGGCCGGTTCTGTGAGCGCATATGTTTACCTGTGCGCCGTGACCCTGGACGACAACGGCGTCATCACCGGCGTGGACTTTGACGCTGTTCAGCCGGCCGGCTCCTTCGATACCACCGGCGCTGCGGGCGAGTTCAACGCTGCTCCGCAGACCAAGAACGAGATCAAGGAAGGCTACGGCATGAAGGCCATCTCCCCGATCGGCCTGGAGTGGTACGAGCAGATGGACAAGCTCGAGGACTGGTGCATCGGCAAGACCGTTGAGGAAGTTCTCTCCACCCCGCTCAATGAGAAGGGCGTGCCGACCGACGCCGATCTGGTTGCCGGCTGCACCGTGCATATCAACGATCAGCTGGTCTCCCTGCAGAAGGCTGCTGCCAGCGCCCGCTGATTTCAGACGCAGTGTCAAACAAAGAACGGATTCCCATTCGGGAATCCGTTTTTTTATGCTATGTGTCTCTTTTGAAAAGGTGTTCACGCGCCCGGCTTGTTTTCCATGGGTACAAAATAGTCGACATATTTGGTGAAAACCAGACCGCCCAGACGGCGGATGCCGCCGTAGAGATGCCGGCGCATGAGCGGTTCGATGCCGTTGATATCACGTTCATCGATCAGGCGCAGCATTTCTTCGTGGTCGCGCAGCACGTCCTGCACGTTGCTGCCCTCAATGATATCCAGCGCGCAGAAGCGCGTGTAGCTGGACTGAGGGCCGCTCAGGCGCTCCCAGAGGAAGAGATTGCCCGTGGCTCGGAACCAGATCTCATGCATGGACAGGTCGATATCCAGAAATACGTCTGCAGCAAACCGCTTCGGATCAGTCAGATAAACCTGTCCGACCTCCTGCAGGCGGGAAAAGGCGAAGCGTACGCGCTCAGCGTCTGCGGGGGTACAGGTGAGAATGAAGTCGCGCAGAACCATGCTCTCCACAGCGACGCGCTCATAAATCAGCTGGTTGATGATGTCGTAATTGAGCCGGGTTACAATGCTGCCCTTGCGCGGGAGAATCTGAACCAGACCGTTTTCCTGCAGGCGCTGAAGCACGCTGCGCACAGGCGTGCGCGAGAGCGAGAAGCGCTCGCACAGGTAATGCTCGCTGAGCAGGTCGCCCGGCTTGTGGTCAAGCCGCAGAATCTCTGCCGCCAGCGTCTGATAAATCTGATCGTGATCGCATGTTGTCTGGACTGCCATACGTTCTCATCCTCAAAAAATGATAGTATTATTATAATCGCGCGTGAGAGGGGTGTCAATAGAATTCGGCCAGACGGGCGTCGGGAATTTCCATCTTGTATACAAGATGGAGTGAGCAGATTCGAACGGGCGGATATAAGGCGGAATGGGCAGATTCTGAAAAATTGCCGCGGATAATCTGGCTTATATGTTTGAGATCACGATGGAAATGAAAAATTATCCAAAAGAGATATTGTAATTATCGTCGTACTGTGATAGTATATGTATACAAGATGGGCGCGCGTGGTCGCGTCGTCACAAAATCAATAGGAGGTACTCCACCATGAAGAAGCTTTTTGCTCTCCTTCTCGTCGCGATCCTTGCGCTGTCCTGCGCGAGCGTTCTGGCTGAGGATCAGTTCGCTGGTCTTGGCAACTATACCATGACTGTTGGTCATGCGCAGCCGGAAAGCAACCCGCGCTACATCTCCATGGAGAAGTTCGCGGCTGACGTCGCTGAGAAGACCAATGGCCACGTGACCGTTGACGTCTTTGGCAATGGCCAGCTGGGCACCGAAAAGGAAATGCTCGAGCAGGTCGTCGCTGGTGTGACCCAGGGCATGCGCGGCGGTCAGTATGACTTCAGCCCGCGTCTGCTGATGTTCACCCTGCCGTTCCTGGCCAACAACCGTGAAGAGGTCACCGCTCTGCTGCAGAGCGACCTGGCCAAGAAGGTTTCTGCCGAGGCTGCTGAGACCACCGGTACCGTCATCATCAACCTGTGCGACGCCGGCGGCTTCCGTCAGTTCTCCAACAACACCCGCCCGCTGACCAAGCCGGAGGATCTCAAGGGCCTGAAGATGCGCACCAACGGCATGAAGACCATCGACCTGACCTTCCAGGCCATGGGCGCCAACACCGTGTCCGTTCCGTACGCCGACCTGTACATGGGCCTGAAGACCGCCATCGCTGACGGCCAGGAGAATCCGTGGGTTAACGTCGAGGGCATGAAGTTCTACGAGGTTCAGAAGTACTTCACCGAGGTGAACTATCAGTTCCATCCGGATCCGTTCTATGTCAATGCCGAGTGGTGGAACAGCCTGCCGGTCGAGTTCCAGACCATCCTGACCGAGTGCGCGACCGCGATGGGCGAGTACAACGATCAGCTGATCGACCAGAACTCTGACGC
>JAFWXL010000078.1 GCA_017545905.1 Clostridia bacterium | reverse complement strand
TCGATTTGTCTTGCCTTCTCGTTTTAGTTCTTCCATTCTTGGCCCATACTGTTTGATCTTCATGCAAAAGCACCTCCAGTCGTAGTCATCCTACAACTAGAGGTGCTTTTCTTCAATGTCCGTTTTCAGCGGAATACTTCAGATGATGGCAGAGCGCTTTTGCTTATGAAAATTGTTCAGTGCTTCGGCAACGGAGGCGGCTGCTGCCTGCGGCGCGGGAATCAGTCCGGCACCCAGATCGGGACCGATACGAGCGTCATCTTCTGGTAAGAGCCGAGCCCGCGGCACATCACGCAGTCGCGCGACATATTCGAGCAGGGCGTCCACACCAGCCGCCAGTCGTACTGATACTCGTAATGGCCGCCCGAGGACGAGGAAGAAGACGAAGAGGAAGAAGACGGGCTTTCGTAATACGGCCCCGTCGGCGCATCGGGACTGTAAAGCGAATACAGCGTGATGATGTTGACCGAGCCGGTCATCATCGCCTCAAGCCCAGCGTGCGCGTTCTTCTGGAACAGCTTGACGCGCTCCACGGTGGTGTCGTTGTATTCGTCGCTCAGCGACGCGCTGGCCCGGAAATAGCCCAGCTCCTGCAGACGCTGCTTGAGCTGATAGACGGCCTGGCCGCTGCAGCCCTTCTTCAGCTCGCCTCTCTCTGAGGCAGAACGCACGAGCCAGGGAACAGGGTCTGCGGTGGGCGTCGGCGTTTTTGTGGGCTTTGGCGTGGGCGAAGGCATGGGCGAGGGTGTCGGCGAGGGGGTCACGGATACGTGGAAGCCCTCGGGCAGAAGGCTTGTATCGCGGAAATTCTTCGAGCCGACGCGGCTGTGGTACACGGCGTTGTTCAGATGCACGAGCAGTGTGTAGAGCCGCGATGCAGAGCTTTTGTCAATCCTGTATGTCTGCATGCCGGAGACAAAGCCGACGTCCGCGCTCACCTCGCCGCCCTTGCCCATGTATACGGCGAGGCGCATCAGCGCCTGCGTGTCGAAGGTGAAGGTATGCGCGTTGGAATCTCTGCTGATGGAGGACGTGATGCTCTTGCCGTCGTAGCGGAAGGTGAGGGAGGTCGGCGCATTTTTCAGGCTCTTGATGTAGAAGCTGATGCAGGCCTGATCCGGCGTCGTTGGAAGATAGCTGTATACATACAGCCCGGACGGGCAGGAATAATCATCAAAAACCTGCGGAAAATCGCCCAGCTCGTCCGTGTTTGCGCCCCATGCAACGATCCCTACCTTGTCCGCGTTGGTGCGGTCCATGGAGATGGGGACGTCTCGGGATTCGTAGTATGCGTCCCACGATTCGCCGTATTCCTGCATGGCGACGAAGTCATATGCATCGTCTGCAGCCAGAGCGCCGCATGTCAGCAGAAAAAGGTGAAGAAGGATCAGCGAAAACAGACGGATCATGAAACTTTCCTCCCCTGAAAATGAACGGATGGTGGGAAAAATCCCCGCTGCCATCGGGAGATGGAAGACAGGGATTCTTTGACTTGTTGGAAATCGCGCAAGCAGGCATCCGCTTTCTTGCTTATGCGCTGCGCTTCCTGCGTGCAAGCATCGTCACGCCGCCCATGCTGATGACAGCCAGCGCGGCCCAGAGCATCATGCTGGAATTGTCGCCGGTCTGGGGCAGGGCGTTGCTTGTGGGAAGCTTTTCGAGAATAGGCTTAACCGTGACACGCTCGCTGCCCTGCGTATCCACGATGTCGCCGGGCTGCATTTCCTCGCCGTTTACGCTCCATGCCTTGAAGATATATCCTTCAGGCGTGTTGGGATATTCTTTAAGATCAAAACAGAAACCCTCAGTGCCGACAGCGTCGTTGGAGCGTTCGACCACGCCGCCATAACTTCCCTGGACAGACAGTTCGTCGCCGAAGAAGAAGAAATTGCCCCCAGCAACATCAATGCCAAACGAACCGCCTTCGGCGGTCACTGTTCCGCTCTTAATGGTAAGATCTCCAGCAACGTCAAGTGCAGGCTGATCATCGCTTTTGCATGTCAAAGAACCGTCTCCGGTGATGGTGAGCGGGATCTCGGAAGTAATCGGCGAAAAACGAGTGTCGGTCGACGAAATAGAGTTATCACCCATCAGCTCAAGTGTAACGGATTTGACGTCAGGGCTGTTTGTATCAATATAGATTCTTCCATCCTTGACAGCGGCATTGCTGAGAATAATCGTGGAATTGGGCGCTGTAATTTTTATAAACAAATCATTCTCAGCCAACGACAGCTCCTGCGCAGTAAGCGCGCGTTTGCCGCTGAATTCTATGGACATAGCTGCAAGCGCCCACGCGGGCAGGCACACGAGCAGCAGCGCCGTCAGCGCAAGGGAAAGGATTCGTTTCATGTTCATTTGTTTTTGCTCCTCTCACGGCATCTTTGGAAGGCGCGCCCCCGTCCTGCCGGAGACACGTCTGATTCACCTTTTAATCAGAAACAGTTTACTCCTCTCCAGCGCTCTGCGTCAAGCAAAACCGGGCAAATTCATGAAATCGTAGTATATTTCGGATGCGGCAGCCGCGCCGGCGGATGCGCATGCCTTGCTGTCCGGATGAACGTATGATACAATATAAAATACAAAAGGTTACAGGAGATGAACGGATATGAGAGAATGTCTGATGTATTTCTTCGGACAGGGTACGGAGCCGGAGTTTGCGCTGCTTACGCCTGCGCATATTGCGCCGGTTGCGCTGCTGCTGGGCGTGATTTTTCTGCTGCGCCGCTTTCGCGGGCAGATCCGCCGCAGCCGGCATGAGGAAACCCTGCGCTATGTCCTCGCGTTTGCCCTGATCATTTCGGATATGTCGTATTACTGGCGGCTGGTCGGCATGCCGTCGCTGCAGCCCGGGCCGGTGGAGAATCTGCCCATCGGCGTATGCGGCTGGGCGGTGATCCTGTGCAGCTACATGCTCATCGGAAAGAAACAGATTTTCTTTGATATCAGCTATTTCTGGCTGCTGTCCGGCTCGCTCTTTGCGCTGCTCACGCCCACGCCGCTGACCTATACCGGCGTGACCCGCTTCCGCTATTACCAGTTCTGGCTGGAGCATACGCTGGGCTATGTCGCCATCTTCTATATGATCTTTGTCCATGGCATGCGCCCGACGGTGCGCTCTGCCGTCAGGTCGTATGCGGCGCTGATTGTGATGGCGGTGATCGCCTATCTGGTCAACAGCATGATCCCCGGCGCCAACTATCTGTACATGGCCCGCCCGGAGGCCGCGCCCTCTGTGCTGGATATTCTGCCGCCCAATTTTGCCCTGCGGCTGAGCATCATGGCCGCGGTGATCACCGCGATGTATGCGCTTGCGTATCTGCCGTGGCTGATCATGGACAGGCGCGCACGGGCCGGGGAAAAATGAAAGCATGATGGAAACGGAGGGAAAGCGATGATCCGTAATGAGCAGCGAAACGCCTGTGCGCTGCTGTCCTGCTGCGCATGCAGTCCGTCGGAATGATCCGTTCAGCATAATCCGATCATTATATATCTGAATATATATTGCAATTTCCGTATAAAATGGATACAATATACATATATTGAGGAAGGGAGCGGTTTTATGCTCAGAAACTGGGGAAAACTGTCTGTAGTCTTCATGCTGGCGTGCATCCTGCTGCTTGGCAGCGCTGCTTTTGCAGAGGGGATCACGCTGGAGGAAGCGCTGACGCAGGTGGGCTCTGTGCAGGGCGACGTGCTGCTCAGCGGTGATTTCAGCGCGCTGGATTATTTTTCCAGCATGGACTACGTGCAGAACAGCGGCAAGATTGTCGTCCTTCGCCGTGTCGGACCGGAAAAGGAATTCACCGTCAGCAAGCAGGTGTTTTCAGATGATTTCAATGGTGTGGACGTCGGCGAGACGAAGGTCTATCTCGACATGGATGCGATGGCGATGATTCCTGATGAATTCCGCGCGGCGACGGTGGATGAGATCGGCAATGTCATCATGTTTGAAACCTTCTATCTCCATGCCGGTACCATCTCCTCGTACTCGGCCGCATACGAAACGTCGCCCAGCGCCAGAGGCCTGGACGGCGCGATGAAGGACGAAAGCACGGAGCTGCCCGGGGAGGAAGAAGTAAACGCTCTGGAATATAAGGCCGTATTCACTGGACATGCCGTCGCCGCGCTCTACAATGCGGAGGACGGATCGTCTCTGGCGTTTGATCTCAGAGAGTTCCCTTATGCGGAGCTGCGCAGCAACCCGGAGGCGTCGAATGTTTCCGAGCTGATGTATGCTGCGGCGGCCGTCTATAATGCCTGCCAGACTCAGGATGAGGAAACCGTGTGGGAGAGCGCGCTGGAGCTGATTCTGTACGAATCGGTGATGACGGAAGATCAGCTCAATAAACTCGTGGAGCTGCTTTCTGCCGATGTGCTGGATTACACCGCATTCGCAGACTTCATGCTGGATATCATATGGGATGGCGCAGGAAAGCTGTGCGAGCTGGATAAGGAATACGGCAAGCTGTATCAGAAAGCCATCGACGAGCAGTCCCTCGAGGGCGTGTTCTATCTGCTCAGCGAGTCTGATTACAACTCC
This sequence comes from Clostridia bacterium, assembly GCA_017545905.1. Classification (GTDB taxonomy): domain Bacteria; phylum Bacillota; class Clostridia; order Christensenellales; family Aristaeellaceae; genus Ventricola. Next base: position 14,242 of record JAFWXL010000078.1, on the reverse strand, counting down.
ATCAGCAAGAGTGATATCGTCATCAAGCTCAACAAGGATTACATGGGCAAGATCGACATGAACGTTCTTGAGGAAATGAGAACGGATACGCTGGATCTTTTGAACCAGATCAACTGGGACCCGGAAATGCTGTACGTGCTGTACCTGCTGAGCGAATAAGACTTGGCTACACAGGCTGATCATGCCTGACAATGCACACAGGATGCAGCGGCAGAGGTTTTTTCTGCCGCTGCGTCTGTTTTCCCGGCAATGAAGCGACAGGAGGATGCGCATATGATCAGAAAATGGATGAGCGCGCTGTGCATGGTGCTGACGATGGTTTTGCTGATGAGTATGCCCTTGTGCGCGGCGGCGCAGAAGGCGATGCCCTCGCCGTCGCCCACGCCCACGGCGGGGCCGTTTCTGCCGTTTGGGATGGCGGGGCCGGAGCTTTCGATTTCGGTTCAGGCATACTATGACGGCCGGTGGAACACGATGAAATCGCACATGATCTACAAAAACAGCCCGCGGATGATGGCGGATGGCATCCTGCATTTCATGCCGCTTGCGGAATATGTCCGCAATGAGGGCGAAAAGATTGCGACGGTGCGCCTGACGGAGGAATTCGACGTCAGGGTGAATATCGATGACGGAGCGCTCAGCAGCAGCAGCTTCTCCTATGCCGTTTACCGCGCAAACGGCGGGGAACTGGAATTGATCCTGCAGGAAAAGCCGGTGTGGACGCAGCTGGAAAAAGGGACGTATCTCATTTCAGTTGCTCACTCGGCGTCTCAGGGCGGCACCTCTTACAGCGGAAAGAGCTTTCTCTGGCTTGAAATCTGACAGCCGATCATAAAGAACGCAGGCTCGCGTGAGCCTGCGTTCTTTTGATGCGTTTTTTCAGATTGTGCCGTCAGCCTGCGCTCATTTCCCGATGCGATCGGGCGAATAGTACAGGGTATCGGGCTCAAGGGGAACGCCGGCGCGGCTGAAGAGCTCCTCGACGGTAACGCACAGATAGCCGTTTGCGCACAGGTGATCCAGAAAAGCCGCGCTGTATTCGTGGCATTTGGAATTGAGGTCGTGCATGAGGATCACGTCGTTGTTCGCGGCGCGGTTTTGCAGCCTGTAGGCGATGCTGCGCACATTATCGTTGCCGGAATCGCCGGAGGCAAGGGACCAGTTGATCATGGGATAGCCCATCTTGCGGCGGATGTAATAGGGATACATGCCGCCGGGCGCGCGCATCATGGTCGGCTCAAGGCCGATAACCTCGCTGAGCTCGCGGCGCAGCATTTCGTCCTCGGCGAAGATCTCTTTGGTCGTCTGATTGCGGGGATAGATGTGCGTGTAGCTGTGGCTCTGAATGGAGTAGCCGCTGTTCTGCTGGCGGGAGAGGATATCGTGATTGCGCGCGATGTTGCGCCCGACGATAAAGAATGTTGCCTGTGCGCCGTGGCTGCGCAGCTCGTTCAGCACCCTGCGCGTGCTGCGGCGGGAGGGACCGTCGTCGTAGGTCAGGGCGACCATCCGGAAGCGGCTGTTGTCGGTCTGCGCCTGGCCGTAGGGCGTCATCAGATGGCGGATTTCGGGATAATACACATGCACGTGCAGCAGGGTGTTTTTGCCGGGATAGAGCGCGTCTGCGCGGTAGGTGAGCGTCAGGCGCGCCGCGCCGAGGGTAAAGGGCGCATGCATCAGGCTTTCGGCGGCGCAGAGCCGATCGAGCATCGCTGCGTCAGGTTCAAGCGCGGGGAAAGCGGCGCTGAGCTGCTCCCGCACGGCGGCGGACAGCAGCGCCCACGCGTCGCTGTCGGGGGCAAAGAAATCGCTCAGGGTCAGTTCCTTTTCCGTTTCCAGATCGTACACCCGCGTCTGATAATCCACGCTCAGATGCGCGGTGTCTCTGGAGACCTCCGCCAGCGTCAGAAAGCTCAGCACGCTTGTGCCCGAGCGGGAGACGACGGCGCCCACGTCCAGATACGAAACGAGGTCGGCGTTTTCAACAGGAAGCAGACTGCGGTTATTCTCCGTCATTTCGTCGATGAGCGCACGCATTCTGGCATCCACCATGTCGCTGGCGGTATCCGGATAGGTTTGCTCGATGAAGACGTTTTCGGCAACGGTCTGCGTGTTCGTGTTCTGCGTGAAGGAAAGCAGCGCGGGCATTTCTGTATAGAATTCCCCCTCGCCGGACGCCGCCGATACGGACAGGCAGATGAGCAGAAGGAGAAGAAGGCAAGTCTTTTTCATGAATGACAATTCCTTTCGGGGGCTGATGCAGATTTGGATGGGCAAGAGATTCTGCCGGATATTGTATTTCGATCAGGAATGCTTTTTTCCTGCCCGGAGCAGACGGACAAATTCCCGATGATTTGGATTCCTTCGTATGGCGTATATGTGCTATAATAATTAAAAACGTGCCAAGGAGCAGCTATGAAATCCTATCTCTTTGATTTTGACGGAACGCTGGTGGATTCGATGCCCACGTATGCGTCGATGATGCTGGAGATTCTGCGCGAAAACGGTGTGGCGCATGAGCCGGATATCATCAAGATCACCACGCCGCTGGGCTATCGCAAGACGGCGGAGCTCTTTGCATCCATGGGCCTGAATAAGCCTGTGGAGGAGATTGTTGCCGTCATGAATGAGCGCGCCGTGCATGCGTATGCGCATCATGTGCCGGCCAAGGCGCATGTGATTGATGCGCTCCGGAGAATGAAGGCGCGCGGCGACGACCTGAACGTGCTCACCGCCAGCCCGCATATGATGCTCGATCCGTGCCTGAGGCGGCTGGGGATTTATGATCTGTTCACCCATGTCTGGTCCTGCGAGGACTTTGCCATGACCAAGGCAGACCCTGTAATCTATCATGCTGCGGCTGCGCGCATCGGCCGTGCAGTGGAGGATATCTGGTTTCTGGATGATAATCCGGGTGCGGACGCAACCGCAAAGGCGGCCGGCATGCGCGTGTGCGGCGTGTATGACGCGTCATCGGCGGAGTATGCGCAGGAGATGAAGCGCATGTGCGACGCCTATATCGAGGATTTTTCTCAGATTGATGTGCTGGACAGATACTGAATCACGGAGGAGGAATCACCATGAAAAGAACAATTGCCATCCTGTGCATGCTGCTGGCGCTTTTTGCCTGCGCTTCTGGCGCTGCCGGGGAGAATGCGGCGCAGCCCAAGTTCAAGAATGCATCCGTACATGATCCTTCTGTGATTCTGGCGGACGACGGGTATTTCTATATCTACGGCAGCCACATGGCCGCTGCGCGCTCGCAGGATCTGATGAGCTGGGAGACCATCTCCCGCAATGCAGAGAAGGGCTGCAAGCTCTTTGAGGATGTGCAGACCGAGCTTCGCGAGGCGCTCTCCTGGGCAAAGACGACGACCTTCTGGGCGTCGGATGTGCAGCAGCTTGCCGACGGCAGGTATTATCTGTATTACTGCGCGTGCGAGGGATCCTCGCCGCTTTCTGCGCTGGGCCTTGCCGTCAGCGACAGGCCGGAGGGCCCGTATCAGGATCTGGGCATTTTCCTCAAGTCGGGCATGCCGGGCTACGACGCCACGCAGCTGCCCAATGTCATCGATCCGCATACCTTCTATGACAAGAACGGGAAGCTCTGGATGGTTTACGGTTCCTATTCCGGCGGCATCTTCATCCTTGAGATGGATGAGCGCACCGGTTTTCCGCTGGAGGGACAGGGGTATGGCAAAAAGCTGCTGGGCAAGAACCATGCCCGCATTGAAGCGCCGTACATCCTCTACAGTGCGCAGACGGATTATTACTATCTGTTCCTCTCCTTCGGCGGCCTGAATGCAAACGACGGCTATAACATCCGCGTCTGCCGCTCGAAGAACCCGGACGGACCGTATGTCGACGCGCTCGGTCAGGACATGATCAACTGCGGCGGCTCGGATGGATCGTATTTCAATGATCCGGACTATGCGCCCTACGGGGTCAAGCTCATGGGCGGCCATCAGTGGGAGCCGTATGAGACGGATCATTCCAAAAAGGCGGCCGGTTACAAGGCGCCGGGCCACAATTCTGCGTGGTATGACGCAGAAACAGGCCGGTATTTCCTCATCTTCCACACGCGCTTTGTTTCTCAGGGCGAGCGCTACAGTGTGCGCGTGCATCAGTTCTATATGAACGAGGCGGGCTGGCCTGTGGTTTCTCCGCTGCGCTATGCGGGCGAGGAAATCGCGCCGGTTGAGCCGCAGGCGCAGTGCGGCGTGTATAAGCTGATTCTTCATGAGCGCGATATCAATCTGGATGTGCATACATCAAAGATCGTCACGCTGCATGAGGACGGCAGCGTGAGCGGTGATCTCTCAGGCACATGGGCGTGCGAAGAGGGCATGAAGCTGACTCTCACGCTGGATGGCGTGGCATACGGCGGCGTGATGCAGACCGGCTATGACGAGAACCAGAAGGTCTTCACCACGGGTTTTACCGCGCTGGATGATACAGGCGCGGCGGTATGGGGCGTGCGCGCGGCCAATCAGCGGTGATCTAATCCGTCTTTGTCAAATCCCAAAGAGCAGTCCCGCCAGAGACTGCTTTTTGACTGCACAGAAAATGATGGCAGCTCCACCGGTATGCCTGCCGCTGTGCATGTTGAGACCGTGCCGCGTTCAAGCCTTGTCCCGGACCGGGTTCCGTGGTATAATGGCGCTGATATCATATGGGTATGAGGTGCTGAAGATGGCTTCTTTTATGAATAAGCTGCGTGCAATGGTGGGCTTCAAGGCGAAGGGTGAAGAAAAAAAGAAGGCCGTGCCCAAGACAGACCGCGTCGGTGCGTTTCAGACGCTGAGCACACAGTTCCTTACCTGTGAAGACGATGCGTTCAAAGCGCAGCTCTGGGAACAGATGTGCAAGGCGCTGCCCGATACGCTCTTCCTTGCGGCGATGTGCTACGAGGGCGACGATCCCAATGCACCCGTGCGTGACCGTGATCTGCATGCGACTGTCGGCGCGAAGGGTTTGTTCGCGATCAACCAGCACATCGTCACAAACGGCAATCCGGGTTATCGTCTGGCCAAGAAGGCGGACAGCCGCCGCATTCACCTGCGCACGATCGTCTATAACAAGACGAAGGAAGAATGGGTGCCGCTGTTTACGGATTTCACCAGGCTGCTGCCCGTTTTCGGCCAGAATTTCCGCGTCACGGTCATCTCTTTTGCCGAGGCGCGCCGCATGGCCAAGGACTGCAAGGGCTTGATCATCAATCCCGGCAAGGATGCCATCCGTCTGGACAACGGCGAAATGAAAAAGGCGCTGTAACGGCGGGGGAAGGGATTCAGAATACCGGATACCAAGGAGGAAAGAGGGCATATGGCCTTGTTTCAGGATATGACTGCTCTTCGCAAGCGCATTTTTGAGATCATTGAGATCGGCAGCCCGGATGATACGCCCAGCCGCGTCTACGACTTTTTCAATATGCTGGCGATCGTCGTCAACCTGTCGCTGAGCATCCTGTATACGTTTGAGGAATTCAGAACGCCGTACGGGCATATCGCATTGAGCATAGAAGCGGTGACGGTCGCTTTCTTTGCGCTGGATTATTTCCTGCGCCTGCTCACCGCGCGGGTGAAGTATCCCAGGCTTTCCGAGCCGCGCGCGCTGATCAAGTATATTCTTTCTTTCGGCGGTCTGGTGGATATGCTTTCTTTCCTGCCGTATTATCTGCCGATCTTCTTCCCGTCCGGCGCGGTGGCGTTCCGCATGTTCCGCGTCGCGCGCATCTTCCGCCTGTTCCGCATCACGGCCTACCATGACTCCCTGAGCGTCATCACCGAGGTCATCACCAGCAAGGGACAGCAGCTCTGGTCGTCCGTTTTCCTGATTGCGATTCTGATGATCGGTTCAAGCCTTTGCATGTACAGCCTGGAAAATGCCGCGCAGCCGGACGTATTCACCAATGCGTTTTCCGGCATCTGGTGGGCGGTGTCCACGCTGCTGACCGTCGGCTACGGCGATATCTACCCGATCACCACGATGGGCAAGGTGTTTTCCATCATCATCACATTCCTCGGCGTGGGCATGGTCGCCATTCCGACAGGTATTATTTCTGCAGGCTTCGTTGATCAGTATTCGCGCATCAAGCGCATGAGCGAGTATGTGCGCACAGAGGACGTGCATTTCATCAAGATTCATCTGGATGAAGAGGACGTCTGGGCAGGCAAATGCATCAAGGATCTGGGCCTGCCCATCGGCACCATTGTCGCCGCCGTCAAGCGCAGGGGCAAGGTCATCGTTCCGCGCGGCAATACGCAGCTGATGGTGGGCGATGTGCTGGTGCTTGGCGCAGAGCCGTTTGGCAGCGACGAGCATATCGACCTCAAGGAAGTCATTCTCCTCAAGCACAGCCGCTGGGTCGGCGAGCGTATCAGCGATCTGGATATCTCCCGCCAGACGATCATCGTCATGGTCAAGCGTCAGGGCAAGGTGCTCATTCCCAACGGCAATCTGGTGATGCGGGAGGGTGACAGGGTCATTATGTATACCCAGCATCACTTCAGTCACGCGCAGAATATCGAAGTCTGAGCATAGGATTCGGAAAGAAACAATAAGATGAAAGAACCCGCCGTCTCCCGGCTGAAAAGGGAGACGGCGGGTTTTGCGTGATGGTTATTTGCCCTCGCTGTCAAAGAGCAGAGGCATGTACAGTCCGCCCTGCACGCTGCGGGCGATGAACTCGACGTAATCGCCCGTGACGGTGTCGTACCAGTCGGAGAAAGCTACACGCGTCATGGAATGCCTGAGATAATGGCCAAGCGGCGCGAGCAGCTTTCTGCGCACGTCCTTGTCCGGCGCCATGGCGGCAACCCATGCGATCCAGTCGCTCTTGGAGTAGTCCGCGCGGGAATCCAGCGGCAGACCGTATTCGTTGATTCTGGGCAGATAGCTCGCGGTTTCGCGTGCATAGAATTCGCTGCTGAGCAGATCCAGATCCAGCAGGCGGTCCCAGACGAGGTTGTATTTCATGCTCCAGCCCTTGCCGTCAAAGGTCAGCACGCTGCCCTCCGGTCTGTCCGCGCGCGTCAGCCAGCTCTCTGCCATTTCTCTGGCGCGGGCTGTCCACTTTGCGGCCTCGTCTTTGCGGCCGAAATGGCTGAGCAGGCGGGCATAGCAGGCGACGCCCACGATGGCCTTGGCGCTCAGGTTGACATTGCGGGCCAGATGACCGGCGAAGTCATCCGTGCACAGCTGCTCGCCCGGGTCCTCGCCGTAGCGGTCCAGATATCTTACCCACTTGTCCAGCGTGGGCATGTATGCGCGCGCGAGGCTGTCGTCTGCGCCGTAATGAATGGCGGAGGCGAGCATGACGAGCATGTTGCCGCTCTCCTCGACAGGCATCTGGTTGTGATCGTTGTACAGGTCTGCGCTGGCCGGATAGAGATAGTGCGGCGGATAGACATGTCCGCAGGGGAGATACTGCTTGAGCGCGTAGACCTGACCGTGCACGTGCGGATAGCGGCCGACGTCATGCGGGGCGAAATCCTTGCCCCAGCAGGGCATAGCCGAGAACTCAAGCACAGGGCGGCACATGGCATTGACCAGCTCCGGGGCAAAGAGCAGGAAAACCGGGCTGGAGGGATAGCTCAGATCGACCGTGCCGATGCATCCGTTGGAGTCGTTCTCCTTGGAGAGCAGGGCCATGTCGCCCCCCGGCGTGGCGATGAGCTTGTGCGCGGCAAAGGTATGTCGCCATGCTGCCGAAACCACCTGACGGTAATCTTCACCGCCGACGGCGAGCGCCTTTTCACAAAGGTGTTCGTCCAGCGCGATACAGCGTCCAAGCAGCGCTTGTCGGTTTTCGGCAAAGCTGAGCATTGCGTCCATGATCGTTCTTCCGCCTCTGGCATACCATGCGCGGCAGGGCACGCCGAAATAATTGATGGAAGCCACGTCGTCATAGGCGAGCATCATGGACGTCGTCTGCGTTTCGTCTTCCAGATGCAGTCTGACCTTCAGCGCGGCAAAATCGCGCATCATCTCCACGTCCTGCTCACAGGCGGCATAGAGATAGCCCCAGTCAATGGTGATTCTGTCGCCGCTGTGGCACAGCAGCTTCTGGTTCTTCTGGCCGATGCAGGCGATCTTCATGCCGCCAGCGCAGAAGATATCCGTCATCAGCTCGGGCATGTTGGCGCCGTCATAGCACAGGGACTTGGGCGCCATCAGGCACAGCTGCACATCGTGCGTATTTCCGTCGGTGCTGCGGCAGGCAAAATCGACAAATGTGATGGGCGTGGAGAGCACATCCGGATCATCCGGCAGCGCGGGAGACCAGAATGTGAGCGTCATGGCGACGCCGGCGGTTTCGTATTCAAAGATGGTGCGTGTGGGCGTGATGCGCACGGCGGTGGTCTTCATGATGCGCACGCCGTTTTTGCCGAGGAAGCGGTATTGCACGCCGTCGATGACAGCGTGACCGCGGATCCACTTGGGCGCGCCGCCCCAGTGCACGGTGTTGGCGTCGGTGGGCAGATCGCCCGGCAGCCAGACGGAGAAATACGGATCGTTTGCGATCAGCGGGATTGCAGGCACGCGGTCAAACTGATTCATGGTGATTTGATCTCCTTTTGCAAATATGTACAATGCAGGGCGGCGGGTTATTTATCCCAGTCCTCGTTGATCTTCATACCCGGACGGTAGTAGACGGCGTCGTCCGCGGTGATCTCGCGCAGCACGCGGCAGGGAACGCCGCAGGCGACAACATTGGCCGGAATATCCTTGGTCACGACGCTGCCTGCGCCGATGACGCTGTTCTCACCGATGGTCACGCCCGGCATGATGGTCACGTTGGAGCCGATCCACACGTGATCCTTGATAACGACGGGCAGGGAGAACTGCGCGCCCTTGTCGCGCATGGACGGATGGATCGGGTGGCCGGTGGTGGAGATGACGACATTGGGCGCGAACATGACATAAGAACCGATATGGCATTCGCCGTCGTCGACGACTGTCAGATTGAAATTGGCATAGACGTGGTCGCCCATGTGGGTATTGCTGCCATAGGCGAAGTGGATCGGCGCTTCCATCCAGATGGACTTGCCGCGGCTGCCCAGCAGCTTTGTGAGCAGCTCGTCCTTGCGCTCAACGTCCATCGGACGGGTGTTGTTGTAGTCGAAGCACAGTTCCTTGGCGATCTGGCGCTGCTGCTCGATTACCTGCTCATAGGCCTTGTCCTCCTCGGAGGAATGGCCGAATTCAACGTATACTTTTCCGGTTTCCATCTGCTCTTTCAGGCTCATGAGGGTATCCTCCTGGTGTGTATTGTTTTAAACCTATTGTAGCATATCGCCCACCGGCGTTCAATCTCTTGTGTGTGCAGTTTTTACATGTTATAATGTGGTTATTGATCAGGAAGAGATGAAAAGAAACGAAACAGAGAGGGTGTCCGCTATGACCGATATCCGCTGGGCAGCGCCGCAGGAGAAGGATGAAATCATCGATTTTATCGATTATGTGTTTTCCAAGGCGCACAGACCGCATGATTTTGCCGCGCTCCTGCCCAAGCTCTACGGCGAACATGGCGACGCTGCTGCGCATCATGTCATCGTGCGCGAGGACGGGAAAATTGCTGCGGCGCTGCTTGCCTATCCGGTGGTGATGCATGCCGGCGCAAAAACATGCATGACGCTTGGCGTCGGCTCTGTGAGCACGCATCCGCGCGCACGGGGCAGGGGTTATCTGGGCGAAATGATGAAGTGTCTGGATGCGCGGTCGAAGGAGCTGGGCGCGGCGTTTGCCGTGCTGGGCGGTCAGCGCCAGCGTTATCAGTATTATGGATTTGATCACGGCGGTTATCAGCTGCGCGCACAGCTGGAGACGGATAACGTCCGCCATGCGCTGCGCGATGTGAAGACGGACGCGCTGGAGATCACGTCGATGACGCAGGCGCATGTGCCGGACGCCATCGCGCTGCTGCACAGGCAGCCCTGCTACTGCGCGCGGGGCGAAGACGCATATCTGGATATCCTGCGCTCGTGGAACAACGAGCCCTTTGCGGTGATGAAAGACGGCGCGCCTGTCGGCTTTGGCGCAAAGCGGCAGAATCCAAACGGCTGCCACGTGGCCGAGCTGCTGCTGGAGAACGAAGCGGATTTTCCGGCGGTGATGAAAAAGCTGAGCGCAGAGCACGGAGACCTGTCCATCTGTGCCGCGCCGTGGGAGCGAGAGCGCGCCAGGTGGCTTGCAGCCGTGTGCGAGGATTACAGCCTGCAGCCGGGCTGCATGTTCAAGATTTACGACAGGGAGCAGACGGACGCGCTTTGCGCCGGACTGGACAGCTTTGCGCCGCTGGCGCAGCCGCTGTTCGTTGCGCCGCCTGACTGCGTATAGGAATCAACTACAGAAAGAAGGATAACCATGAATCAGCTGACGACGCCATGGGGAGAGACGCTCGACCCGCAGAATGTGCTTAAGGAATATCCGCGCCCGCAGATGGTGCGCGGCTCGTATGAGAATCTCAACGGCTACTGGGACTGCAGCTTTACAAAGAGCGGCGATAAGCCGGGCGGCTGGCAGCGGATTCTCGTGCCGTTTTCTCCGGAGGCGCCGCTCTCCGGCGTGAACCGTGCGCTTGCGCCGGATGAATACCTCTGGTATCGCCGCACGCTGCCCGCCATGCCTGCGGACGGCGGCAGGATTCTTCTGCATTTCGGTGCAGTGGACCAGCAGGCTGAAGTGTATGTGAACGGCACGAAGGTTGTCAGTCATACGGGCGGCTATACGCCGTTCTCTGCGGATATCACCGGCAGCCTGACCGACGGCGAAAACGAGCTGCTTGTGCGCGTGCAGGATGACACGGATACGTCGTGGCACAGCCGCGGCAAGCAGAAGACTGCCCGCGGCAATATCTGGTATACGCCGCAGAGCGGCATCTGGCAGACGGTGTGGATGGAGCGCGTGCCTGCGGTGTATATCACAGGCCTGCATATCACGCCGCTGTTTGATCACAAGAGCGTGCAGATCATTGTGAATACCAATGTGCCGGCAGAGGTCAGCGTGACCCTTGAGGGCGAAACCTGTTGCGCACAAAGCGGCGAAAAGATCGTCGTTACCCCGAAGGAATTCCATCCGTGGACGCCGGATACGCCGCATCTGTATGATTTTACTGCAGCCTGCGGCAGTGACAGCGTGCGCAGCTATTTTGCGATGCGCAGCGTCTGTGTGAAGGAAGATGCGCAGGGAATCAAACGTCTGCATCTCAACGGCGAGCCGTATTTCCATGTCGGTATGCTTGATCAGGGCTACTGGCCGGACGGCCTGTATACCGCGCCCAGCGACGAAGCGCTGATCTATGACATTCAGCTGGCCAAAGACATGGGCTTTAACATGCTGCGCAAGCACATCAAGATTGAGCCGCTGCGCTGGTATTATCACTGCGACAGACTGGGCATGCTCGTCTGGCAGGATATGATCAACGGCGGCCGCAAGGATTACAATAAGATCGTGATCATCGCGCCGCTGTTTACCGGTCTTGCGCTCAGGGACAGCCATTACAGCTGGTTCAGGCGGCAGGATGCCGAGGGCCGTGCGGAGTATTACGCGGAGCTGGAGGAGATGATCCGTCACCTGTATAACTGTCCGTCCATCGTCATGTGGGTGCCCTTCAACGAGGGCTGGGGTCAGTTTGACGCGGCTGAGGCTGTGCGCCGCATCCGCGAGCTCGACGACACCCGCACCATCGACCACGCCAGCGGCTGGCACGATCAGGGCATCGGCGACTTCAAGAGCCTGCATGTGTATTTCAAGCCCTACAAGTTCAGCAATGATAAGAAGAAGCGCTGCGAGATTCTTACGGAGTTCGGCGGCTACAGCTTCCCGGTGGAGGGTCATCTGTTCAATACAGAGAAGGCGTTCGGCTATAAAAAGATCACATCGCTGGATGAACTGGCTGCAGCGTACAGGAAGCTCTATGAGGATGAAATCATCCCTGTCAAGGAAAAGGGCCTATCCGCCACGGTGTATACGCAGGTCAGCGACGTGGAAGATGAGATCAACGGCGTTGTGACCTACGACCGCAGGGTGGTCAAGTTCAATCCGGCATTCATGCGCGCCATCCATTTCCAGCTGCAGGATTGAGCGCAGACACAGGGCTGCTTTGCCCAAAATCGCCGCGAAGCGAAAGGGGAGCCTGAGGGATGAAATTCCGGACAGGTCCGTACAGCCGCCCGGCGGCCCGCGTTTTTCCGACTGCCCATACAGGGCAGTCTTTTTTTGTCACCCTTTGCATAGGCTGAAAGGCATCAGAATGGACAAAGGAGAGTGACGTGCGTGGAACTGAAGCTGACGCGGGAGACGCTGCGCTTTGAACGGTTTGTCGGACGCGGCGAGGAACAGGTGACCATTGAGGGGGAGGCGACGCTGCCGGGCAGCATGCGCGACGCCGTGACCGTGCTGAATGTGCAGGCGCAGGCGCATCTGACGGGCGTGCAGGCTGTTACCGGCGAAGCGTCCGTGCGCGGGCGCGTGAATTTTCAGGTGCTATATACGCAGGGCGATTTGACCCGCGTGCGATCGATGGAGACAAGCTGCGATTTCATGCATACGCTGCCGCTTGCGGGGCTGACGCCGGGGATGCGGCTTGTGCCGTGTGCCTATGTGCAGGAAACGCAGGGTTTGGCCGGCAGCGGCCGCATGACGCTGCGCGCGCTGCTGCTTATTGTGCTGGAGGCATTTGAGACGGAGAAAAAGGATCTGGTGACGGGCGCGCAGGACGGGGAGACAGGCAATCTGCTTACGCGCAGGCAGACGGCGGTGAGCTGCATGCGCGAGAATGCGGGCGAGAATCAGGCGCTTGTGCGTGAGGAATTCGATCTGCCTGCCAAGCTGGGCGTGGGCGATGTGCTCAGTGCGTCCGCTGCAGCCGGCGCATGCGAGCTCTCCGGCGGCAACGGGCGCGTGGGCGTATCGGGAACGATTGAGGTGCGCGTGCTGCACAGGCCCCAGAAGACGGGCAATGCACTGGTCACGACCGTGCATGAGATGCCCTTCGAGGTGAGCATCGACACGCAGACGGATGAGAGCGCACAGCTGCAGGCGCAGGCTGAGGTAACCGACGTCATGGCAGATTCGATTGAAAGCGACCGCAGCCGCACGCTGCGCCTGGAGGTAGAAGTGCGGGTGAGCCTTACGCGCAGCACGCAGGCAAAGATCGATTTGCTTTCCGATTTGTACAGTCTGACCGGCCCGGTGCTTGAGCCAGTGACAGAGACGATTGAACTGCATACCTGTGAGCGGCACATGGAGGCCAGAGAGAGCACCCGCGTTCAAGTGGCGCTGCCGCCGGATGCGCCGCCGATTGGCGAAATGCTCGCGGCATTTTCCATACCGACGCTGACCGCTGCTGCGCCCTCGGGACGAAGGCTGGACGCGGAGGGAATTATGCAGGTGACGCTGATCTATCTGCCGGTGGATTCGGATATTCCCTATGCCGTGCACACGCGTGAACCGTTTGCCATGACATTCCCAGTGGAGGCGCAGGAGGGTGTGTATGCTCAGGCATATGCTATTGAGACGATGCTGGGACCGACGACCAGCGACCGTGCTGAGCTGCGCTGCGTGCTGGGGCTTCATGCCGTGCAGCATGGCTCGCAGCAGCTGCAGACTGTGACGGACGTGACGCAGACGCCTGAAACCAGACAGGAGCACGGCTTCGTGCTTGTATGGCCTGCGGCGGGAGAATCACGCTGGGAGACGGCCAGAAAGCTGCGTGTGCCGCAGGAGAGCCTGAAGCCTGCCGGAAGAAATGCTCTGCTGGCATTCAGGCGCTGACATGGACGAAGGCAGCGCTTTCGCAAGGAAACGGGTTATGATACGTTATCCGGCAAGAAATGCAAAAAGAGAAAAAAGGGCTTGACAAAGACACCGGCCTGTCATATAATAGTTCTGCTGGTTCAAGCAGACTGGAGAGATGGCCGAGTGGTTTATGGCGCTGGTCTTGAAAACCAGTGATACCGAGAGGTACCGGGGGTTCGAATCCCTCTCTCTCCGCCATATTTTTCTATCATTTGTAGGTCTTGCAGAAGTACCCAAGAGGCCGAAGGGGCTCCCCTGCTAAGGGAGTAGGCTGCGTGAAGCGGCGCGAGGGTTCAAATCCCTCCTTCTGCGCCATGAGAGACACCTTGAAGAGATTCAAGGTGTCTTTTCTTTTCAGGATTTTTGTATCGAAGAGGGATTTGAACTGGCCCGGGAGTGAATGAGGCCCCGGTGGGGCCTCAGAGCCGGGCTGACCGAC
>JAFWXL010000077.1 GCA_017545905.1 Clostridia bacterium | reverse complement strand
CGCCGACCCGTTCGTCGGCAAGCTGTCCCTGATCAAGGTCATCTCCGGCGTTCTCACCCCGGCGACCGCGCTGTATAATGCCAATGCCGATAAGCCCGAGAAGGCTGCCGGCCTGTTCATGATCCGCGGCAAGAAGCAGATTCCGGTCGGCATGCTGTGCGCGGGCGACATCGGTGCGCTCTCCAAGCTGCAGTACACCTCCACCGGCGACAGCCTGTGCGAGATCGGCAAGGTTGTCCAGTACGACAGCATCGAGTTCCCGGCTCCGCAGATTTCCATGGCCGTCTACGCGAAGAAGGCGGGCGAGGAAGATAAGGTCTTCTCCGGTCTTGCGCGTCTGGTCGAAGAAATGCCGGACGTTGTCATCGCGAAGGATCCGATGACCACCGAGACCCTCATCAGCGGCCAGGGCGAGCTGGAGCTGGAGATCATCCGTCAGAAGCTGCTCTCCAAGTTCGGTGCCGACGCCGTGTTCAAGGATCCCAAGATCGCCTATCGCGAGTCCATCCGCAAGACCATTAAGGTTCAGGGCCGCCACAAGAAGCAGTCCGGCGGTCACGGACAGTTCGGCGATATCTGGGTCGAGTTCTCTCCGGCCGAGCCGGGCGTCGAGTTTGAGTTCGAAGACGCCGTTGTCGGCGGCGCTGTTCCGCGCAACTTCATCCCGTCTGTTGAGAAGGGCCTGCGTGATAACCTGGCCAAGGGTGTTCTGGCAGGCTTCCCGATGACGGGCCTGCATGCCAAGCTCTACGATGGTTCCTATCATCCGGTTGACTCTTCCGAAATGGCGTTCAAGACCGCTGCGCGCATCGCGTACAAGCAGTGTATCAACGCGAACCCGGTTCTCCTTGAGCCGATTATGCACGTGGAAGTCAACGTACCGGACGAGTACATGGGCGATATCATGGGCGACATGAACAAGCGCCGCGGCCGCATTCTCGGCATGGAGCCGGTGGATGGCAAGCAGCTCATCGTTGCCGAAGTGCCGCAGGCTGAGATGTTCAAGTATGCGACTGATCTGCGCTCCATGACGCAGGCGAAGGGCTACTACAAGATGTCCTTCGAGCGCTATGAGGAAGTGCCGCAGATGATCGCGGCCAAGATCATTGAAGCGCACAAGGCAGATCTGGCGGATGACGAGGATTAATCTATCTGAGTATAAGGGGCTTCAGCGTATGCTGAAGCTCTTTTTCTGCGTCAAATTGAGGGAAAACTTCGAAAGTTTGTCACAAAAATTCCATCTCAATGTCAGATGGTCTTGACATGCGGAGTATTCGCCGTTAAAATAGAATCAGTCAAAGTGAAAGCGTGTGCAGGGCTGCGCGCGCCAGAGCATACAGCGGGAGTTTGCCCGTTTGATACATGAATTCAATAGACGGACGGCGGTATTTTATCGTGCAAATCTTTCCGGCAGCCCGGCTTCGGCTGCATGTGGTGGATTTGCAGCGTTTTGCGCGCCAGCGGGGGACTGTGTATGCCCGTATGGCGGCTTTTCGCCGCGTGCCCGTTTTGTTTTGTGTGCCAATGTGATGGCCGATACGTCAACCCTTCACACTTTTGACCGCTTGATGAAGATGATGAGAGTATGTCAAAAAAGGAGTGTGAGATTGGTTGGCGGTTTTTATTGCCATTTTGTGCGCCCTGATTGCCCTGCTTGCCGGCTTGGCGATCGGTTATATCTATCGCAAGAACATTCAGGAAAAGAAAATTGGCCGCACCGAGGAGTATGCCCGTAACCTGCTGGACGATGCGCAGCGCCGTGCAGAAGAGAAAAAGAAGGAAAGTATCCTCGAGGCAAAGGAAGAGGTTATCCGCCTGAAGAACGAGCTGGACCGCGAGGTTCGCGACCGCCGTGCCGAGGTGCAGCGCAGCGAGCGCCGTCTGACCCAGCGCGAGGAAACGCTGGACAAGAAGGCCGATAATCTGGACGCTCGCGAGACGACGCTTGAGCGCAAGCAGTACGAGCTTGACCGCCTGACTCAGGAGGCGCAGGAGTATGCCGCCCGTCAGAAGGCGGCTGCCGAAGCTGCCGAGCAGATTGCGAAGGAGCTTGAAGAGAAGCGCCGCGTGGAGCTTGAGCGCGTGGCCAAGATGACGCAGGACGAGGCGAAGGACATGATCGTGCAGCGCATCCAGAAGGATGCGTATCACGACGCCGGCGTGCTTGTCCGTGAAATCGAGCAGAATGCCAAGAACGACGCCGAGAAGAAGGCGCGCAACATCGTCGCGATGGCGATTCAGCGCTGTGCTTCTGATCATGTTGCTGAAACGACCGTATCTGTGGTCTCCCTGCCCAATGAGGACATGAAGGGCCGCATCATCGGCCGCGAGGGCCGCAACATCCGCACGCTGGAAACCGCGACCGGCGTCGATCTGATCATCGACGATACGCCCGAGGCGGTCATCGTCTCCGCGTTTGATCCGGTTCGCCGCGAGATTGCGCGCATCGCGCTGGAGAAGCTCATCGCCGACGGCCGTATCCATCCGGCCCGCATCGAGGAAATGGTAGAGAAGGCCCGCCGTGAGGTGGACAACCAGATCCGAGAGACCGGTGAACAGGCGATCTTTGAGACCAATATGCACGGTATCCATCATGAGCTGGTCAAGCTCCTGGGCCGCATGCGTTACCGCACGAGCTATGGCCAGAACGTCCTCAAGCATTCCATCGAGGTTTCCCACCTTGCCGGCCTGATGGCTGCGGAGCTGGGCGCCGATGTGACGCTGGCCAAGCGCGCCGGCCTGCTGCATGATATCGGCAAGGCTGTCGACCACGAGCTCGAGGGCACGCACGTGGAGCTGGGCGTGGAGATGTGCAAGCGTTACCACGAGTCTCCGGAGGTTATCCACTGCATCGCTGCGCACCACAACGACATTGAGCCGCTGACGGTCGAGGCTGTGCTGGTGCAGGCTGCTGACGCGATTTCCGCCGCCCGTCCGGGCGCGCGCCGCGAGTCCATCGAGAATTACATCCGCCGTCTGGAGAAGCTCGAGGAGATCTCCTGCAGCTTCCAGGGCGTCGAGAAGTCGTTCGCGATTCAGTCTGGCCGCGAGGTTCGCATCATGGTCAAGCCGGAGGATATCTCCGACGAGGGCACGTACGTGCTCACCCGCGAGATTGCCAAGCGCATCGAGAATGAGCTGGAGTATCCGGGTCAGATCAAGGTCAATGTCATCCGCGAGACCCGCTGCACGGAATTTGCGAAATAATTGCAAAGCAAAGAAGCGTCACGATTGTGGCGCTTCTTTTTGCGTTTGAGAAGGTTTTTTTGCCTCCGGCGGGTTACGTGCTGCGCTGGGGGAACGCGCTGCGCTGTGCCCAGAAGGAGTAGGGGGACGTTCCGCCGTCCCCCTAACTCCCTCTGGACTCCCATACCCCCTCGGAACGCTGGGGTGGTATGAGCAAGCGGGCAGACCTAAGCTGTGTCGTTGGTGAACGCGTGCGATCAAGTCGCAACTGTGCTTTTGCGCTTCGACTTCGGGGCTATATGCGCAGGTTCGGGAATCAGAGTGTTTTTTACAGGGACGGGGCTCTGCTCCTCGCAGATCAGCTTTAAGCCGCCGCGAAGCGAAGAAGGGAGTCTGAGGGACAATGTCCCTCAGGCAGGGGTTCGGGGATGCAATCCCCGATTATCCCCGCATCGCGCAGATGGCTGCGTCCAGCGCGGCGACGGAGCGGATCTGGTTCTGGCGAACAAGCAGCTGGCGCCTCACCTGAGGCGGCGCGGAGGAGAAGAGGCGGCGCGCGTTGGAATTGGATTCCAGCAGGGCATAAAGATTGGGATAGAGATTCATGGAAACACCTCCTGTGCTCCTATCCTGCGCATGAAAAGCCGCGCTTATGCTTGACGCTGCTTTGCACAGGGCGATATAATATACTGTATGATTTTGCAAAGGAGAGCGTATACGGATGACGGCATTGCAGGCGGCGCGCAGGACGCTCTCCGAAGTCTTTGGCTATGAAAGCTTCCGGCCGGGACAGGAGAGCGTTGTTGCAGCGATCCTCGGCGGGCGCGATGTGATGGCTGTGATGCCCACGGGTGCGGGCAAATCGCTGTGTTATCAGATTCCGGCGCTGGTGCTGCCGGGCGTCACGCTGGTCGTATCACCTTTGATCTCGCTCATGCGCGATCAGGTGAGCGCGCTTTTGCAAAACGGCGTGCGCGCCGCATATCTCAATTCCTCGCTGACGCAGCGGCAGTATACCCTTGCGCTGGATAATGCCAGGCGCGGCGTGTACAAGATCATCTATGTCGCGCCGGAGAGGCTGCTGACGGCACATTTTCTGGATTTTGCCCTGCATGCGGATATTGCGCAGGTTGTTATTGACGAGGCGCACTGTGTCAGCCAGTGGGGGCAGGATTTTCGTCCGGGATATCTGGATATTGCGCCGTTTATCGCTAAGCTGCCCGTAAGACCGCGTGTGAGTGCGTTCACTGCAACGGCTACGCAGACCGTCAGGCAGGATGTGATGCGCCTGTTGGAGCTGAAAGCTCCGTATGCAGTCACCACGGGCTTTGACAGGCCGAATCTGTATTTCGAGGTGCGCCGCGAGGGTGACCGGGATCTGGCGCTGCTGCGCTTTCTGAAGGCGCAGGAAGGAAAAAGCGGCATTGTCTATTGCGGTACGCGCAAAGGCGTGGAAGAGGTCACGGGCATGCTCGTTAAAAACGGCGTGGACGCTGTGGGCTATCACGCGGGTATGGGCGACGAGGAGCGGATGAGCGCGCAGGAGGACTTTGTCTCCGACCGCGCGCCGGTAATCGTGGCGACCAATGCCTTCGGCATGGGTATTGACAAGTCGAATGTGTCGTTTGTCGTGCACTATAACATGCCCAAGGATCTGGAGAGCTATTATCAGGAGGCCGGGCGCGCGGGCAGGGATGGTGAGGACGCCGTCTGCTGTCTGCTCTATCAGCCCGCCGATGTGTATCTGAATACGTTTCTCATCGAGCATGCGCAGGAAAATATGCAGCTGGATACCCAGACGCAGAAGATCGTCACCGACAGAGCCAAGGAACGGCTCAAGCAGATGACCCATTACGCCACGGCAAGCGGCTGCCTGCGCACGAAGATCCTTTCGTATTTTGGTGAAAAACCGGAGAACCCGCACTGCGGCAACTGCTCCGGCTGCCTGATGGCGGCGCAGGAACGTGACGTGACCCGCGAGGCGGGCAGGATTGTCGCAGGCGTGATGGCGCTGGGCGGCAAATACGGCAAGGCGCTGACAGCCAAGGTGCTCTCTGGCAGCCGGGATGAGCGCATTCGCGAGCGGCAGCTCGATAAGCTGACAGTGTATGGCAGCCTGAAGAGCGAGGGTGAGGAGAACATCCGCCTGATGATTGATGAGCTGATCACAGACGAGGTGCTGGAAATCACCGACGGACAGTATCCGCTGCTCAAACCCGGCCCGCGCGCCAGAGAGGCGCTGCTCGGGGATGAACCGATCCGCATGACGCTCACGGCGCGTGAGCCTGCTGCTGCGCAGCGCCGCCGCGTGACGCCCAAGCTGATGACGGATAAAGCGCTGCTGGGACGCCTGAACAGGCTGCGCCGGAAAATCGCGGAGGAGCAGCATGTGCCGCCGTTTATCATCTTCACCAATGCCACGCTCCGGGATATGGCGGCCAAATGCCCCAGAACAAGGGCGCAGATGCTGCGTGTGGAAGGTGTGGGCGAAAACAAAATGGACCGTTACGGCGATATGTTTCTAAGGGTGATCAGAGAATATCTGGAGGAGTGAAATCACATGAAGAGAAAGAACATGTACATTGCTTTGGCCAGCCTGATTGCATCGGCGGTGCTTTTGCTGCTGTGCTCACAGTGCTCGCCGCTGTATCCCACCAATGTGTGGCCGGACGCCAACTGCCTGCTGACTGTGGGCCGGGTGATGAAGGAGGGCGGCGTCGTTTATCGCGATATCTATGAGCAGAAGGGACCGACGCTCTACCTGATCCATGCGCTGGCTGCATGCATTTCGGACGGCAGCTTTCTGGGCGTCTATGTCATGGAGGTGCTTTCCTTTGCAGCTGTGCTGTATCTGACCTGCCTGATGAGCTTGCGCAGAAAGCAAGCCACGTCCTCTTTTTGCGATGCCCTGCTGATCGGAGCGTTTGTGCTCACAGGCAGCGCGTTTTTCTGCGGCGACAGCGCGGAGGAATTCTGCCTGCCGTATCTGATGGGCACGCTGTATCTGGTTTTCGGTCATTATGATGAACATGAAGAGCCGATGCCGGCGGGCGCGATGTTCATTTGCGGTCTGATGGCCGGCATGGTTGCGACGATCAAGTTCACGATTCTCGGTTTCTTTGTCGGCTTGTGTGTGGCGGAGGGTGTGTGCGCGCTTCGCAGGGACGGTTTTGTGAGAGCGCTCAAGAGCGCGCTTGCGTTCCTTGCGGGTATGCTGCTGCCCATTGGCGCTTGGTGCGTATATTTTGCGTCTCACGGCGCGCTGAGCGATTTCTATCGCGCGTATGTCTACAACAATATCTTCCTTTACAGCGACGAAACGCGTACGCTGATGAGCTTCCTGCGTGCCATCTGGAATACCCTGCGCGGCAATCTGATCTGGGTGCTTGCTGCGGTGCTCTGGCTGCTCGGCTTTGCATCCAGCAAAAAGGAGAAGCTGCAGCTGCGCGCCTGCGTGCTGTGCATGGCGGCAGGCACGTTTGCGGCAGTATTTCTGCTGGGACGCACGTGGACGTACAGCCCGCTTGTACTGTGCGTATTTGCATTCTCGGCGCTGAGATCGCTGGGAAGCGGAGCGCCGCAGTTTGAGGGCAGCGCATCTGCGCGGCGCATCGGCGCTGTGTTTTTCGCGGTGCTGACGCTCATTCTGGCGTGGCTGAGCCCGAATGCGCACCTGCGCGGCGAGAAGATGGAGAATCTGGCGCAGGCGAGGCTTGGCGCATATGTGCATGAGGGCGCGACTGTGCTGCAGTACAGCCATCTTGACGACGGCCTGTATCTGGCGACCGGCACGCTGCCGCCGCAAAAATACTTTGTCCGCCTGAATGTCCGCTATGACGAAATGATCGCTGAACTGGACCGCTATGTCGAAGAGGCAATCCCGGACTACGTGCTCACCTCGTGGGAGCCGCTTGATGCACGCTTTGACCGGTATCAGCTTATCGCGCAGGATGCGGGCTATGATGACGCCGGCCGGATCAATAAGGCGTTTTATCTGTACAGGAGGAAGTAAGATGGAGAAAAACGAAAGACGCATAGCCATCCTGCTTGCCCTGCTGTGCAGCCTGCTTGCGCTTTTGATTGCTACGACGAGCTCTCCGCTTTATATCTCCAATTTCTGGACGGATACGAATCTGTATTTTACCATCGGCCGCGGCATGACGGAGGGGCTGATGCCCTATCGTGACCTGTTTGATCACAAGGGGCCTCTGATTTTTGTGATTTACGCGCTTGGTGCGCTGATAAGCGATACATCTTTTCTAGGCGTATTTCTGCTGGAGGTGCTCAGCCTGACGCTGACGCTGTTTCTTGCGTATCGCATGGTTTGCCTCTATGGAAAAGGGCTGCTTAACTTTCTGGCAATTCCGCTTACGGCGATCCTTACGGCGGTATGCACAGCGTTCAATCAGGGTGGCAGCGCAGAGGAATTCTGCCTGCCGGCGCTGGCCATGGGACTTTATACTGTGCTTTGCCGTATGCTAAGCGGAGAAAAATGCGAGCGCCCTCAAAGGCTGTATATTGCATTTGGCGCGGCGATGGGTTGGGTTTTTGCGATTAAGTATACAGACTGCGGGCTGTTCATGGGTCTTGCTTTTGCAGCGCTGCTTTATGAGTGGCGCATGCGTGGATTTGCCCATGCGTTTTCGATGGGTCTTTGGATGCTTGCGGGCATGGGTCTTATCGTGCTGCCCACCGCTGCATATCTGGCGGCTCACGGCGTGCTTGATGAGACGATTCGGGTCTATTTCATCGAGAATATCTTTGGCTATGGCGGTGCCGCGATGAGCTTTCCGGCGCATATTTACAATGCGCTGGCATATCTGCGCACGCAAAGTGCTGCGAATCCGCTTGTTGCGATTTTTGCCATGGCGGGCTGTGTGTTTTCTGCGCTGCATGCGCTGATCCGTCGGGAAAAAGGGTTTTTCTTTGAGATGATGGCTGCACCGGCTGCTGCGGGGCTGCTGCTGCTGTTTTGCTATTGGGGTGAAATGGCACACCCGTATTATGCGCTGGTGTTCGCATCCCTTGCGCCGCTGGGCATGATTCCGCTTGCGTGGACTGCGGGAAAGGTCGGGCATGGAATTGCTGCTGTAAGTGTTGCGGCGGGCGTGCTGGCAATCATGCCGCTATGCCAGATGATGTGCGCGGCAGTACCGCTGCAGGGAGTCGAAAGGGCAGATATGGCGCAGCATGTCTTTGCTGCGATCATGCATGAGGAAGAGAATCCTACGCTGCTGGATCTGACCAGTCTGGATCAGGGATTCTATCTTGCTGCCGGTATCACGCCCAACTGCCGCTACTTTGCCAATAATAATCTGAATACTGCAGAAAAACGTGATGCACTGGATGCTTACCTGACCGAGAAAAGAACGATGTTTGTTGTCTCCCGCTGGGAGGACCCCGGTGAAAACTATATGCTCATTGCAGAGCATAGCAGTCCGTTTGATTTAAATGATATGCGTACCTATAAGCTTTACAGGCGCGTGGAGGAATAATGGATACGATTGTTTCTGAGCGCTCGCTTCGTGCGCTGACAGAGCGTCTCTTTGAGCGCGAAGGCTTTTCCGGGGCGGATGCCTGCGTGATTGCCGACGTGCTGATGCTTGCGGATCTGTTCGGCATTGAGAGCCACGGTGCGCAGCGCATGATGTATTATCATCAGAATATTGCATCGGGCAGTGTGAACACGCAGGCGCAGATTGAAACCGTGCGCGAGACGCCGGTTTCTGCGCTGCTGGATGCGCATTTTGCCATGGGCCAGCTCGCAGGCGTGCATGCGATGCGGCTGGCGATGCGAAAGGCGAAGCAGAGCGGCATCGGCATGGTCTGCGTGCGCAATTCCTCGCATTACGGCATCGCGGGCTATTACACGCTGATGGCGGCGAAGGAGGGGCTGTGTGCGTTTTCCATGACCAATACAGGCCCGATCATGACGCCGACCTTTGGCCGGGAAATGATGCTGGGCACCAATCCCATCGCATTCTGCATGCCGGCGGATCCGTATCCCTTCTGGTTTGATGCATCGACCACTGTGGTCACGCTGGGCAAGGTGGAGGTGCATGCCAAGCGCGAAAAGCCGATGCCGGAGGGCTGGACGATTGATGCTGACGGCGTGCTGTGTACGGACGCGCAGAGGATGAACAGCTCCATCCTTGCAGGCGGTATGGGCGGTATTCTGCCGCTGGGCGGCGCAGGTGAAACACGCGGCGGTCACAAGGGCTACGGGCTGGCAATCATGGTGGAGGCACTCACGGGCGTGCTGGCGCAGGGCCTGCTTTCCCCCGAGATGCAGGGCGCGCACGGCGATCATACGAGCCATTTTTTCCTTGCCTTTGATCCGGCGATATTCGGCGATGCGGACGCCATTCGCGCGCAGATGAGCCGGTATCTGCGCATGCTGCGCGAAAGTGAAAAGCTGCCGGGCGAAAACCGCATCTACACGCCGGGCGAAAAGGCGTTTGAATCGATGCGGCGCCGCATGGAAACGGGCATTCCTGTGGAAGAAAAGACAATGAAGGAACTGCGCCGGATTGCGGCGGAGCTTGGTGTGGAGGCGATCTGATGGCGCGGACAAGAAAGATGACGGATGGTCCGATCCGTGAGCATCTGCTCGCCTATGCGCTGCCGCTGATTCTGGGCAATCTCTTTCAGCTCACATATAATGCGGTCGACTCGATTGTAATCGGCAAATTTGCCGGCGAGCGCGCGCTGGCAGCGGTCAGCGCAGCCAATCCGGTGATGACCATCGTGATTCTCGGCGTGTCAGGCATATCGATTGGCGCATCGGTGCTCATGAGCCGCTTTTTCGGCGCGGGGGATGAAGAGCATCTCCGGCACGAGGTGGCCACAACCATGCTCTTCGGCGCAGCGGCTTCGCTTGCCGTGTTTGCGCTGGGGCTGGTGTTTTCGGGCGCGATCCTGCGCCTGCTGCGCGTTCCCGGGGAAATCCTCGGCATGGCGACGGTGTATCTCAGAATCATTTTTGTCGGTTTTCTGTTTACATTTCAGTACAATATCCTTTCTGCTTCGCTGAGAAGCGTAGGCGATGCGCGTACGCCGGTGATCTATCTGGCGCTTTCCTCCGTGCTCAATGGCTGCATGGACGTCGTGTTTGTCGCTGGGCTTCAATGGGGCGTGGCGGGCGCGGGTCTGGCGACGGTGATTGCGCAGGCAGCGAGCAGCGCACTGTGCTTTGTGCACATGCAGAAAAACGTGCCGCTGCTGCGCCTTTCGCGCCGGGATATGAGGATTGACCGTGAACTCCTGCGCGAGACGCTCAAAAGCGGCTCGATCACTGCGCTGCAGCAGGCCTGCCAGCCGGTGGGCAAGGTGCTCATTCAGAGCGTGATTAACGCGCAGGGTATTTCTGTGATCGCAGCATTCAATGCGGTCAGCCGTGTGGATGACTTCGCCTGTATTCCCGAGCAGAGCATCTCTTCAGCGATGATGACCTGTGTTGCGCAGAATCGCGGTGCGGGCAAGAAGGAGCGTGTGCAGCAGACGCTGAAAACCGGCATGATGCTTGAGTCTGCGTATGGCGTGCTGATTCTGCTGATCGTGCAGCTCGTCAAGCGGCCTGTTATGCGCCTGTTTGCCGCGCAGGACAGCGTACAGATGGTCGCCATGGGTGTGGACTATCTCACGCTGATGGCCTTTTTCTATATCCTGCCGGGCCTTACCAATGGCATTCAGGGGTACTTCCGCGGCATGGGGGAGATGAAGACGACGCTTGTCGCCACGTTTATCCAGATCTCAATCCGCACTATCGTGGTGTATGCGCTCGTGCCGCGCGTCGGCCTTTCCGGCGCAGCGCTGGCCTGCGCGATCGGCTGGAGCTTTATGCTGCTCTATGCGTATGTGCGCTACAGAGCTATCCGCCAAAGGCTTGAATCATGAATATGCAAAAAGGAGCTCCATTCCCGGCGCGGGAAAGGAGCTCCTTTGACTTAGCGCATGCGCAGATAGTTGTTGCTGTAGTAAATCGCCTCACCGACGTCGCTCAGGACGCGGGACATGGCGGTGAGGATGCGGAGCTTCTTGCTGTTGTTCTTCATGATGGTTACCTCCTTGTGCCTGCCGTCGTGTACTTGGATCGGGCAGGTCTGCACGTCTCGCCTTTGAGAGCGCCGCGTCTTTGCGGTACTCTCCGGCCGAGGACGGTATCATACCATGAAGAAAACGATTTGTAAACCCCTTGATGTAAACTTTGGAAGAGTTTGCCAGATTAACGTTCATGTAAATCCTTTTGAAACTGCGAAAACTCGTGTGAATAAAACAAAAAAACACACAGATGTTTATCTGAAAAACGGAGATTTTCTCTCAAGGAATGTCAAGGCATACGAAATGCGTCCGGTCAGAACGAAAAAACACGCTCTGAGAGACTTCAGAGCGTGTTTATGTTTGCATGAAAGCAAGTTTTCAAGGGCTGTCCGCCCCGAATGATCCCCTTAGAAGCAAGGCGAAGCGTAGAAAATAAGCATTATGCTTCGCCGCGGCGGGCGCGTGCAGCCAGCTTCTTGCGCATTTCGACCTCGAGCACGCGCTTGCGCATGCGCAGGTTCTTCGGCGTGATCTCCAGCAGCTCGTCGTCGTCGATGAACTCCAGACACTCCTCAAGGGTCAGCGTCTTCATGCTGGTCAGCTTCATGGCGGTTTCTGCGCCGACAGCATTGCGGATGGAGGTCAGATGCTTCTGGCGGCAGACGTTGACGTCAATGTCGCCGGTGCGCGCGTTCTGGCCGACAATCATGCCGGTATATACCGCAGTTCCCGGGCCGTAGAACAGCGTGCCGCGGTCCTGCGCGTAGAACAGGCCGTACATGACGGCCTCGCCCGTCTCGGTGGACACGAGCGCGCCGCAGTTGCGATGCGGGATTTCGCCCTTGTAGAGCTCGTAGTGATCAAACACGGAGCTCATGACGCCTTCGCCGCGCGTGTCGGTCATGAATTCGCTGCGATATCCGAACAGGCCGCGGCTGGGCACGGTGAATTCCAGGCGCACGCGGTCCATGCCGGACATATTGTCCATCACGCCGCGGCGGCGGCCAATCTTCTCGATGACTGCGCCGGCATATTCGCTGGGCACGTCGCAGACCATCTTCTCCACCGGCTCCATCTTGTTGCCGGCTTCATCGTACTGGATGAGCACCTCCGGCTTGGAAACCTGGAATTCATAGCCCTGACGGCGCATGTTCTCAATGAGCACGGACAGGTGCAGCTCGCCGCGGCCGCTGACACGGAATGCATCCGGCGATTCGGTCTCCTCCACGCGCAGGGAAACGTCGGTTTCCAGCTCGCGCATCAGGCGTGCACGCAGGTGACGGGAGGTGACATAGGCACCCTCGCGGCCGGCAAACGGGCTGTCGTTGACGGAGAAGGTCATCACGACCGTCGGTTCAGTGATCTTCACAAACGGCAGCGGCTCCACGGCGTCGGTTGCGCAGATGGTGTCGCCGATCATGATGTCCTCAACGCCGGTGATCGCGACGATCTCGCCCATGGATGCTTCCTCAATCGGCACGCGCTTGAGGCCATCGAAGGCAAACAGCGCGCTCATACGGAAGTTCTCGTGCAGATCAGGATTCTCGATGTTGCAGCGGGTCTTCATGGTGTTGAGCTTGAGCGAGCCGCGTGTGATGCGGCCGATGCCGATGCGGCCGACAAACTCGTTGTAGTCGATCGTGGAGACGAGCATCTGCGCCGGGCCTTCCGGATCACCCTTCGGAGCCGGGATATACTCCAGAATTGTGTCGAACAGCGGGCGCAGATCGGTGCCCGGAACGCTCATGTCCAGCGTCGCCGTGCCGGCACGCGCGCTGGCATAGACGATCGGAGTATCGAGCTGGCTCTCGTCTGCATCCAGATCGATCATCAGGTCGATGGCCTCGGAGACGACTTCATCGCAGCGGGCGTCCGGGCGGTCCACCTTGTTGACCACGACGATGACCGGCAGACCCAGCGCCAGCGCGTGCTGGAGCACGAAGCGGGTCTGCGGCATCGGTCCTTCAAAGGAGTCGATCAGCAGCAGCACGCCGTCCACCATCTTGAGCACGCGCTCCACTTCGCCGCCGAAGTCTGCGTGACCGGGGGTATCGACGACGTTGATCTTCACGCCGTTGTAATTCACGGAAGTATTCTTGGCCAGAATGGTAATGCCGCGCTCTTTTTCCAGATCGTTGCTGTCCATGACGCGGTCGGCAACCTGCTGGTTCTCGCGGAAAACGCCGCCCTGCTTGAGCATCTCGTTGACCAGCGTGGTTTTGCCGTGGTCAACATGCGCGATAATGGCGATGTTGCGGATGTTCTCACGAATCATTTCCAAATGAAAGACCTTCTTT
>JAFWXL010000076.1 GCA_017545905.1 Clostridia bacterium | reverse complement strand
TGAAACGCCGGGGAGGTATACGTGCGTTAGAGCATCTAAGATTCGTTCTTGACGCACGCGTGCGACGAAGTCGCAGCTGTGCTTTTGCGCTCCGAAACCGGAGCTGTATAAGTGATCTTCTGCTCTTGGACCAATTGTTTTCGCAAGCGAGGTTTTGATTTCTTAGTCAGCTAAATATTCCTATAGTGCAATATAGAAAACCCGCAGAGCGCATGCCCTGCGGGTTTCGTTTATGGAATTACTTGCTGGTCAGCTCAACAGCGGCCTTGCCAGCCTCGCTCTTGACGATCGCATCGAGAATGTTGCCGTGCGGATCGGTCAGAGACATGGTCGCGCTGGAGGTTACGTCGGCCAGAGCAGCCTTCTCGTCATCGGTGAGAAGCGCATACTTGGCGGCGTCTTCCTCGTTGGTGCTGCCATCCTTGAGCGGACGGCCGTTGCGGTCGGAGCAGCTCTTGGCGTACCAGGCCTGAATCTCTTCCACGGTCTTGCCGACGAAGAAGTTCTCAAAGCCCAGCATTTCCTCGTTCCAAGTGCCTGCATTCATGCGGTACTTATCGCCCAGGGCGCGCTTGGTGGTGAAGGCGTCAACCTGCGCCACGAAGCTGTCCTCGGTCTGGGTCCAGACCTCGTCCACCACGGCGTCGGCGTTCACGTCGGCGTTGTAGCTCTGGCCCGGCCAGCCGGTAAAGACGTTGTCGTCCGCGCCGTCATGGTTCGGGGTGATGATCTCCAGAACGTCGGTGCGCATATCGACGATCTTGCCGGCCTCATCGTAGCACACGCCGGAGACGCTGATGTTGAAGCTGTAGCACGGCACGCCCTGATCGTCAGCGCCCGGGCCAAGGCGCGGGGTGACGTTCACGCCCAGGCCGATGCCGGCGATCTTCTCGAACTCGCGCATCGGAACGGCGGCGGCAACGGCAGCCTCGATTGCCTCGAGGATGTCGCCGTGCGGATCGGTGAGGGACATGGTCGCGCCGGAGGTCACGTCGGCCAGGGCAGCCTTCTCCTCATCGCTGAGCAGGGCATACTTGGCGGCGTCTTCCTCGTTGGTGCTGCCGTCCTTGAGCGGGCGGCCATTGCGGTCGGAGCAGTTCTTGGCATACCACGCGCGGATCTCTTCAACGGTCTTGCCGATGAAGAAATTCTCAAAGGTATCCATCTGGGAAGCCCAGGAGCCAGCGCCCATCATGTAGGCGTCGCCCTTCTGACGCTTGGTCAGCCAGGTATTCAGCTCTTCGGTGAAGATCTCGTCGGTCATCTGGAGTTCGCCCTCCACGACGCCGTCGCCCTCGGCGTCGTTGGCATAGCTCTGTCCCGGCCAGCCGGCCATGAAGTTGTCGCCGTCGTTGGACTCATCATGGTTGGGGGTGATGACCTCGAGGATATCCATCTCCAGGTTGACGATGCGGTTGTCCGCGTCAACGACGGCATAGGCGATGACCTCGTTGAAGGAGTACACCGGGGTGCCGTTCGCGTCAGCGCCCGGGCCGAGGCGCGGCGTGCCGGTGATGGCCAGACCGTGCTTGAGGCCGGAAGCGGAAACAGCCACAACCTCGGCAGCCTTCTTCTCTTCCACGACGTACGGGTTGTTAGCCGGATCGATCACGTTCTTGACGGCGGCGATGATCGCGTTGCTGGTCACAGTCGCGTTGGCGACGACGTCCACATCGGCAGAGTTGGCTTCCACGATCTTGGCCGGGAGCTGGTCGATCGCGTTGGTGCCGATGTTCGGGGTTTCGTTGTGGCTGTCCACGGTGACGGCGGTGATCTTGTCCGCGTCGGTGGTGACGGTGACGGTCAGCTCGCCGCCAAAGCCCTTGGCCTTGCCGGTGAGGGTATCCGCCTGCGCAAACGCAGCGATGCTCAGGAGCATCACGGCGATGAGCGCGATGGAGAGAATCTTCTTCATATGGTTTTCTCCTTCTTGCGTTCTTGGCGATGATGGC
Organism: Clostridia bacterium; assembly: GCA_017545905.1. GTDB lineage: Bacteria > Bacillota > Clostridia > Christensenellales > Aristaeellaceae > Ventricola. The sequence continues at coordinate 1,179 of JAFWXL010000076.1, read as the reverse complement.
ATCCGCAGATGGAGGCCTATACGCCTGTATACAGCATAGAAAAGAATTATGGCGAAAGTATGTTTTTTGTCAAATAATGGATAGATAAATGCAGATTTATGCGGCGTTTCTGGCTCGATGGATAAAAAAATCACAGCCGCGCGGGCTGTGATGGAATTAAAGGATTTTTCTGCCATCCACGTATTTATCGCTGACCTTTGTGCCGCCCAGATAGGCACAGCGCTCAAGGCGCTCGGCGGGGGTAAAGGCTCGAAGGTTGCGGTTTGCGCTGTCGTCGATGACGGCGGCGTCGAACGCATAGCCCTTTTCAAACAGGCCGACCTTGCCGAAGAATCTGCCGCCGCCGGCTGTGGCCATATACAGCGCTTCCGGAATCGTCAGCGGCTTGTGCGTCTGATCCACATAGCGCCAGCGCAGCTTGCTCACCTGCACGGCGGAGGCCATCACGGCGAACAGATCCAGCGTATGACCGCCGGCGACGTCGCTGCCCAGGCCGATTTCATATCCCTCGCGCAGATAGCGCGCGGCGGGGGAGATGCCTGCGATGACGTTTTCGTTGCTCGTGGGGCAGTGGGCGATGAAGACGTGATTCTGCTTCATGAGCACGTCCTCTTCCTCCGGGCAGTAGATGCAGTGGGCCATGATGGTTTTGCAGCCGCCGCCGAAAAGGCCGTATCTGGCGTAGGTGTCGGCATAGTTCTTTGCGTCAGGGCAGAGCGCTTTGACCCATTCGATTTCAGAGAGATTCTCGGACAGATGGCTCTGCATCGCCGCGCCGTATTCGCGGGAGAGTTCGCCGATTTTCTCCATGTAGGCGTCGGTTACGCTGGGCGTGAAGCGCGGCGTGAGAATCGGGAAGACGCGCGTGAAATTCGTTTTCCTGCAAAGATCCAGCCACCGCCGGGTTTCGGCTTCTCCACGCTCCGGCGTGCCCTCGCTGTAGAAATCCGGACAGTTGCGGTCCATGTTCAGCTTGCCGACGTATGCGCCAAGGCCGGCCGCGTCCAGCTGGCGCATCAGCTCCAGCGTTGCGTCCGTATGGATCGTGGCAAAGATGGCGGCTCGGGTGGTCGCCGTGTGCAGCAGATCGCGGGTGAAAATCTCGTAGTAAGCCCTTGCATGCGCGATATCCGCATAGCGCGCCTCTTCGGGATAGGTGTAATTGTCCAGCCACTCCAG
>JAFWXL010000075.1 GCA_017545905.1 Clostridia bacterium | reverse complement strand
CAAAGTATCCATACCATTCATCGGTATCTTGACTCTCGGATATGATTTTATCAGCAATAGCACAAGCGTATTTATCATCTTTCGATGTCAAATTTGCAACGAGGTTTTCGTGCATTAAATCTCACCTCCAAATTCAAGTTTATCTGCCAGCCCAATCTACTTGCTCAGATACGCCTTGAGCGCATCCATCATCTTTTCTCCGTCGGCAAGTCCGATGTTGTAAACGCGCTCCATTTCCTTGGGATCCTTTTCCAGGCGTTTGATGTTCAGATCCGCCTTCGGGCGAATGACAAACACCTTCCCCTCTTTTTCCAGCTGCGCCACGTCCGCCGCCTGCGCATTATAGCGGTCGTGACGCTCGAAGAGCGTCCTGCACAGGTTTGGATACCTGTGATAGAAAGCCTTGATCATCATCGGATCCATCGGCTTTTTCACATAATCCGCTGGCTGGGTCAGCACGACGATCACCTTGTCAAAACCCATGGTAAGTGCCTTTCGCACGGGGATGCTGTCCGCGATGCCGCCGTCCAGATAATTCTTGCCATTGATGGGCACAAACCGCGAGCAGAACGGCATCGACGCGCTGGCTCGCATCATCTCGATATCACGAAGCAGATGGTGCATCTGCATGTACTCCGCCTCGCCCGTTTCCACATTGGTGACGACCACCCAGTATTCGCCGCCGTGCGCTTCGAAGGCTTCCTCGTCAAACACATCGTACTTTGTCGGGATGACGTAATAGGCAAATTCCTTGTTGACGATATCGCCGGTGGTGATGAGCGAATGCAGGCTCACATTGCGCTTGTCGCCCGCAAAGCGCTGATTATAGCGCAGCACACGGCCCCGCTGCTTTGAGAACAGATTGCATCCGAAGCACGCGCCGGCCGACACGCCAAGGATCGTATCGACATGAACATCATGATCAAGAAAAACATCCAGCACGCCCGCCGTATACAGGCCGCGCATCGCGCCGCCCTCGAGCACAAGGCCCACCTTCATACACATCACTCCGAATCGAGAAGTATCAAAAGGGATTATAGCACAACCGCAAGGTTTTGTTCACTGACCACCGTAAGATAATCGAAAAAATAAAAGCGCCGGGACAAACCCGACGCTGTTTTTTCTTTAAAGCGTAGAATGCTCGGGGCAGAAAATTCCCACGGCACACACGATACAATGCTTAATGCTGCTGCCTTCCGGCCCTGACATGGTTCACACCCTCGCATTGCATGAGTTCCATCCGTCATCACACTCTACTCGCAGTATTGTACACGATTTTTTCTGAAAAAGCAAGCCCTAAAAACACTTAAACGCGATTCATTCTGTCGATCAGCCGCTCCATCACCTTTGCCGTCAGATGCAGCATATCTTCTTTATTGAGCGTCCGGTCGCGAAGGGAGAGCGTCACCGGGACGGAAGCATTGAGCGTGAGCCGCTTGTCAAAGCCCTGCAGGGCCTTGAAGAGCTTCTCGCCGTCCACCTGTGCATTGTTTGAAAAACGCATATCCATGCGTCCGTCCGCCTGCAGCACGCGATCGATGCCAAGGGACATGCACAGCGCCTTGAGATAGGCGACCGTGACCAGGTTTGCCACGCATTGCGGCTCGTCGCCGAAGCGGTCGATCAGCTCATCCTCGATATCGTCGCGCTGCTCCGCCGTGCGGATGGACGCGATGCGCTTGTAGACCTCCAGTCTCTGCCTGTCGCCAGTGACATATTCCGCCGGGAGATAGGCGTTGACATGGACGTCCATGCGCGTTTCGATATCGCGGTTCTTCACAGGCTCCTGCCCCTGCGCCTCCAGCACCGCTTCCTCCAGCAGCTTGCAGTACAGATCATAGCCGATATTCGCCAGATGACCGCTCTGCTGCGGGCCAAGCAGATTGCCCGCGCCGCGCAGCTCCAGATCGCGCATCGCGATGCGGAAGCCGGAACCGAACTCCGTGAACTCGCGGATGGCATCCAGACGCTTCTGCGCCGTCTCGCTGAGCACCTTACCCGGGCGCACGGTGAAATATGCATAGGCCAGACGGTTGCTGCGGCCCACGCGGCCGCGCGTCTGATAGAGCTGGGAGAGGCCGAAGTGATCCGCATCGTAGATGATCAGCGTGTTTGCCAGCGGGATATCCAGGCCGGATTCGATAATCGTCGTGCACAGCAGCACGTCGAACTTCTGCTGGCTGAAGTCCAGCATCACATCCTCGAGCACGCTTTCCTTCATCTGGCCGTGCGCGATGGCAATGCGCGCCTCCGGCACGAGGCGCTGCAGCTGTCTGTGGCACTGCTCGATGGAGCCCACGCGGTTATACAGGAAGAACACCTGACCGCCGCGGCCGATTTCGCGCAGGATCGCATCGCGGATGACGCTGTCCTGATACTCCATGACGTAGGTCTGCACGGGATAGCGCGCCTGCGGCGGCGTTTCCAGCAGACTCATATCGCGGATGCCGACCATGGACATATGCAGCGTGCGCGGAATGGGCGTGGCAGACATAGTCAGCACGTCGACCGATTTTTTCAGGTTCTTGATCGTCTCCTTGTGGCCCACGCCGAAGCGCTGCTCTTCGTCGACGATCAGCAGGCCCAGATCCTTGAACTTGACGTCCTTGCCCAGCAGCTTGTGCGTGCCGACCACGATGTCGATCTCGCCGTCCTTCAGGCGGCGCAGCGTCTCTTTCTGCTCCTTGGGCGTGGAGAAGCGGCTGAGCACATCCGCCTCCACCGGGAAGCCCTCGAAGCGGCGCATCAGCGTATTGTAATGCTGCTGCGCCAGAATGGTCGTCGGCGCAAGAATCGCCACCTGCTTGCCGTCCATCACGGCCTTGAAGGCCGCGCGCAGCGCAACCTCCGTCTTGCCATAGCCGACGTCGCCGCACAGCAGGCGGTCCATCGGCTCTGGGCGCTCCATGTCGCGCTTGATTTCGTCCGTCGCCTGCAGCTGGTCAGGCGTCTCCTCATAGGGGAAGTTCTCCTCGAATTCCTGCTGCCAGAGCGTATCCCTGCCATAGGCATGGCCCTGATTGCGCTGGCGCTGCGCGTAGAGCTGCACCAGATCAAACGCCAGCTCCTTCAGGCTCTCGCGAACCTTGCTCTTCTGCTTATCCCAGTCCTTGCCGCCCAGGCGCGACAGCTTGGGCGCAGCGCCCTCGCCGCCGCCGATGTACTTCTGAATGCGGTCCAGATGGTCCGCGGGGATATACAGCTTATCGCTGCCCAGATACTGCACCAGCAGATAATCGCGCGAAGCGCCCTCGCTGGTCAGGCGCTTGGTGCCCTGATAGATGCCGATGCCGTGCGTCTCATGCACGACATAGTCGCCGACGTTGAGATCGGTGAAGGATGCAATCTTGCTTCCCTTTTTCTCCTTGGCTTTTTTGGCCTTGCCCTTGGCGCCGTATACGTCGCCCTCCACCAGCACAGCCAGTTTGATCTGAGGATACTGGAAGCCGCCGGAGAGCATCAGCGGATAAATGCGGCACTCGCCGGAAAGCGGCGCTTTCGCGCCCAGTTCATCAAACGCGGTGGTGATGCCCTCATCCTCAAAAGACTGACGCATACGCTCGCCGCGCGCGCTGCCGCCGGAGAGCACCATCACCCGCCAGCCGGACGCAAGCCAGCGGCTCACGTCGTCGCAAAGGTCCTTCGTGCGTCCGCCGTAGCCGCCCGCGCCCATGCCGCCCATCTGGCAAAGGCACGTCGGGCGCAGCTCCTTCACCGGGCGCAGGATCGTCGTCATGGCGAGCATGCTATACGCCTGCATGTCCTCAAGCGCCGCCTCGCGCGCAAGCATCAGCGCTTCCTGATCCGGGATCGCTTCGCCGCGCTCGATGGCGCTTGCAAACGCCTGATGGAACTCGCCGCTGCGGCTGTCCATGCGGGCAAAAAGCGCCTCCGGTTCATCCAGCACAACGATCGGGCGGGTCATGTAATCCAGAACCGTCTCCGTCCGGTCATAGAGCAGATGAATGTACTTTTCCAGCAATCGATTGCTCACGCCGCGTTCGAGCTGCCCCAGCGCATTTTCCACGTTCTCCTGAAAGCGCTCCATCGTGCGGCTCTCGCGGGTAAACGCCGCAGGCACGGCGACCTCGCCGTCCTCCAGCGGCAGATCTTTAAGCGTTGCTTCCTGATCGCCATCCTTGGGCGCGTTCATCGCGCGGGTCTGACGGCGCAGCGCCTTGCGGACACGCCCGGCAAACGCCTGCGTATCCCCGGCAGGCACGGGCGCCTCGCTTGCCGGCGGAATCACCGCCTCCGTCATATTGTGCTGGGAGCGCTGGTTCATCACGTCAAACTGGCGGATGGAATCGACCTCATCGTCGAAGAACTCAATACGCACAGCGCTCGTGCTGTCTGCGGGATAAATATCCACAATGCCGCCGCGCAGGGAAAACTGGCCCCTGCCCTCGACCATATACTCGCGCGAGTATCCGGCAGCAAGCAGGCGCTCGACCAGCTCATCCGTGGGCAGCACATCGCCCACACGGATGCGGATCGTATGTCCGGAAAAGATGCGGCGCGGCATCACGCGGTGCAGCACGGAATCTGCCGAGCAGACAACGGCGCGCGTCTGGCCGGTGATCAGGCGCTGCAGCGTTTCAATTCGGCGGCAGGCCACCTCGCGGCTGGCTGCAACCTCCTGATAAAACGTGATCTCGCGCGCCGGAAACAGGCTCACATTCTGCCCCAGCAGCGCGGAGAGATCCTCCATCGCCGCCGCTGCCGCACGCTCGCTCTCGCACAGATACAAAAGCGGTCTGCCCGTGTGCTCGCTGAGCGCACAGGCCAGATGCACCTTCTGCGCGCCGGAAAGACCGGAAGCCGCAATAACCGCTTCCGGCTTCCTGATTTCGTTCAGGATCTCCCGGTACTGCGGGTGCTCCTGCATCAGATCAAATAAAAAGTGGGTTTGCATGATTACCTCTTGATTTCAAAACCAGAATATCCTTCCCCTATGGGGAAGGTGCACGAAGGGCGGATGAGGTCCCGCCCGCAGGCGGCAACTGCCATTTGCTCATTTCTTCGGCGCGTTCGCCGTGCGCATGGCGCTGTCCCAGCCATTTTTCATCCAGTCGATCACGGTATCGGCCGCCAGCAGGAACGCATCGAACTGAATCTTGCGGTCCTCTTCGGTGGCATAGTGGGAGAGCACCCAGTTGGCCAGCTCCCAGCCCTCCGGCTTCTTGCCCACGCCCACGCGAAGGCGCGGAAAATCCTGACGGCCCAGCAGGGCGATGATCGAGCGCATGCCGTTGTGCGTGCCGGCGCTGCCGTCCCTGCGCAGGCGCAGCTTGCCCAGCGGCAGATCGATGTCGTCAAAGATGACCAGCACGTTTTCCATCGGCGCCTTGTACCAGGAGACCAGTTCCGTCACACACTGGCCGGAGAGGTTCATATATGTCTGCGGCTTGACGAGGATCACCTTTTCCCCGCCGACAAAGCCCTCGCCAATCAGGCCATGCATCGCGTTTTTGGTGAGCTGAATTCCCAGCTTTTCGCTGAGCACATCGATCACGTCAAAGCCGACGTTATGGCGCGTTCTGTGATACTCCTTGCCCGGATTGCCCAGACCGATAATGATATGCATATTCCGTTTCTCCTCAATAATTTCCTGTAAACGCCATATGCGGGAACGCCATGAAGGGGCGCTCCCGCTGAATATGGTGTAATGTTCGGGTTTTGATTACATTCTCGCCTTCTCGGCTGCCTGTGCCAGCCAGCTCGCCGGGCGGATGATCGCCGTGCCGGTCGCCTCGTCCGTGCCATCGATAACCAGAAGCGATTTCACATTGTCGATGCGCTTTTTCGCCGGTTCGCTCGTCGCCGCCAGCACGCATACGCCCACAACCGTCACCGAGAACTCGCGCATCATGTCGACCATGCCGCGAGCTGTACCGCCGGCGCGCATGAAGTCGTCTACGATCAGCGCGCGCTGCCCTTCCTTGACCGCACGACGCGACAGGCTCATCGTTTCCACCCGTCCGCCGGAGCCGGAGAGATAGTTGATATTGACCGCCGGACCTTCGTACACCTTGGAATCGCGGCGCACAATGACCATCGGCACGCCCAGCGCACGCGCGGTCATCATCGCCACGGGAATGCCCTTGGTTTCCATGGTCAGCACAATATCCGGCTCAGTGCGATAGAAATGGGACGCGATGATCGTGCCCATGCGCTCGACGATCTCCGGCTGGGCGAGGATATCCGCCATGTACACAAAGCCGCCGGGCAGCACGCGGCCGGGCATAGCCAGCTTCTGTGCCAGATCCTTCACAGCCTGATAAGCGTCCTCAGGCGCAAGCATCGGACGATAGCGCACGCCGCCGGCAGCGCCGGTGACGGTATCGATCTGACCAAGCCTGAACTGGGCAAATACGCTTCGCAGGATATCGATATCCTCGCTCAGTGTCGACTTTGCGGCGCCGAACATCTCGCAGAATGTGCCGAGGGTGAAGATTTTATTCGGGGATTCCACCAGAATCCTGGCCATAGCAGCCAAACGTTCGTTTCTGCGGATGCGGTCCATGTCAAGTCCTCCAATTCAAGCAGTGCCGTACCTTGCGGCATGTTCATAAATATAAATATCCGAATGTTCGGATTTAAGCCCTATTATAATTCATGCTTTTTGATTCGTCCAGCCCCTATTTTTCTTTTTTTCGCATTTCCATGCCTTTTCAGTTGATTGCGCGTCGTTCCATGGCGTATAATAAACTGAATAAGCATTACGGCGCAGGCTTTCTGCGCACGAAGGAGGCAATTATGCCGCACATCAAGGATTACAAAGGCAAACGCGCGCACATGATCGGCATCGGCGGCAGCTCCATGAGCGGCCTGGCCGGCATGCTCCAGAAGGCCGGCGTCGTCGTCACCGGTTCGGACGGTACCGCTTCTTATATGACCAGAATGCTCGAGGAGCAGGGAATCAATGTGCGCATCGGCCATGACGCCGAAAACGTGCACGGAGCAGACCTGATCATCTATTCCGCCGCCATCAGCGCCGAGAACCCCGAGCGCGCCGAGGCCGCAAGGCTGGGCATCCCCCAGATGGAGCGCGCCACCCTGTTGGGCCAGCTGATGGAGGGCTATCAGCACGCCATCAATATCTGCGGCACGCATGGCAAGACGAGCACCACCTCGATGATCGCCGAGGCGCTGCTGGACGCCGGCTTCGATCCCACTGTGCACATCGGCGGCCAGCTGGATTATATCGGCGGCAGCACGCGCGTGGGCAGTCACCAGACATTCGTCGTGGAGGCGTGCGAATTCAATGCAAGCTTCCTGCAGTTCCACCCGACCGTCGCAGTCGTAACCAATATTGAGGAAGACCATCTCGATTTCTACAAGGATCTGGACGACATCTGCCATGCGTTTGACCGCTTCCTGGCCCTGCTGCCAGAGGACGGCGTGTGCATCGGCAACGGCGACGATCCATGCGTGCTCAAGGCGCTTGAGCGCTGCAAGGTGAAGACCGTGACCTACGGCATGGACGAAAAGAACCAGTGGCAGCCCATGAACCTCGTCTATGACGAAACCGGCTGCGCAGGCTTCGATTTCGCTTTCGAAGGCGAGATCAAGGCGCACGTTCAGCTGCATGTGCCGGGCGAATTCAATGTGATGCACGCGCTCTCCACGATGGCTGCCTGCGTGCATGTGGGCGCCGATCCCGAAGTGATTGCCAGATCGCTGGAGGGCTTCTCCGCGCCGCACCGCCGCTTTGAGCATACAGGCACCGTCTGCGGCGTGAAGCTGTACACCGATTACGGCCACAATCCCGCCGAGATGCACAGCGCGCTGGAAAATGCAGCCCATCAGCCGCACAAGCGCCTGTTTGCCGTGATGCAGCCGCACACCTATTCACGCGTGAAAACGCTGTTCAAGGACTACATCCACTGCTGCGATCTGGCGGATGAGATCCTGATCACGGACATTTTCGCCGCACGCGAAAAAGATCCGGGCGACATCCATGCCACGATGCTGGTGAACGCGATGAAGGCAGAAGGCCTGCCGGTTCACTATACGCCCACGTTTGACGATGCAGAAAAGTTCCTTCGAACCAACTGGCAGCCGGGCGATCTGGTGATCACCATGAGCTGCGGCGATATCCATCTTCTGAATCAGCAGATTCAGAAGCATGGGGACGATTTTGGTATCTAATCCTTATACATAAAAGCAGTGCTGTCAGACGGCAATTTATCTGACAGCACTGTTTTGGTGTATACGGTTTATAAAATGCATTTCATATGCAAAAAGCTCTCTGCAATCGCAAAGAGCTTTTTGTATGGTGCGGGAAACAGGACTTGAACCTGCATGAAATTGCTTTCACTAGAACCTGAATCTAGCGCGTCTGCCAATTCCGCCATTCCCGCAGAAGATGGTGGGCAGGGATGGATTCGAACCATCGAAGTCGGTGACGGCAGATT
>JAFWXL010000074.1 GCA_017545905.1 Clostridia bacterium | reverse complement strand
TCTAAGATTCGTTCTTGACGCACGCGTGCGACGAAGTCGCAGCTGTGCTTTTGCGCTCCGAAACCGGAGCTGTATAAGTGATCTTCTGCTCTTGGTCCAATTGTTTTTCGCAAGCGAGGTTTTGATTTCTTAGTCAGCTAAGTTTTCCTATTGCGCATTACGGCTGTCCTATCGCGAGTTCCATCGTAACGGCATCAGCATCCTGCGCAGTCATTTCAAACCACAACGCCTTATGCAGCGCCAGCGATGCGGCATTGTCCGGCGCGATCTGTACGACTGCAATGGAAAATCCCCGACGACTCATCTCTTCAAAGAGGAGGGGCAGCGCAGCTTTTGCGATCCCCTTGCGGCGCTGCGACTTCGCGATCGCGATTCCATAGGAAAACTGCGGAGGATTCACGCTGTGCACGGTGATGCCGCCCGCATGCTGACCATCCATAAGAATGAAAAAGCGCAGATCGTCTGCGCTTTTTCCGATATACCTTAAAACAATGTTCATATCAGCTCTGCATCGTGGTTTCGGAGGGCTTTCCGCCCGAACGAAACGGGTTAAAACCGGCGCGAAGCGCAAGGGGGGGAAGGGCTCAGCCCTTCGGGGCAAAGCCGCTGGCGATGCACAGCTCGGCGCGCTGGGCACTCTTGCCGCCCTTGGCGATCTCATTTGCCAGGAAGTCCGGATGGGAAACGAGGAAGTCGTGCATGAACTTGTCCGGATCGGCGATGAAGGAATTCACCAGCCCGACCTGTGCATCGGTCACGCGGCCGAGGGCCTTTGCCTGCTCAAAGAGCTCCGGCTTGATGGTGATGAGCGTGGTCAGCGGGCAGCCGGCCTTTTCGAGAATCTCGCTGCCGCCCTGATCGCGGTCGACCACGGCGAGGGAGTAGGCAATCTTGGCGCCCAGCGCCTCGACAGCCGGGATCCACGCGCGGATGTAGGAAGAGGCGACGGTGATCAGATCGGCGATATGCACGCTCTTCTTGCCCGCCAGATTCGCCTGAGACGGATCCATGGAGACGCCGTTTTCATCGGTGTATACGCAGGAGAGATCCTTGAAGATGGACAGGTGACCCAGCCCCAGCTTCTTGGCAACCGGCATGGAGAAGAAGAAGTCGCGGCGCTCGCCGCCGGAGACGAAATCAACGTCCATCTTTTTCGCCTCTTCGGTCAGCAGATCGATGAGCTGGGAGAAGATCGGGCAGGATTCCAGCTGGACAGAGATATCGGCCCAGACCTTGTCGTAGAAGGCGAGCTTTTCGCCGGCGCAGGCCTCTTCGATGGTCTTCAGCAGCGCGTTGGCCGCAGCCTCGCTGCCGTAGAGGAACTGGGTATTGATATAGAACGGGCCGAGCTTGCCGGACGTATACCAGAACGGCTGGCCTTCGGGGCAGACGCGGACTGCGTCGGTTTCAAACAGCCAGGAAATGATCGGATTCTCCATGGGGCAACCCTCCATATATTTTCTTCAATCACATATTATACGATAATTTGACAGAAAAGGGAAGAAGAGCGAATAAAAAAGAACTGAAATGATGACACGGCGCACACATTGACCGGAAATGACCGCCGTGCTATAATACAATCGTTAACGTGGGCGGTTTTGCCGCTGCACAAAACAGCAGGAATATACAACCCGGACATACAATGAGGAATACAGAATGAAACTGATCTGGAGCTGGATCGACGCCCTGGCGCGTTTTGTGATCCGTCTGATTGGCAGGGTCAGCCCGAAGCTGGGCGGCTTCTGCGAAAAGCTGTGGAATAATACCGAGCTGGTGGCGTATCTGTTCGCCGGCGTGGCGACGACGGTGGTCAATTACATCGTCTATTATATCGTCACCCGCCCGTTCGGCGCGCTGATCCCGACAGAGCTGCTCACCACTGTGGGCACCTGCATCGCATGGGTGATCGCCGTGGCATTCGGCTATGTGGTCAACAAGGTCTTCGTCTTCCATACGCACTGCGGGAATACGCTGCAGCTTGTGCGCGAGTTCATCAGCTTTGTGACGATGCGCCTCGTCTCCTTCGGCATGGAGCTGGCGCTGATGTTTGTGACGGTGGATCTGCTGGGCCTGAACGATCTGGCGATGAAGCTGCTGATCAATATCCTGGTCATCATCGCCAACTACGTGTTTTCCAAGCTGTTCATCTTCCGCAAGAGCAAAGGAGAAAACTGATGAATAAAAAGATACTGGCGGCAGTAAGCCTGTGCCTGTGCATGATGCTCGCCTGTGCCTGCGCGCTGGGCGAGATCACCGTGACCAAGAGGGACATGGTGCTCAACCGCAGTCTGGATAAGAATGTGAACAACATCCTGGTGATCATGCAGGACGGCGGCGTCACCGACGCGATGATGATCGCCTCAATCAACAGCCGCACCGGCCGCAGCGTGATGACCCAGCTGGACTGCGCGACCCCGGTCAGCCTGCCGGAGGCCGGTGAGATGACGCTGGGCGATGTGTATGCGCAGGGCGCAAAGAAGAGCCGCGGCCTGCTCGCTGCGCGCACGGTGAACAGCCTGCTGGACCTGAATGTGAGTACCTATGTCGCGCTGGATATCGGCATGCTGCCGTCGCTGGTGGGCGAAATCGGTACGCTGGCTGTCTGGCTCAACGACGAGGAGGCGGAGATTCTGGGCACGTGGCAGGGCGATAACTCGCTCAGCGGCGAGCAGGTACTCGAATATGTGCGCATCCGGCTGGAGAGCGACTATGCCGAAAAGAACCGCAGCTACATGGTGTTCATGGATCTGCTCAAGCAGGGCCTGCGCGCGAGCAGCGGCGCCAACCTGATGGGCCTTGGCAAGAAGCTGCTTTCGGGTATGGATACCAATCTCAACGCGCTTGCTGCGGTGACGATGCTCAGCTCCTTTCAGGCGGGCGATGACCGCCGCGAACTGTATCTTGGCAGCGATATGAGCCCTGAGCAGATGCGCGAGGCATTTTTCAGGGAGGTTTATGAGTGATGGCGGAGAAGTTGAATACGCTTGAGATCGCGCAGGCAGCCAAGCAGGCGAGCTTTGCGCTGGCTGCATCCGGGTCTCAGCTGCGAAACACGGCGCTGTGCGCTGTGGCGGATGCGCTGGAGCAGAACAGCGCGGCGATCTTTGCTGCGAATGAAAAGGATATGGCGCAGGCGAAGGCGGACGGCATTGCCGCGCCCGTGCTCAAGCGCCTCAGATTTGACGGGAGCAAGCTGGCTGACGTCTGCGAAGGCCTGCGCGCGCTGGCGCAGATGGAGGATCCCGTCGGGCACGAACAGCTGCGCACAGAGCTGGCAGACGGTCTTGTGCTCTCGCGCGTGGCCTGCCCGATCGGCGTGATCGGCGTAATCTTTGAATCGCGCCCTGACGCGCTGGTGCAGATTGCGGGTCTGTGCCTCAAGAGCGGTAATGCTGTGCTGCTCAAGGGCGGCCGCGAGGCGATGCATTCCAATCAGATTCTCTTTGATGTGATGAAGCAGGCGAGCGAAGCGGCGGGCATTCCCTGCGGCTGGGCAGGCCTGCTGACCACGCGCGAGGAGGTCGGCGCGATGCTCGCCATGGACGAGTACATCGATCTGATCATCCCGCGCGGCTCCAACAGCTTTGTGCGCTATATCATGGACAACAGCCGCATTCCCGTGCTCGGTCACAGCGACGGCGTATGCCATGTGTATCTGGATGCTGCGTGCGATGCGCAGATGGCGGCGCGCGTGAGCGTGGACGCCAAGACGCAGTATCCGGCGGCCTGTAATGCGGCGGAGACGCTGCTTGTGCACAAGGATGCGGCGCATCACGCGCTGCCGGTTGTGGCGGCAGCGCTGCATGTGGCGGGTGTGCGGATCAAGGCGGATGCGCGCGCACAGGCGCTGATTCCAGGTATCCCCTGCGACGCCGCGGACGAGAGTGACTGGAAGGCCGAGTATCTGGATCACGTGATTGCCGTGCGAATCGTCGATTCGCTGGAGGAGGCGATTGCGCATATCAACCGCTACGGATCGCACCATACCGACTGCATCATCACCGACGATGAGCAGGCGGCGGCGCGCTTTACGGCGCTGGTGGATTCCGCCGGCGTGTATCACAATTGCTCTACGCGCTTTGCCGACGGCTTCCGCTATGGCTTTGGCGCGGAGGTAGGCATTTCCACCGGCAAGATTCACGCCCGCGGCCCGATGGGGCTGGAGGGCCTGTGCTCCTACAAGTACATCCTGCGCGGCCACGGCGACGTCGTCGCGGACTTTGCGGGCAGGAAGCGCAGTTTTACGCACAGGAAGCTGGGGTAACGGGAGAGACGTTGGGGCCCCAAAACCTGCCTGGGGATATCTTCTCCTCGCTCGACGCTCGTCGGTCAGGGCAGCTCTGACAACCCACTGGGTGGTCATTCACTTCTGCCCCAGTTCGGCAAAGCCGAATCCCCAGACCCCGTCTTTCGCTGCACGTTCGCGCAGCGGAGGGAATTTAAGTATGGCTGCTTAAAACAGGCGCGAAGTGGACTGAAGCCGAGCGCGTCCGGTGGACGCAGATGGCGAGGCGTAACGTCGGGAATCGCAAGAAGCGGCAGGATGCCGCGACTATGCGAGTTCCCCGAATGAAGGAGTCCGGGGACTGGTCCCTGGTCAGGGTGTTGGGATGAAATCCCCAAAAAGGAGGTTTGCGGATGCGTTGCGGATGTCCGGAATGCGGTACGTACATGATCCAGTCCGAAGGCATTAACTTCGGCTGCGTCTGTCCGGAATGCCTGTTCCGCTGCAGAATGTGCATGGGCACGAACACGGTGGTCAGCAGAGAGAATCTGAAGCATCTCACATTCACCGATCATACCGCTGAACACGAGGCGCAGGAGGAGGCGGGATTTCCGTCCCGCGAGCCGCTGCGCCCCGAGGAATTTATCGACTAACCAGCGTTCCGCTGGACCGTCTTCCGACGAAAACGTGTAGGAAGAGGGCGCTTTCGGGACGAGGATGAAAGTCAGCATGTATTGAAACTGATATATTTATGGAGGGAAACGACATGATCGCATTGGCCAGTGACCACGCGGGTCTGCCGCTGAAGAAGGAAATCATCGAGCTGCTGGAAAGCATGAACCTCGAATACAAGGATTATGGCGCCTACACGGGCGAGAGCTGCGACTATGCCATCTTCGGCCAGAAGGCGGCCAATGCCGTGGCCAGCGGCGAGTGCGAGCGCGGCATCCTGTGCTGCGGCACCGGCATCGGCATTTCTCTGGCGGCAAACAAGACCAGGGGCATCCGCTGCGTGGTCTGCACGGACTGCTTCTCAGCGAAGATGTCCCGCGAGCACAACGACGCGAATATGCTCGCGCTGGGTGCGCGCGTGGTCGGCGGCGAGCTGGCCCGCATGATCGTGAAGATCTGGCTGGAAACCGAGTTTGCCGGCGGCCGTCATCAGCGCCGCGTCGATCAGATCATGGCGATCGAGGCCGGCAAGGATCTGACTGCGCTGTAATCAAATCGGAATAGAAACGTTCATCTGCGAAAAGCGGATGGCGTTTTTATGTAATAGGAAATCACGCGAAAAACCATGCTGTGAGCACGGAATGGATTTATGCTGTTAAGGTGTTTGGAAATGGGAGCGGCCACTGGTCGCTTTTAATTGAATGGTAATCTGAAAAGAAGGAAGGATTCATTGAATTGTAATATATTACATGCAACCTATATGTTATAATTCGGGGTATACCGAAAGGTTGGCAAGAGGAGGACGTGTGTAATGAAAAGGATTTCTTTGGCGCTGATGCTGCTGGTGATGCTCTTTGCGCTGTCTGGCTGCGTAACGGATATCAAAACAGCGGGAGACGTGGCGTATGATGCGGCAACGGATACACTGACAATTCCGCTTCGCTTTGGTTTCTTTGACATGGACGGGAAAACTATCGGCTATAATGTGAATGAAGGAAAGTTCACAACGCATTATACTGATCCGCAAAGCCTGAGCGATGTTGTTATCTATTATGCGACAACCGACGCAGGCATCGCTGAACTCAAATACAGTGAGAATTATAAGAGCTACAGTGATAATATCAAGAAAAAGAGCCTGGCTGACATTGTCTTTACCGATGACACGATTAAAGAACAAGTAACCGTGACGCAGGGAATGAAATTGCCGGATTATGATGCGAAAACAGGTTCAGTTGAGTATAAGCTTGAAACAAATACAAATGGCAGTCAATTTCATAATGGATATCTCAATATGTTGATGGGTATTTCCGGCCTGAAGCTTGAGGATGGCCAGCAGATTTGCGTCCGCGTATATATTCAAACCAATCATAAACCGAATTCAAATGATCCGAATGAAAAAGCGGAAAAGCTGAGCGGCCCGATTGATTATCAGTATTTTGAGCCGGTCGTGCCAGAAGTACCGGATATTCCCCAGACCGGCGATGCGAGCGATATGCCGCGCTACGTTCTTCTGCTTTCTGCCTCTGCACTTGCACTGTGTGTGATGAGTCTGCGCAGGCGCAAAGCGTAATTTCATGCGTTTAAGCGCCCTCCATTTGGAGGGCGTTTTTCTGTTGCTTAATACACGCCGCTGCCGTATAATAACGGTGTATGTCATTTTAACCATGGAGGGAAGAATATGGAAAAGCTGCACGTGCTGGGCACGGGCTTTGCGCTCGCGACCCGCTGCTATAATACATGCTTTGCGATCACCCATGATCGCGGCACGCTGCTGGTGGACGCCGGCGGCGGCAACGGCATCCTGCGCCAGATGGAGGATGCGGACCTCAGCTTTGCCGATGTGCACGATCTGTTCATCACCCATGCGCATCCGGATCACCTCAACGGTGTGGTTTGGGTCATGCGCAAGATCATGACGATGATGAACGCCGGCAAATACGACGGCGAACTGCATATCTACTGTCATGAGACGGTGCGCCGCGGCCTTGAGATGATCGGCGAGCTGATGCTGCAGAAGAAGATGCTCAGGCACATCGGCTCGCGCGTGCTCTTTCACGATATTCAGGATGGCATGCAGGCGACGCTGTGCGGCTACGACGTGACATTCTTTGACATCGGCTCCACGAAGCTGCTGCAGTTCGGCTTCACGACCATGCTGGATAACGGACGCAAGCTGACCTGCCTTGGCGACGAGCCGTACAATCCCATCTGCGAAAAGTATGTGGCGGGAAGCGACTGGCTGCTGTGCGAGGCATTCTGCCTGCTTTCTCATGCGGATATCTTCAAGCCTTATGAGAAGCACCATTCCACCGTCGCCGATGCGGCGAAGCTGGCCAGGGAGCTGGCAATTCCCCATCTCGTGCTCTGGCACACAGAGGACAGGAACTACGCCAATCGAAAGGCGCTCTACACCGCTGAGGCGAGGGAATCTTATGACGGCGATCTGTATGTGCCTGACGATCTGGAGGTTATCACGCTTTAATGGATATCATCGCGATTCTCAGTGAGGAATTTGGCATAAGCCGCGAAATCGCCGGGCGCATTGCGGCGCTCATCGATGAAGGAAACACCATACCCTTCATCGCCCGATACAGAAAAGAGCAGACCGGCGCGATGGACGACCAGAAGCTGCGCGAGCTCAGCGAGCGGATGGAATACCTGCGCAATCTGGATAAGCGCCGCGAGGCGATCGAGCATGCGATTGAGGAACAGGGCCATCTGACGGACGAGATCAAAAGGCAGCTGGCAGCCTGCCAGACGCTGGCCGCGCTGGAGGACGTCTATCGTCCCTACAAGCCCAAGCGCCGCACGCGCGCAATGATTGCAAGGGAAAAGGGTGTTCAGCCGCTGGCGGAGGCAATCATGCTGCAAAGACGGTCCGACGTGCCACAGCGGCTGGCCATGCCCTTTGTCAGCAAGGAAAAGGGCGTTGTGGATGCGGAGATGGCGATCCAGCTGGCGCAGGATATCATTGCCGAGCAGATCAGCGACGATGCAGGCATCCGCGGAAAGCTGCGCGAGCTGATCGGCCGGCAGGGCATGCTGCGCAGCACACAGGCCAAAGAGGGCGACAGCGTTTACGCGCAGTATTATGATTACAGGGAGCCGGTGTTCCGCGCGGCGGACCACCGGATTCTGGCGCTCAACCGCGGCGAGCGCGAGGAATGGCTGAAGGTGACGGTGGAGATTGACGAGGCGCTGGCGCATCAGATGATCTGCCGCGCGGTGATCAATCCGCCGAGCGCCTGCTGCGAGGTCGTCCGCGCGGCGGCGAAGGACGCATGGAGCCGCCTGATCGGCCCGTCGCTGGAGCGCGAAATCCGCAGTGAGCTCACAGACAGGGCAAATGAGGGCGCCATCCGCGTCTTCGGACAGAACGTGGGGCAGCTGCTCATGCAGCCGCCCATCCGCGGCAAGGTGACGCTGGGCGTGGACCCGGGCTTCCGCACGGGCTGCAAGCTGGCGGTGGTCGATGAGACGGGCAGGGTGCTGGAAACCGGCGTGGGCCATTTTACCATCCCCGGTATGGACAAGGCAAAGGAGCAGGCCAGACGCCTGATCCTCTCGATGATCCGCCGCCATGGCGTGACGGCGATTGCCATCGGCAATGGCACAGCCTCGCGCGAGAGCGAGCAGTTTATCGCATCGCTGCTGCCGCAGGTGCCGGGCGTGCAGTATATGATCGTCAGTGAGGCGGGCGCGAGCGTCTATTCGGCCAGCAAGCTGGCGGCAGAGGAATTCCCGGAATACGACGTCTCGCTGCGCAGCGCCGTATCCATTGCGCGCCGCATGCAGGATCCGCTTGCCGAGCTGGTGAAGATCGATCCCAAGGCGATCGGCGTGGGCCAGTATCAGCACGATCTCAAGCAGGCGGAGCTGGAAAACGCACTCGATGGCGTGGTGGAGCGCTGCGTATCCAGCGTCGGCGTGGATGTGGAGACGGCGTCCGTGCAGCTGCTCACGCATGTTGCAGGCATCGGCAAAGCGCTGGCGGGCAACATCGTGGCCTATCGGGAGGAAAACGGCATCACATCGCGCGCCCAGCTCAAGAAGGTGCCCAAGCTCGGTCCGAAGGCATTTGAGCAGTGCGCAGGCTTCCTGCGCGTGCACGGCGCCAATGCGCTGGATGCGACGGCCGTGCATCCGGAGAGCTATCCGGCGGCGAAGGCGCTGATGGCGCGGCTGGGCTACGATGCGAAGGATCTGAAAAAGGGCGGTATCGCCGGTATCCGCGCACGCGTGGAGCAGGAGGGCGCGGCGAAGCTGGCAAAGGAGCTCGGCGTGGGCGAAATGACGCTTGTGGATATTGCGGACGAACTGGAAAAGCCGGGCCGCGATCCGCGCGAGGATCTGCCGCCGCCGGTGCTGCGCACAGACGTGCTGAGCATGGACGATCTTCAGCCGGGCATGGAGCTGACGGGCACTGTGCGCAATGTGATTGATTTCGGCGCATTTGTGGATATCGGCGTGCATCAGGACGGTTTGGTGCATATCTCGCGTATGGCAGAAAAGTTTATCCGCCATCCCAGCGAGGCGGTATCCGTGGGCGATGTGGTCAAGGTATGGGTGATTGACGTCGACCGGCAGAAAAACCGCATTGCGCTGACGATGATCAAGGATAGAAAGTAACTTTAAACCGCGCGAAGCGAAGAAGGGTCAAGGGATGAAATCCCCAATGTTCCCAGGTGCGCTGCGCAAAAGAGAAATCCACATAAAAACCTCCGGCAGTTTGCTGCCGGAGGTTTTAGCTTGCAAGAATCAGTAATTGAGATTCCAGTTGGATACGTAGGCTACGCCGCCGTCTACGTAGATCATGGAGCTGCTCGTGCCGTACTGGAGCATCATGACCTGCTTGCCGTGCGCATAGCTGGCTTTTGTCTGCGTCAGCGCGGAATCGTGATAGACGGTGATCAGCGCGACGGACGAGTTGGCCCCGATGGCAAGGGTGACGGTATCGCCGGCCTTGGGCGTGCTGGGCGCCGAGGTGGGCTGCGGCACAGGCGTGATATACTGCACCAGCGGCGTCGGGGTCGGCGTCACAGTCGGATAAACAGGCGCATACGTCGCAAAATACGGCGGCTGCGTGTAAACCGGATAGCTGGGATACGCCGGATAGCTGGGCTGGACGTAATTGCCGTCAAAGCTCAGATAACGCGTCATCATGTAGCCGTGGCGCGTTCCGACGTAAACCTCGCACCACGTGGCGCCCCTGCTGACAACCTTGACCTTTGTGCCGTTGCGGTACTGGCCGATGGAGCGCGCGCTCTGGGAGGGCGTCTCTCGCAGGTTGAGCACCTGCGTGGCCTTGGGGTTATTGACCCATGCGGTCGTGGAGGTCGTGGTCGAGCCGGTGTTGGTGCCGATGGTGGAACCGCTGCCGGAGAGATACTGCGTGGACATGAAGCCTTCCAGACCGCCGGCGGAGATCATGTACCAGCCGTTGCCCTTGAGCAGGATGGAGACCTGCGTGCCGCTGGCCAGATTGCCCACGGACGAATAGGATGAGCCCGGGCCGGAGCGGACGTTGACCCTTCCGCCGTTTCTCGTGGTGACGACGGATGTGGACGTACCCGAATCAAGAAACGTCTCATACATGTAGCCGTACACCTGCTGACTGCCGGAGTAGACATAGCCGTAGCACCAGCCGCTGTAGTTGCCCTGCTGGTAGAATGTCGAGCCGGACGTCACGCGCATGACCACTCCGGCGTTCGTGGACGGACCGGAGCGCAGGTTCACATAGCCGCCGTTGGCATAGCGAACGGTAGAACCGCCGTTGTAGGCGCCAAAGTCCAGATAATTTGCGGACATGTAGCCGTGCTTTCCGTTGAGCGTCTTGACCTCGCACCAGCCGTTTATTTCGCTGGAGGCCAGCACCCATGTGCCGGTATCGTATTTACCAAGGGAATAGCTGCCCGTATTGGGATACTGACGCAGGTTCAGCCTGCCGCCCCTGACCACGGCGAAGCGGTCTGCCAGCGCCAGCGCAGGCAGCAGCGCAAGGATCATGCAAAGCGCCAGCGCGCGGATGATTCTCTTCCTCATTGTATTCACCAACCCTCTTATCCTGTGCATATAAGACGAATCAGCATCCGTCTCTCTTCCCGTATGGATATGCTTACAGGAAAAATTTGTGATGCATCCGCATGGCGGATCAGTTCGGCTTTTTCTTTTCGAGCGGCTTGTAGGTGCCGTCCGCCTGCTCCACGCGCACGGCCTGCAGCGTCGCTTCCATGTTGGCGCGGAATTCGCGCAGATACTGCGCGCGAAGGGCGGCCTGCTCCTCCAGCTCCGCCTCGCTCAGGCCAACGGTCTTTTTCTTTCTGGCCAGCTCGTTGATGCGTTCAATCTGTTCCTTTTCCATATCAGTTTCCCTTTCGTTTCTTCATGATTATACACCAGTATCATACCCTGTTTTACACGCTCCGTCAAGCATATTAAAGGGGAGGGACGAATCCCTCCCCAAACAATTACGCATTGATGGACATCTCTGCGCTTTGCGCCATGCGCTCCAGCTGCGCGCCGAGCGTATCGGAGATGCTCTGACAAAGGCGCGCCGAAAAGCCGTTCCTCGGATCGCACAGCGCGATGATGATTGAGCGCTCGATCTCCCCGCGCTGGCGGTTGATGCCCGCGAGCACCGCGCTGTCGGTGACCAGCAGGCGAAGAGGCACGGGGATTTGCATGCTGCTGAACAGCTTTTTCATTTCGCCCCGGCCCAGCAGCGCAAGCAGCACGCCGGTCGCCGCGCCGATGATGATGCCGGCAGGGCCTGTGCCGATGAGCGCGATGCCGCTTCCGCCGCAGATGCTCGCGCCCACAACGCCAAGGATCACGCCAAGCAGCCCCGAGAGCATATCCATGCCAAGCGCGCCGGCGATGGAGAGATTCACGCTGCTGATTCCGGTGCTGACTTGTGTGCTGCCCAGCGCCATCTTCTCCGGCGGCACGCCGCAGCGGATGCACAGCGCCTCAAGCTCGTTTTCCAGCCGCACAAGCAGCGCCTGCGTCCAGCGGACAAGATCCGGACGGATCCGCTCGCAGGCGGCCTCGCTCAGAAAAGCTTCGGCGATCTGCTTTTCAAGCAGGGCGTCCAGCTCTTTGATGGTATTCACGCCGCCGCTGCGCCAGAGCTTCACGGCCTCCAGCGCGCTGTCGCGGGCAACCTCAAAGAGTGCCGAAGCGATGGGCTGATAGAGCTCGTGCACACAGGCGCTGACGGCGGACTGCAGGCGGTCGCCGCGGGCGATGGAGGAGATCTCCTGCCGGAAGATCTTCAGGCTTTCGTCCACGAAGCCGGCATAGGAAAGTCCGCGGGCGATGGAGCACTCAGGCTCAGGGCACAGCACAGGCAGGCTGTCGGGGAATGCATCGCGGCAGGCCTCACGGAAGAAGCCCATGCGGGAAGCGCCGCCTGTGATGATCACAACCTGCGGCACGCAGTTGCTGCTCATCTTCTTTGCGGCTGTGAGCGCATCATTCAGGCAGGCGACGAAGCTGCGTCCGCCAAGCGCCGCGCACGGCGTGTGAATGATCTCGTGAATTGCGTCGCCGTCCAGCGAGAGCTCAAGCATCAGCGTTTCGTCGTAGCAGACGATGATCTGCTTGGTCAGCGTCTGGCTTTGCCACTTTTCCTCAGCGGTGAAATACTGCTCTTTGAGCCTTCTGGCTTCCAGCTCGCAAAAGCTCTTCCATGCCGGGCTGAACATCATCACACGCTCAAGCGCCTTCCTGTCGGGCGAGAGACGGATAGCCCGCGCAAGAATCAGCTCATCGAGCACGCCGCCGCCCAGATTTGTATCGCCAAAGAGCGAAAGATCCTGCTGGTGGCCGTCGACGATATAGGCAAAATCGGTCGTGGAGGAGCCGATATCAATGACCATTGCGCTTTGCTGCATGAGGGCGGGATCAATGCGAAGGCCGCGAGCATGGCGCGCATAGAGAAATGCCGCGCGCGGCTCCGGCACCACGTGCACGTTCGGGAAACCGGCAGATTCCATCAGCCGCGCATACTGCTCGCGTCTGCCCTCGCCCCAGCCGGCAGGGCAGCCGATCACCGTGCGCGTGACCTGCGCCATCAGCGCAGGCTCCTCGTGCAGAAGCATGCTCATCACGCCCTGCGCAAATATGCGGATATCGCCTGATGCGTCAGGATCGACCAGATAGCGGGACTTGAAGCGCACGCGCACGTCCGTGGCGCCGGATAGCACATTGGCATCGTCGCCCACGACGACGTGCCCGTCGCGTACGCCCATGGAGGACAGGATGCTTGTGCGGCCCTGCAGCATGAGCACGCGGGGCTCGATGGTCGAATCGCTGTCCAGCAGCGTGATGGCGCTCTCGCCGTCGCCCAGGTCAAAGCCCAGAATCTTCATGCGCCCACGCCCCTTCCTGTGCTGAGCGCGGCTACGCCGCGCCGCAGCAGCTTGCCGTCCTGTATCATCGCCGGACGGATGGTCCGGCTTTCACCCATCGTGGGCAGCGTATCAAAGAGGTCGGCGTATTTGCTGTCAAAGAAGATCAGCTCCACGCCCAGCATGCGCAGATACTGCTCCGCCTGAGAAAGGCTGCGCAGCGCCAGCTCGCTGCGGCCGGAGGCCTTTGCCTCCATCAGCGCGGTCAGCAGGTCGAGCATGGCGTCGTCCGCTGTGCCGGAAAGACGCACGGCGCCGGTATCCTTTTCAAGGAGCATCAGATCGGCCACGCAGATATCGGCCGCCTGACACAATTCGCGCAGCGAGCGAAGAAGCATCTTTGCATCGGCAAAGGCGACGCCGCGCGGCTGCGCATCGGCAGGGGCTGCCGGCTTGCTTTCACCGGAGAAAAACAGCAGATTGGCGCCCACCAGCTGAAAAAGCGCAAAGAGCGCTCTGCCGTTGATCATTTCATACAGGCACAGCGCGCCCAGCAGAAAAGCGCCGGCAATCTTCACGATGCGGCGAATCTGGTTCTTTGTATCGCGCTGAGCGGGCGTGTTTTCGCCGATGACCAGTTCGCCTCTGGCGCATACGCTGCGAAGCAGCTGCGGTGCGCGGCGCACGGCGGCCATCACGGCCTGCTGTCTCTGTCGGGCCTGCTCGTCCTGCTCGTCCTGCGCCAGCTCGCAGGCGACCTGTTCCAGCGTCAGGACGCAGGCGCTTATGGCCTGATCCATATTTTTGGCGGATTCAAGCTGGGCAAGGAGGGCATCCTCGCGATGGGCAAAGGCGGTGGCAGCGGTCATAATCGTCCCCCGTTTCGACATAAATTTACATGTTTATTGTACCTGCATACCGGGGCTTTGTCAATTGACTGTGGGATATGGTATAATGCACTTGTCATAATCTTTGCAAGGGGGGACGGCGGATGCGCACGCTGACATACACAGTGACGGAAAACGACGAAGGGCGCGCTGTGCGCACCGTAGCGCCCCGGCGCTTTTGCCTGGGGCAGCATGCCTTCCGGCGGCTGAAGGTGCTCGGTGCGATCTGTGTGGATGGAAAAACCGTGCGCGCGGATTACATTCTGCACGCGGGAGAGGTCATCGAGGTCCACTTGCCCGACGATATGGCGACGCAGGCGCAGACGGATTCCGCCGCAGTCCTGCCGCAGCTGCCGTCCTCGTATATCCGTTACATGGATGAGGATATTCTGATTGTGAGCAAAGGCGCGCCGCTGCCCACGCTGCCGGCCAGCCACATCACCAGCGGCACGCTGCGCGAGCAGGTGGCGGCGATGCTGGGCGCAGATGGAGAGACATTTGTCTATCATCCCGTAAACAGGCTGGACAAGGGCACCAGCGGCCTGATGTGCATCGCGCGGCATGCGCATGCGCAGCGCCTTCTGACGAATCAGCTGCACACCGGCGGCTTTGTGCGCCAGTATCTGGCGGTGACGGACGGTATCCCCGAAAAGGCGCAGGGCGTGATTGATGCGCCGATTGCGCGCCTTGGCGCAGGCGCACAGCGGGCCGTGCGCGTGGACGGGCAGCGCGCCGTGACGCACTACTGTGTGGAGCGCGTGAGCGGGAACCGCGCGCTGCTCAGGCTCCGGCTTGAGACAGGGCGCACGCATCAGATCCGTGTGCATCTGAGCCATATCGGCTGTCCGATTGCAGGGGACTATCTCTATGGCACAGAGCTGGAATCGCTTCGGGGCCGCTTTGCGCTGCATTCGGCGCATATCAGTCTTGTGCAGCCGGTCACGGGCGCGCAGATTGAACTGGACGAGCCGCTGCCGGAAGAGCTGAAAGCGCTGATGCAGGAATAAACAATGATTTGAAATCAGAAACATAAAACAGACCTTCTTTTGTCATCCTGTAGGGGAGACGAAAGGAGGTCATTCTTATCAGCAGATCAAAGCATTGTCAGCACGGCGGCGCAAAGCAGTGGAATCCGCCGAAGGCGTCAAAGGATGTGGAGCATCCGCTGGGCGTGACGGGAAATATCGCCAGTGCGATGGAATGCACGGGGCTGGAGGCGCAGCCGGTGATCAGCGGTGAGGCGGCGGAGTATTACAAGCGGCTTTACGGCATCCATGACCAGAAGCCGCAGGGCAACATCGGCAAGGGAAACCCGAACAACGATCCGTCCGAGATCGCATTTCACAGAAAAGAGGAATAAAAGAGCAATAAAACAAGGGCTGTTTCCGACGGGAAAGCAGCCCTTTTGCAAGCGCTTTTCAATCCGCCAGATGCGCCCGTTCCAGCGCGGTGACGACGGCGGGCACGGCGATGAGCTGCAGGATCATGCCGGGAATGGCATTCATAAAGCCATTGGCAATAAAGAGCTGCCAGCCGAAGGCTTTCCCGGCGGCGCCGTAAAGCGGAATGCTGGCCATGCCCCAGACGATGCGGCCCAGCAGCATGGCGCACAGCAGCGATGCAAAGAGCATGGGCAGCGTGCGCGGCAGCTTTCTGCGCAGCAGGCCGGAGACAAAGCCATAGGCAGCCAGCTCAAAAGCCATGGCAAATGCGGCGGGCATGAGCACCGGCATGCCGAATACCATGCTGCGTAGCACGGGCAGGAGCGCGCCGCAGACAAGGCCCCACCACGGGCCGCAGATCATACCGCAGATGAACACAGGCAGGTGCATCGGGCAGAGCATATTGCCGATGTGCTGGATCTGACCGGTGAGGAAGGGCAGCAGCATGCCTACGGCGATGAGCATGGCACTGAGCGTGAGACGGCGGACAGAAAGTTTGTGATGCATAAGTGGTCCTCCTTTGCACGGAAAAAATAAAAGCCATAAGGAATCAGACCGGTTCTCCGGCCAATTGCCTTCATGGCTTGTCGTTCTCTTCAGCGCCGCCTTCAGGCGGCAGGAATATTATAGTATACGGATCGGCCGCTGTCAATCCCTGTCGGCCGGATCGGCGACGCCGCGAAGCCGCCTGCGTTCGCGCAGTTTGGCTTCCTGCCCCTGATTGGACGGGATGTAGTATCGACGCCCTCTGACCTCGGGCGGCATGTATTCCTGCTGGACCCAGTGGCCAGGATAGTCATGCGGATACTTGTACTGCGCGCCGGAGCCGATGCGCTCGTGGCCGGCGTAATGCGTATCGCGAAGATGCACGGGCACAGGGCCGAAGCCGCCTTTCTCGGCGTCGGCGACGGATTGATCCAGCGCCATGACAACGCTGTTGGATTTCGGGCTTTCGCATACGGCGATGATCGCCTGCGCAAGCGAGAGCCTTGCCTCCGGCAGGCCGACCATCTCCAGTGCCTGCGCGGCGGCGACGGCCTGCAGCATCGCGGTCGGATTGGCCAGACCCACGTCCTCGCTGGCATGGGCGATGATGCGCCGGGCGATGAGCCGCGGGTCCACGCCGGCATAGAGCAGCCGGGCGAACCACGAGAGCGCTGCGTCCGCATCGCTGCCGCGCAGGCTCTTGCAGAAGGCGGAGAGCATGTCGTAATACAGCGATTCATCGCAGCGGATGACGGGCTTCTGAATGGATTCCTCCGCGACGGCGAGCGTCACGCGAATCACGCCGTCTGCGCCGGGATCGGTGGTGAGCACGGCCAGTTCCAGCGCGCCCAATGCGCTTCGCACATCGCCGTTGGCGATGCGGGCGATATGGCGCGCGGCGCCGTCTTCGAGGACGACGCTTTTGCTGCCGAAGCCGCGTTCGCTGTCGCGCAGGGCGCGATCCATGGCGCACAGCACGTCCGCTTCCTTCAGCGGCTCAAACTGGAAAATGCGGCACCGGCTCACGATGGCCGGGGTCATGGCGACGAGCGGGTTTTCGGTCGTGGAGCCGATGAAGCGCACCACGCCGCGCTCGATCGCGGGCAGGATGGAGTCGCTCTGCGACTTGCTCCAGCGGTGACACTCGTCCAGCAGCAGGTACGTCGCCTGACCGTAGAGGCTGCGGCGGTCCTGCGCCTCCTTGATCACCTTGCGCACGTCGGCCACGCCGCTGGTGACGGCATTGAGCTGCACAAAGGCGGAATGGGTGGTGCCTGCGATGATGGAGGCGAGCGTCGTTTTGCCGCAGCCGGGCGGTCCATAGAAGATGGAGGAGGTCATGCGGTCGGCCTCAATGGCGCGGCGAAGCAGCCGCCCCGGGCCGACGATATGGCTCTGCCCGATGAACTCGTCGAGCGTGCGCGGGCGCATGCGGTCGGCAAGCGGGCTGAGCGATTGCTCCTGAGAAGAAAAAAGATCCTGCATGAAGTACCTCCGTTTGTGTCTGTGCATCCATTATAGCGCCGGGGACAGAAAATGACAAGGCCCGCGCATGGCTGTGCGCGGGCCGCAAAATCAGATGGCCTGCAGGCAGGCGATGATCTTTTCGTAGTTTTCAGCTTGATGCGGGAATGTGCATCCGGAGCAGTCCTTGGTTTTCCTGCCGCCGGATTCAATCCATGACGGCGTGCCGGGGCAGCGCGCCATGGCATGCAGCGGACAGAAGCAGAACAGACAGTTGATCTCCTCAAGCCCCTCGTGGCAGGGATAATACCGGCAGGCAGTATTGCAGAAAAATGCGTGCGAAGGCTTTGTCATGCTTCCTCCTGATTCAGCGGTTTACGATGGCGGGCATATGCTGCAGCAGCGTGGACATGGGGCGGTAGAGCGCGAGCATCACGAGAAAATTGCTGGCGCCGTGGACGAGGTCAAACGGAATGCCGGCGACCCACCATGCAAACATCTGCGTCAGCCCCTGCGAAACGCCGCCGCCCGCCAGACCGATAAAGAAATAGGGAACAGCGCACAAAAGCCCGAACAGCAGACCAAACGCGCCGGAGACAAACGCCCAGAAAAACGCAGAATCCTGCCGGGAAAACGCGCGCGTGACAAGCGTAAGCAGCGGCCACGCATACAGATACATCACCCACCACAGGCCAAAGCCGTAGATCATGCCCTCAATGAGGATGAACGCAGGCACGGCATATATGCTCAGGCGGCCGAAATGCAGCGTAAAGAGAATGAGGAGAAAGCTGGTCATCTCGATATTGGGCAGCCCCTGCATCACCAGCTTGCATACCTCGATGACGGCGACCATCAGGCCGACTGCAGCCGCATCGCGCGCGGGCGAAGAGCGCGTCATTTCGTGTAGGCGATGGTAAATGCATCGCCATCCTCAACAGGCTGCTCAGATACGCCGTAATTGCAGTACTGACCGTTGACGCTGAAGCTCCAGTATGCGCCGTTCACGCTGTAATCGGCGGTTTCGCCGTTAATTTCGGTGATCATCAGGCCGTAGGGGCCTTCGGCTCCGGCGTAGGTCAGTCCTTCGGCTTCGTTCATGGCCTCAATCAGGTATCCGGCGTCGGTCTTCAGGGAATAGAGCGTCTCCTTTGCAGCGGAATCGACGACGGAAATGGTGATCGATTTGCTGCCGGAGACGGTCTTTTCGCCGAAGGTGACATAAATCAGCGCGAGCGCGGCGGCAAGCAAGAGGAGCAGCGCACAGGCAAGCAGGCGCTTTGCGGTGAAAAGGGGTTTTCTGTTCATGGATGCAGTCCTTTCTCTGGTTGCGGGGAGCATGGTGCAAGGGACACAGACGCTGCCATACTCCCGGATTGCAATGAAAAAGCCTGCGCAAAAAAGCGCAGGCCAAAAACATCATGCCAAAGCGGACGTGCATGTTTTCGGCCAATGACTCGTGGCCGAGCAACTTCATCCATGGCAGGTCTTCTGACTTGGCGATCATGGCTTTGCGCCGTCTTCCCGGGAGAGAATCCCCCAGTGACTCATCTGGCGCATCGCTCCCGCCTTACAGCGACGAGTTCGTGCAGGATTTGCACCTGCTTCCCTTTTCACCCGGCGTTGAAAAACACAAGCCGGACACCGCGGATGCTGTGTTCACCTGCTGGTATCATAGCATATCTTCATGCCCTTGTCAAAACGTTCTTTTGCGGCGAATTTTCAAAAAACCCTTTACAAACAGGGGAAAAAAGGGTATCATGATCTGGCATATTGCAAAACGCGGATGAGACAGGACGCTGCCGAAGCCAAACGCAAAGAGAGCCGGAGGATGGTGCAATTCCGGACGGGAGGCGCGGCAAGGGATCACCTGTCCAGCGGCCCTGCTGAATGAAGTAGGCGGGGACGGATCGGCCACGTTAAGGTTTTAATGAAGTGGATGCACAGTGAATCTGAAACGACCGGCCTCGTGCGCAGAAGAAACAGGTTTTGCGTACTTGTTCGGAAGCGGAAGATGCACAGCATCAATTTGGGTGGTACCGCGAGCAGCCTCGTCCCAATGGGATAAGGCTGCTTTTATATACTCAAAACTGGAGGGAATCGCTATGTATCAGAAGGTTTCGACCGACATGAACTTCGTCGCCCGCGAGGAAGAGATTGTCAAGTTCTGGCGGGAAAACGACGTATTCAAAAAGAGCGTCGAGCTGCGCAAGGGCGCGCCGGCGTTCACGTTCTTCGACGGCCCGCCCACGGCCAACGGCAGACCGCACATCGGCCACGTGGAAACCCGCGCCATCAAGGATATCATTCCGCGCTACCGCACGATGAAGGGCTTTGACGTGCTGCGCAAGGCCGGCTGGGATACCCACGGCCTGCCGGTTGAGCTGGAGGTTGAAAAGCTGCTGGGTCTGGACGGCAAGCCGCAGATCGAGAGCTACGGCATCGAGCCGTTCATCAAGGAATGCAAGAAGAGCGTCTGGAAGTACAAGACTGAGTGGGAAGAGATGTCCGAGCGCGTCGGCTTCTGGGCTGACATGGAGGACCCGTACGTCACCTACGAGGACAATTACATCGAGTCCGAATGGTGGTCCCTCAAGGAAATCCACAAGAAGGGCCTGCTCTACAAGGGCCACAAGATCGTGCCCTACTGCCCGCGCTGCGGTACCGCGCTGTCCAGCCATGAGGTTGCGCAGGGCTACAAGAACGTGAAGGAGACCTCTGCGTTCGTCCGCTTTGCGGTCAAGGGCGAGGAGAATACCTACCTGCTGGCATGGACCACCACGCCGTGGACCCTGCCGAGCAACCTCGCGCTGTGCGTGAATCCGCATGACACCTACTGCCGCTTCATCGTCGACGGCCAGACCATTATCATGGCCAAGGCGCTCATCGACACCATTTACCCGGACAAGGAGATCCAGGTGCTTTGCGAGATGCCGGGCGCGGAGCTGCGCGGCATGGAGTATGTGCCGCTGTTTGACTTTGCCGTGGGCAAGCTCAAGAAGAAGGCGTGGTTCGTGGTATGCGACGAGTATGTCACCATGAGCGACGGTACCGGCATCGTCCACATCGCGCCGGCATACGGCGAGGACGACTACCGCGTCTGCCGCGACAACGACGTGCCGTTCGTCAACTTCGTCGATGCGCAGGGCTGCATGACTGAGGAGACCAAGTGGCCGGGCGTGTTCGTCAAGGACGTGGACGCGCTGGTGCTTGAGGATCTCAAGGAGCGCGGCCTGCTCTTTGCCGCCGTGCCGTTTGCGCATGACTATCCGTTCTGCTGGCGCTGCGACACCCCGCTGATCTACTACGCCCGCCAGAGCTGGTTCATCAAGATGACCGCCGTGCGCGATCAGCTCATGAAGAACAACCGCGCCGTCAACTGGATGCCGGATAACATCAAGGAAGGCCGCATGGGCAACTTCCTGGAGAATGTCATCGACTGGGGTCTTTCCCGCGAGCGCTACTGGGGCACGCCGCTGCCGGTGTGGACCTGCGAATGCGGCCATATCCATGTCGTGGGCTCCAAGCAGGAGCTGCGCGAGATGGCGACCAAGGAGATCGGCGAGATCGAGCTCCATCGTCCCTACATCGACGAGGTCACCCTCAAGTGTCCGGAATGCGGCGGCGAGATGGTGCGCGAGAAGGAAGTCATCGACTGCTGGTATGATTCCGGCTCCATGCCGTTTGCCCAGTGGCATTATCCCTTCGAAAACAAGGAGAAGTTTGAGCGCCGCTTCCCGGCGAACTTCATCTCCGAGGCGATCGACCAGACCCGCGGCTGGTTCTACACGCTGCTGGCGATCTCCACCTGCCTGTTTGACACCAACCCGTTCGAAAACTGCGTGGTTATGGGTCATGTGCAGGACAAGGACGGCCAGAAGATGTCCAAGCACAAGGGCAACACCGTCAATCCGTGGGACGTGCTCAACGCGCAGGGCGCCGACGCCGTCCGCTGGTTCTTCTACAACAATGCTGCGCCGTGGCTGCCCAAGCGTTTCCACGCCAAGGCGATCGAAGAGTCTCAGCGCAAGTACATGGGCACGCTGTGGAACACCTATGCGTTCTTCATCCTCTACGCCGAGATCGACCAGTTCAACCCGAAGGATCATCCGCTGGACAAGGTCGAACTGAGCCTGATGGACAAGTGGGCGCTCTCCCGCCTGAACACGCTCATCAAGAATGTGGACGCGCACCTGGAGAACTACCGCATCACCGAAGCCAGCCGCGAGATGGTGGACTTTGTGGACGATCTGTCCAACTGGTATGTCCGCCGCAGCCGCGAGCGCTTCTGGGGCAAGGGCATGGCCGGCGACAAGGAAGCCGCGTTTGCCACGCTCTATCACATTCTGGAGACCATGTCCCGTCTGACTGCGCCGTTCACACCGTTCATGGCCGAGAACATGTACCGCAACATGGTGTGCTCCGTGAATGCGGATGCGCCGATCTCCGTCCATCTGACCGATTTCCCGGTTTGCGACGAGAGCATGATCAATCCGCAGCTGGAAGAGGATATGAAGGCGCTGCTGGGCGTCGTCATTCAGGGCCGCGCTGCGCGCGCCGAGTCCGGCATGAAGGTCCGTCAGCCGCTTAAGAAGATGATCGTCGCCGGCGCCGAGCTGCCGCAGGATCTGTGCGCGCTGGCCGCCGACGAGCTCAACGTGAAGGCTGTGGAATTCACCAATGACACCACCGCGTTCATGACCTATCAGCTCAAGCCGCAGATGCGCACCCTGGGCAAGAAGTACGGCAAGCTGCTCAAGGCGATCGGCGAGAAGCTGACCACGCTGGACGGCAACGAGGTTGTTGCGAACTTTGAGGCCGGCAACACGCTCACCTTTGAACTCGACGGCACCGAGGTCGTGCTGGAGAAGGAAGACGTGCTCACCGCGCCGATGAAGAAGCCGGGCTATGTGGTTGCGACCGACCGCGACGTGACTGTGGCGCTGGATACCAACCTGGACGAGGCGCTCATCGCTGAGGGCTTTGCCCGCGAGGTCGTCTCCAAGCTGCAGACCATGCGCAAGGAGGCCGGCTTCGAGGTGACCGACCGCATCCTCGTGACCGTGAAGACCGGAGACGAGAAGCTCGCCGCAATCGTGGAAGCCAACATCGAGACGATCAAAAACGGCGTGCTCGCCCTTGAGGTTGTGCTGGGCGAGGCTGCTGCGGATGCCTACGTCAAGGATTGGAGCATCAATGGCGTCGCTGCGACGCTGAGCGTGCGCAAGGCCATCTGAGAGGAACTCACGCAATGATTAAGTTGAAGATGGCAGTTCTGGCAGCGATCCTGCTGGGCCCTTCTGCTGCAGCATATGCGTGGAAAGGATGGGGAGCGGAGCGTACGCTCCCCTCCGTGCTCTGCGCGCAAAGCCTTCTGCTGATTCTACTGGGTTATTTGCTTCCGTTTTCATGGAGTGTGTATATCGTTGCCGCTATAAGCGCTGCGGCGTGGATAATGGCATTGCTGAAAGTGAAGAGCGTCAAAAGGGCTGTGCGCTTTTTCAGCCTGCCCTGCCTGCTGTTTATCCTGAGCATTCCGCTGTTTTATTACGCGTGCAGCAAGCGTGTTTACTATTCCTACGATGAGCACAGCCACTGGGGGCTGATTGTCAAGGTCATTCAGATGTTTGACGAACTGCCCCGGGCAGGCCGCGGCGCGCCGCTGCTGCTGTTTACGTATCCGCCTGCAGGCGCGATGATGCCAGCACTGGCCGGCATGCTGTTCGGTTATCGCGAGGCGATTGCCTATGTCGGCTATGGCGTGCTGACGGCTGGCATGATGATCGGCCTGGTGCCTGAGCGTGCGAAGGGCGTTCGATATCTGGGCATACCGTTTGTGTTCCTGTGCATGATGACGTTTTTTCCGTTGAGCTTTCTGCGGTTGTTTTCAGAGCCCGTTATCGGAATTCTGGCTGCGCTGCTGATCGTCAGGCAGAGCGGGGAGCGCACATGCTTTGACGATGTGAGCGATTGCCTGTATGCTGCGATGCTGGCGATGATGAAAAACACGGGTATCGTCGTTCTGGCGTTTATGCTGCTGGCGCGTCTTGTCGCGCACTGGAATCGAGAGGAAGGAAAGCGCTGCCTGTGCATGCTGCTGTGCGCGGCGATGGCCTCCCTGTCCTACGTGGTTTACTGCAGGGTACAGGGTATTGCGGCTACGGCGTCGCCCTCGCATCTGGCGGAGAATTTCCGCGCGCTGATCGACGGCACGCTCAGTGAAACCTACATAACGCTGCCCCAGCGCTTTGTGCAGTTCTTCATGGGCTTTAAGCTTTCGCAGGCAGGGGTATATACGGCGTATGGCTTTGGTACCTGCGCGACGGTGTATGCGTTCCTGCTGGTGCTGAGCGCTGTGCATACCGCCGCGTCGGCGGATCGGGCGCAGGCGCTGAAAATCTGGGCGGGCATCTGGATTTCGAATGTGCTCTACGCGCTGATGGTTGTGCTTTCCTACTACTTCTTCTTTGAGGAGTGGGAGGTGGCGCGCCTCAATGAGGCGGATCGCTATATGATTCTTCCCGCACTGTGGACGGGATTGATGTACTGCGGCCTGATGCTTCATGAGCGCGATGTGCTGCGCGGAAAAATGCGCGGCGCTGCGATTGCGCTCTCGACACTGTGCTTTGTGCCGATGAGCCATATGGATATGACGTATCACACGTTCGTTACGCGTGATTATGCTTACCGGACCATCTGGGCGAGGGAGATGGTCGACCGTCAGACAGCGCTGCTCAAAAAGCATCTGACAGGAAATGAAGAAGAGCGGCTGATGTGCATGGGCTCTTACGACTTTATGGCGCTTCGCTACACGATGGCGGATGTGATCAACCTCGGACTTTTGCAGGAACGATGGGATGAGGCACCGTGGATGGGCGACTGCGAGGCTGTTCGCAGGGAGCTTGAAACGGGCGGCTATACCCATGTGTTTGTGGCCAATACGGACACCATTGACATCACGGTGAGCGAATATCCGGGCGTGATTGACGAACGGTATGCACCGCTGACACAGGATGGAGCCATGTTGATGAAAAACTCGCTCTATCGCGTTGTCCGCGATGAGGCGGGAAAGATTTCCCTTATGTATCTGGAGACGATTCCCGATTCGCTTGGCTGAGGAAGCAATCCTGAACGACCGATTCATTGGATAGTATCTATGAAGAAAATTGTAATCGCAGGCGCGGGGGCATATCACTTTGCCCCCGCGATTTTCGAAGATCTCTTTGTGGTCCGCCGCCAGCCGGTGGAGGTCTGGATGGTGGACAGCGACATTGAAATGGCTGAGCTGTCCGCACGCGGCGCGCAGGCGCTGGCCAGAGCCTTTGGCTGCGAGGCGCGCTTTTATTACACGACGCAGCTGAGCAAGGCGACGTTCTCGGCGGACGCGGTCATCTTCTGTGCGGATTTTCTGGATGAAGAAGCATGGAAGAAGGACGTTGAGCTGCTTGGCGAGGTGGGGCTTGAAAAGCAGGCGCGCCTGCGCGGGGGCATCGGCGGCGCAATGCAGACGATGCGCGTACTGGATTTCATGACCGATCTGGCGACGCAGATGGCAGAGGAATGCCCGGACGCCCCGCTGATCATCTGCGACAGCGGCTTTGGCGGCGTGCAGCTCGCGCGTGCGTGCGAGTGTGCGCAGCGCTTTTGCGGCGTTCGCACGCTGGGGCTTTCCGGCGTGACGGAGCAGACAAGGAAGCGCCTTGCGCTGTATCTGGATATCAGAGAAGAGGATCTGGATATCGAGTGCGCGGGCCTGAATAA
Organism: Clostridia bacterium; assembly: GCA_017545905.1. Taxonomy (GTDB): domain Bacteria; phylum Bacillota; class Clostridia; order Christensenellales; family Aristaeellaceae; genus Ventricola. The sequence continues at coordinate 24,436 of JAFWXL010000074.1, read as the reverse complement.
CTTTTCATGGGTAACTCGCCTGCGCGACAGGAAGAAGGATATCGACCTCATCCCGCGCTGCATGGAGGAAATGCAGGAGGACAGCCGCGAGGCGCTCTCCAGTCAGTACATCGACTGGTACGGCGCGATCCCGGCGGGCGAGCGTGTGATGCTCTATGAGCTGCTGGGGGATACGGATCTGAGCCCGAAGAAGACTGTGCTCCTCTCCGGCGTGGGCCTTGCGGACTATGAGCTGCGCAAGCGCAATCTGGCGATGCTGACTGTGCATGGGCCGCTCTCGCCCGAGGGCGCAAAGGCATGGGGACAGATCTGCACAAGCGGCCTTATCTCTGTGCGCCCGGTGCAGGTGCTGGCTGCGCTGTGGGAAGGCAAGCCCTGCCGCGTGGAGAACCTGAATATGCCCTGCGACGGCGCGGTGGAGGGCGTGGCGCCGGGCAGGTTTGTCGAGTGCCCGGCGGTGATTGATCAGGATGGCGTGCATGGTGTGCCGGTTGATCTGCCGGTGGAGCTGCACGATCTGATGGGCCAGCTGAGCCTTGTCAATGTGCTTTACGCCGAGGCGGCGGCCACAGGCAGCCGTGCGGCGCTGCGCGAGGCGATGGAGATCGATCCGGCGCTTTCCGGCGTGGATTTGATCTATACAGAAGGCGTGCTTTCTGATATGATGGAAGCGCAGAAGGAAAAGCTGAAGAGATTCTTTTAAGAGGTGACCGCCTGCGGGCGGGGACCTCATCAGTCACGGCTGCGCCGCGACAGCTTCCCCATAGGGGAAGCCTGATATGGTGGAGAAAACGAGCCTTCCCCTATGGGGAAGGTGGCATGCCGAAGGCATGACGAATGAGGTCTTTGGTGCAATGAATTCAAAGTGAGGGAACCCCATGTTTATTGCAGATAAATGGCAGGATTACGAGGTTCTCGACTGCGGCAGCGGCGAGAAGCTGGAGCGCTGGGGCGATGTGTATCTTCGCCGCCCGGACCCGCAGGCCATCTGGCCGGCGCGCGATTCCAAGCTCTGGCGTCAGGCGCAGGCGCACTATCACCGCAGCGAGAAGGGCGGCGGCAGCTGGGAATTCTTTGACAGGCTGCCCGAACGCTGGGAAGTGAACTACAACTGCAACGGCGATGCGCTCAAGTTCTATGTCCGTCCCACGGGCTTCAAGCATACGGGTCTTTTCCCGGAGCAGGCGGCCAACTGGGACTGGATGAACGCGCTGGTGAAGCAGCGAAAGGCCGAGGGCCGCGACGTCAAGGTGCTCAATCTCTTTGCCTATACCGGCGGCGCGACGATGGCCTGTGCGGCGGCCGGCGCGCAGGTTTGCCATTGCGATGCGGCGAAGGGCATGGTGCAGTGGGCGCGGGAAAACCGCGAGTTGTGCCGCCTGCCGGAGGAGAGCACGCGCTGGATCGTGGACGATGCACTCAAATTTGTGCAGCGCGAAGCGCGGCGCGGTCATTTTTATGACGGCATCCTGATGGACCCGCCCAGCTATGGACGCGGCCCGGGCGGCGAGGTATGGAAACTGGAAAACGAGCTGTACGGCCTGGTGAAGGCGGCGAGCGAGGCGCTTTGCGAGGAGCCGCTGTTTTTCCTGCTCAATGGCTATACGACCGGATTCCAGGCGAGTGTTTTAGGGAATATGGTCGATATGTGCGTGACCTCCCGCTTCGGCGGCGAGGTGAAGGCGGACGAACTGTGCCTGCCGGTTTCTGCCGGCGGCGTGCTGCCCTGCGGCACGAGCGGACGCTGGGAGCGGAGATGAGCGCGCCCAGTGGGCGAAACAGCGAATCGGAGCTCGGAAACGTAAAGGAGCGCTAGCGCGACTATTACGTTTCCCGGAAGCAGAAGTAAGCTTTCTTTTGTCCGCCGCGAAGAGAAGAAGGGTCCAGGGACGATGGCCCTGGGCGGAGTTTGAGGCGGCAGCCTCAACGTACCCCTCAATTGGAGAAACTATGGACATGTATCACGGCGTCGGGATCGTCTACGAGGATAATCATCTGCTCGTGGTCGTCAAGCCCCCGAATATGCCCACGCAGGCGGACGCATCCGGCGATGCGGACCTGCATTCTGTGATGAAGCAGTATATCGCAGAGAAATATCAGAAGCCGGGCGCAGTATATCTGGGCCTTGTGCACCGGCTTGACCGTCCTGTGGGCGGTCTTGTTGTGCTGGCGCGCACGAGCAAGGCGGCGGATCGCTTAAGCGAGCAGGTGAGAAAGAAGACGCTTGCGCGCCAGTACGTCGCAGCCGTGCGCGGAGAGGCAAAAGAGACCGCAGAACTCAATGATTATCTGCTCAAGGACGAGAAGACAAACACCGTGCGCGCGGTGGCGGCGAATACGCCCGGGGCAAAGGACGCAAAGCTGGTCTACCAAAAGGCTGGAGAGGGCGGCGGACTTTCGCTGCTGCGGGTGAAGCTATTTACCGGCAGATCACATCAGATCCGCGTGCAGCTTAGCCATAGCGGCTGCCCGATCTGGGGCGATGCCCGCTATGGAGGCGGAAAGCCCGGCGAGCAGATCGCGCTGTGGGGCGCGCATCTGGGGATGGTGCATCCCACAAAGAAAGAAGAGATGCACTTTACTGCGATGCCGCCCAGGGATAAGGCGCCGTGGCGCGGGTTTGATGAGGCGGTCTGGGCGCACGAGGGAGAAATCATCCTATAATGCGGGCGGATCATATCCACCCCTGCACAGCGGCTTAAAACAGGCGCGAAGCGAAGAAGGGTCCAGGGACGGTGTCCCTGGTCAGGGGTTCGGGGATGAAATCCCCGAGTTCATGCGTCTTATATATAAAACGGCTGAAAGGAAAAACATCGATGAAGAAAATCACGGCGCTGTTTGTGATGCTTGCGATGCTGCTGGGCGTGGGTGCTCTGGCGGATCAGCAGGCGGAAATGCTGCTCAACGCTGCCGTCAGCGAGCTGGGCTATACCGCCACAAAAGGCGGCTACAGCAAATATGGCGAGTGGGGCGGAAAAGCCTACGGCGAGTGGTGCTCAGAGTTCGTGTCGTGGTGTGTCGCGCGCGCGGACGAGGTCTATGGCGCGAACATGCTGGGCAATGATTATCCGCTGCAGACCAGCTGCGCGGACGGCGCGGCATGGTTCAAGGAGCGCGGCCGCTATATCACCGTGAACGGCGGCCTCAGGGGCGAGGAAGGCCAGTTTTACCTTGCCGACGGCGTGAGCGTGGCAGACAGGCCGTATATTCCCCAGCGCGGCGATCTGATTTACATCGAATGGTATAAGTATAACCGGCTGGATCACGTGGGCATCGTCGAATTTGTGACGCAGGATGCGGACGGCACGTATCTGGTGCATACCATCGAGGGCAATAACCATGAAATTGGCCCGACGCCCACCGAGGTGCGCCGCTATACCTATCGTCTGGACGATCCGTCTATCCGCGGATATGGCGTGCGCGAGGGCGGTCTGGTTGGCACGGCGCTGAAGATGGGTTCGCAGGGCGAGGAGGTCGTTGCCTTTCAGAAAAACCTGATTGAGCTGGGCTTCTACGACGACGAGCCGGCGGGCAAGTTCGGCAAGGGCACCGAGACGGCGACAAAGAACTATCAGAAAAAGCGCGGCCTTACCGTGACCGGCGTGGCTGATTGTGAGACGCTCAACGCGATTGCCGACGAGATTGAGCAGATCCGAAGGGAAGCCGGAGAAAAGGCGCGGCAGAAGGCCGAGAAAGAAGCCGCCGCCATGCTGGAGACGGCCAAGCAGGCCATTGCGGCAAATTGGTTCGGCGAATTTGATCCCTATGACGAGGAGACGGCATGGAACCGCCTGATGGCAGATATCACCGTGCTGAATGTGGACCAGAAGGAAAAGGTCTACCTTTCCGACGGCCCGAACGGCAACAGAAAGACGACGGATGCGCACCGGGGATTCTTCTTCGGCGAATCCGTCGCCGTTCGTGTTTTGGAAGAGCAGGACGGCTGGAGCAGGATTCAGGCGTATAACGACTATGATGAGCTGGAGGAGGGCTGGGTGCGCCCCGGCAGGCTCAGAACCGTTACGCCCAATCAGACATGGGGCATGATCATCGATAAGCGTACGCAGCGCCTGTATCTGTATAAAGAGGGCAAGCTCGTCACCGAGCTGCTCGTCTCCACCGGTACCACGAAGGGGCAGAACGAGGACTACTGCGAGACGGCGTCCGGTGAGTTTCTGCTCATCAGCCCGACAGGCGGTTTCTGGTCGGGCAATCTCTGGTGTGATCAGGCGATCCGCTTCAACGGCGGCGATCTGCTGCACATGGTGCCCGAGGTTTACTACGGGGAAAACGTGGGCGTGAATCCGGACGGAACGGGTGATTTCAGCGTGTGCGAAAGCGCGCTGGGAACGCGCGCATCCCACGGCTGCATCCGCGTGCAGCGCAAGGAGAACGAGGACGGCTACAATCATACGTGGATCTGGCGCAATCTTCGGGATGTGAAGAATATCAAGATCATCATCTGGGATGACGACGGACGCAAGCTCAAGGAGACGGAGGCGTCCGCTTCCATGTACTATAATCCCAACGGCGGCGAGAAATTTCATGCCGATCAGTACTGTCCGGGCGTGAAGAGCCGTTATCTGCCGCTTACGGAAATCAAGTATTCCATGCTGGCGCGCTATCCGTATACGGCGCTGCAGCCATGCTCGAGCTGCCAGGCGCCCGAGAGACCGGAAAAGGTGGCCACGTGGAACGCAGTGATCGATCAGGCATATGAGGAACTGGGGCTGCAGGCGCCCTGAACGCAGGCATGGACACAGAAGAGAAGCTGGGAGGCATTTCAATGGAACCCCTGAGAATTCACGGCGTGGGTATGCGCACATTCAAGACGGCGCTTGCCGTGGCGCTGTGTGCAATGATGTATTATTTTGTGGGCAGAAGCCCTGCGTTTGCGTGTATCGGCGTGATCTTCGGCATGGGATACAATCTTGAAGATGCGCGCAAGAACGGCGGCAACCGCCTGTTCGGCACGATCATCGGCGGCGTGGTGGGCATTCTGCTGTTCAGGCTGTATCTGGTGTTTGTGCCGGACGGCCATCATACGCTGCTGCTGGTGCCGCTGGTCTTTGTCGGCACGATCATCCTGATCGTAGCCTGTCAGGCATTCTGGGTGGGCGGCGTGCAGCCGGGCGGCGTCGTGCTGTGCATCCTGCTGTTCAATACGCCGGCGGCAACGTATATTGACTATGCGATGAACCGCGTCTTTGATACGGCGGTGGGCGTGCTGATTGCGCTGGTGGTCAGCTACGTATTCCCGCGCGGCTGGATGCAGATGCTGCCCGAGCACTACAGAAGCATGAAGCACCATGCGCGCGAGGCATTCAGTCATGTGCAGCTGTATCATCCGCCCAGAAAAAAGCGTTTTACCGGGCATCGCTGATACACACTGGCAAAGAAGAGAAGGAATGAACATACGGATGAGACGGCTTGTGTTTTGCGCAGCGCTGATGATGCTCATGGCATGCGGCGCTCTGGCGCAGGAGAATTTGCGCCCTCTGCTTGATGATCCCGTTGATGCGATGGTGCAGCGGCTGCATATCATGTCCCAGCAGGATGAGGCGTTTGAGGGTATCAAATACAATAACGGCTATATCAGAGGACGCGGCTGTCAGCCGCTGAGCGTCGCCAATGCAGTGATCGCATCCTTTGGCATCGAGGATGAACAGACGGCTGCGGGTGTGGTTAAGGAATCGACCAGACTGCTGGAGCTGCCCTATCATCATGGAAAGGACAGGATTGAGCTGACCCGGCTGAAGCTGCTGCTCGATCCCGCAGAGCGGGCGGCAGAGCAGGAGGAATATCCGCATCTGGCGGAGACAATCGGCGTGTATCCCGGACAGACGGCCGCTGAAATGAAGCAGATGGATACCGCTGAACTGGAGGCATTCCTCGCTAAGACAGCTCCGCCCTTCGTGCTTGCATCGCGCATGACGGTGCATCCGGACTGGACGGCACTGCTGGAGCAGATTGACGTGCTGCATGCGGCGGGCATGGACGAGGCTATCGTATGCCTTGCCAATGTTGGTGTGGGCGTGGAAAAATCCAGAACGCCGCTGCGGCTGGGCAAAAACGGACACTACCTGACGATTCTGTTCCATGTGGGCACATTTGTGCAGGAAGGGCGCATGTATGTGCTGGATTCTCTGCCGCGCGCGCTGGAGGGCGAACCCAGCGGTCTTGACTACGTGCTGCGCGGCGCGTATCCATTTACGCAGGAGGACTCGGAATTCAGCCGCACGTTTGAGGGGGCGCGCATCCGCGAGACGGTGATCCGCCTGTCCCTGAAAGACGGCGCGGCGTGGACTGCAGCAGACAGGGAGATCAGGGCGCAGATCCTTGAGCCGCTGATCCTCTACGGACCGGGCGTGCTGATGATCGCCGCCCAATGAAAGCAAAACAGATGAATCCCCATGACCCGTGCGGTCATGGGGATTTTGGCGTTTATGCAATACTCAGGCGAGATGATGCCCGGCAATCAGCTCGGCCAGCAGCGCCGCGCTTTGCCCGGCGGGCAGATGATTGCTGAAGACGATGTGCGCTGCGCGCTCATAGAGCGGCTTGCGGGCGGCAAAGAGCGTGCGCATGCGCTCCTGCTTGTCGCCGGTAAGATTGGGCCGCGTATCCTGACGCACGTCTGCGATCATGTCCTCAAGCGGCCGGTTGAGCCAGATGACCAGACCGGCCTTTCGCATGAGGGCGATGTTTTCCTCGCGGGTGACGATACCGCCGCCGGTGGCGACGATGCAGGGATCCTCGTCGATCACGCATCGAAGCGCCGCCGTTTCACAGTGGCGAAATCCTGCGTCGCCGACGTCGGCAAATATTTCGGGGATGGAGCGCTCTTCGTAGCGGACGATCTCCTCGTCCAGATCCGCAAAGCGGCAGCCAAGATGCCCGCTGAGCAGACGGCCTATGGTGCTCTTGCCGCAGCCCATCATGCCGATGAGGAAAATGTGTTTACGCATACGTGTGCTCCTTGATCATTCTCTGGCGGCCTTATAGGCGCCCAGCAGGCGGCAGTTTTCGCAGTCCTTGGCGAGGGAATCCATCAGGATGCGCAGGGTGCTTTCCTCGATATTGCCGGTCAGATCCACATAGAAGCAATATTCCCAGTTGCTCTCATGCAGCGGACGGGATTCGATGTGCGTCAGGTTCATGCCCATGGCGACAAAGGAGGAGAGCGCACGCATCAGCGAGCCGCGCTCATGGCGCACGGCAAACGTGATGGTCGCCTTATCCGGCACGCCGATGGGCGTGGGCGATGCGCTTACGACGATGAAGCGCGTGTGATTGCCGTCGAAGGAATGGATGTCCGGCACAATGATCTCAAGCCCATAGTGCTTTGCGGCAAGCCGGGAGGCGATGGCTGCGTTGCATGTTTCGCCCAGATCTGCGACATGCCTGGCGGCAATGGCGGTGTTGAAATAGGGGGTTGTGACCCAGTCGGGATGCTCGCCAAGGAACACGGGGCACTGGGCAAAGCCCTGCTCGTGGCTGTAGACGGTCTTCACGTCCTCGAGCTTCGCGCCCGGCACGCCCAGCAGGCAATGCTCCACGCGCACCAGCTGCTCGCCCACGATATGGCAGGAATAGCGGCCCAGCAGATCATAAACCAGATTGATCGAGCCGGAGGAGGAATTCTCTACCGGGAGAACGCCGTATTTGACGGAGCCGTTCGCCACGGCGGCGAAGACCTCCTCAAACGTCTTGAAGCTCGTGCGCTCGCAGTTCTCGCCGAAAAAGCCGACAACTGCGCTCTCGCTGAAGGCGCCGGGCACGCCCATATAGGCGACGACCTGCGTCTGATTGAGCGTATCCAGATAGCGGCGCTGCTCCTCGCGCGACAGGCGCATCAGCTCGCGGAAGTAATCTGTGAGCGGACGCTTGAGGCTTTCCTCCTGCAGCAGCGCTGCGCGGCTCTCGAGCACGGTCTGCTCGCGGGAGCTGTCCAGGATATCCATGTTGTTGTGATGCTTATACAGGGCGACGTCGCGCACGACCTGCATGCGCTTTTCAAACAGCCAGACCAGCTGCGCATCGATGACGTCGAGCTCCTGACGGCACTGATTCAAATCCTTCATATGAGTATCCTCACTTTTTTGGTTGATGGGCGTTACTGCATCGCTCTGGTCGAAGCGTTATCCATCATCAGCTCGCACAGCGCGATGGCCAGCGCGCTCTCAATGACGACCACGGCGCGCGGCACGATGCAGGGATCGTGTCTGCCTGCGATGGAAAGCGTCGTATTCTCGGCCGTCATCAGATCGACGGTCTGCTGCACCCGGGCGATGGAGGGCGTGGGCTTGACCGCTGCGCGCAGCACGATGGGCATGCCATTGGTGATGCCGCCGGTGACGCCGCCGTTGTGGTTGGTCAGGCAGGTTACGCAGCCGTTCTCATAGTGCATGGCGTCGTTTGCATCGCTGGCGCGTTTTTGCGCGATCGCCATGCCGTCGCCGAATTCCACCGCCTTGACGGCTGGCACAGAAAAGAGCAGCTGGCTGACGACGCTCTCCACACTGCCGAAAAATGGCGAACCGATGCCGGCAGGAACGCCGACAGCCGCACATTCGATCACGCCGCCGACGCTGTCCAGATCAGCCTTGGCCGCTTCGACGGCCGCGCGCATGGGCGCTTCCTTCGCAGGATTGAGCAGCGGAAAGCGGCTCTGCTGAAGCCGGATCAGCGCATCTGCGCGTATACAAACGGGGTCGAGCGGATCATCCGCAATATCGCCGATGGCAGCGATATGCGCGCCGATGGCGATGCCTTTGGCGGCGAGCAGCTGGCGCGCGACAGCGCCGGCGAAGACGAGCGGCGCTGTGATGCGGCCGGAGAAATGGCCGCCGCCGCGCGGATCGTTGTATCCGCCGTATTTGACGTGACCGGCATAGTCTGCATGGCCGGGGCGCATCTTTGCGCGCAGCTGGGCATAGTCGCCGGAACGGGTATTCGTGTTTTCAATCAGGCCGCACAGAGGCGTGCCTGTCGCACGGCCTTCAAACAGACCGGAGACGATCCTGACGCGGTCGGGCTCCTTGCGGCTGGTGGCCGTGGGATCCAAACCGGGCGCGCGGCGCGCCATATCGCGCGCAATGGCTGCCTCGTCGAGGGGCGTGCCTGCGGGGATGCCGTCGATGACCATGCCGATCGCATCGCCGTGGGATTCGCCAAAAATTGTAAGCCTGAAATGCTGTCCGAAAGAACCTCTCATCGTGCATGACCTCCCAGAGCACTGAATTCTTCCCAGAATGCCGGGGCGGATTTGGAAACAGCCTGCGCATCGGTGATCGTGAGATCGCCATCTGCAATAGCAGAGGCGACGGACATGGCCATGACGATGCGGTGATCATTGCAGCCGTCGATTCGGGCGGCATGCAGTTTTCTGCCGCCGCGGATGACAAGCCCGTCAGGAAGCTCGGTGACGTCCGCACCGCAGGCGGTGAGCGCTGCATGCATCGCGGCAAGCCGGTCGCTTTCCTTGATACGAAGGCGTGCGGCGCCGGTGATACGGCTTTCACCCTTGGCGGCGGCCATAGCCACCGCGAGGATGGGTACCAGATCGGGGATCTGGGAGGTGTCTACGGTGAGCGCATGCAGGCGGGAGGAGCAGACGGAGATGTCGCCGTGATGGAGATTGATGATCGCGCCCATATCGCGCAGGATGTCCATGATTGCGCGGTCGCCCTGCGTGCTGCCCATGTTCAGGCCTGTCAGTGTGAGCGGACCGCTTGAAGAAAGGCAGCCTGCAGTAAGATAGAATGCTGCGTGGCTCCAGTCGCTCTCGACATGAACATGGCCGGGAGAAGAGGGCTTCTGATTGCCGGGGATGATCAGCGTTTGATGATCCTGCCAATGGGAGATGACGCCGAAGAGCGCCTGCACGCGCTGGGTGAGCTCGACATAGGAGCGGGACTCCAGCGGCGTGGTGATGCGGATGACACTCTCGCCCGGCAGCTGCGGCAGGGCGAGCAGGAGCCCTGTGATGAACTGGCTGCTCACATCGCCGCGCAGGGCATACTCTCCGGGCTTGAGGCGGCCTTCCACGATCAATTCGCTGTCTGTCTGTGTCCAGCGGACGCCCATCGGAGCAAAGAGCTGCTTATATATATCCAGCGGGCGCTGCATCAGCCGCCCGTGACCAATGAAGCGGACACGGCCGCGGCCATCGAGCGCAAGGGGAATGAAAAAGCGCAGGGTTGAGCCGGATTCGCCGCAGTCCAGCACGCGCATGGCGCTGCCGGCATAGGCCTGCCCGCCGCACAGCGATACGCGGACAAAGCCGGGCTGATCATGCCGGCTGGTGGATATATTGCCCACGAGACCCAGTGCTTTGGCGCAGGAGAGCGTGGCGACGATGTCGCGCGAGAGCTGCAGCGGGGCGAGCGTGGTTTCGCCGCGGGCGAGTGCGGCCATCATCACTGAGCGATGCGAAGCGGACTTGCTGGGCATCACATGCAGACGGCCGGAGAGCGGCGAGGGAGAGACGGTTTTGATCATGGGTTTCCTCCGTTGAGGGAAATAAGAAGCTCCTGCGGTGTGAGAGGAACAGCTCTGCACGCGCCGATTCCGGTGAGGAGCACGGTGCGCACCTTGCTGCCCTCGGCCTTTTTATCCAGCGCCATCTGTCCGGCGAGCATATCGGGGGAAAGGCCGGCAGGATAGCCGGTCATCAGGCTGTATGCCTCGAGCACGCGCGTGACGCGCTGCGCAGTGCCCGGGGGCGTATAGCCCAGCGCCTCGCCCCAGCGGCAGGCAGCGGCCATGCCAATGGAGACGGCTTCGCCGTGCAGCAGCGTGCCGTAACCCATGGCATTTTCCAGCGCATGTGCCAGCGTGTGGCCGAAGTTGAGCTGCATGCGCACGCCGTGATCGTGCGGATCCTGCCGGACGTATTCGGCCTTGATCTCGCAGCAGCGGGCGATGATCTCATCAATCACGGGAAGGAGCGATTCGCGCGAGCCGAGCGCTTCGATGCGTTCGAACAGCGCGCTGTCACAGATGCAGCCGTATTTGATCACCTCGCCCAGACCCGCGCCAATCTGACGATCGTCGAGGGTTTTGAGCGTGTCGGTGTCGATGAGCACGAGTTCGGGCTGATAGAACGCGCCCAGAAGATTCTTGCCCCGGGGATGATTGATGGCAACCTTGCCGCCGACGGAGGAATCGACCTGCGCGAGCAGCGTCGTCGGCACCTGAATGAAATGCACGCCGCGCATGAACGTTGCGGCGGCATAGCCGGTGATATCGCCCACGACGCCGCCGCCCAGCGCGATGACCAGATCCGCGCGCGTGAGGCGGAAATCGAGGAAGGCATCGTAAAGCCGTTCCAGCTGCGCAGCGCACTTGGTTTCCTCGCCTGCGGGCAGAATGATGACGCTGGGCTCGATGCCGGCTCTGTGCAGCTGATCCATGAGCGCATAGGAATACAGCGGCGCGGTATTGCTGTCGGCGACGACGGCGGCTTTTTTGCCTTTGTATGCGGCAAAGAGATGCGCGCAGTCGTGCAGCAGGCCGCGCCTGATGTGAATGTCGTAACGGCTTTCAGGCGCATTCGCGATTACAGGAACGACAGGCATGACCATTCCTCCTGATGTTTATTTGAACAGAGGCAGTTTGCTTGTTTCGATGCTGCGCTGCCGGTCGAATTCCTTCTTGCGGTCGCTCGAATCGGTCAGGCGCTGCAGCAGCGCGTCGCGGTCGTCCGCACGAAGAAGAGCGCTGTATTCGCCGAGCTTTTCGATCAGCTCGTCCGTCAGATCTGCCAGCGTCTCCTTGTTGACCCAGAACAGCTCTGTCCAAAGGTCCGGCTCCAGCGCAGCGACGCGGGTTGCGCCGCGGAAGGAACCGCCCTCAAAGCCATAGCTGTCAAAGAGCAGATGCTGATCGCACAGCGCAAGCGCCATGACATGCATGAGCTGGCTGGTATAGGCGATGCGCTCGTCGTGCGCCTCGGGATTGGAGAGGACGATGTCCGCGCAGCCCATGTGCAGAACCAGACGCTCCATCAGGCGCACGGCGCCCACGGGCACGGAATCGTCGGGCGTAAGAATGTAGTGACTGCCGCGGAAGAGGTCGGCGGTGGCATGGACAAAGCCGCCGCGCTCTCGGCCGGCCATTGGGTGGCCGCCCAGATAGGTAAACTGTCTGCTTTCCAGCGACGCCACGGCCTTGTGCAGCGGACGCTTGACGCCGCATACATCCGTGAGCAGGGAGCCGGGCTTAATGCGTCCTGCATGCGTGCGGATGAACTCGGCTGCTGCGGCGGGATGCAGGCACAGGACGATCAAGTCCATGGTTTCCAGCGGCGCATTTTCAATGTCCGCCCAGCAGGAGCGAACAACGCCCCGTCCCAGCGCCTCAAAGCGCGTCCATTCGTCGCGATCGACGGCATACAGCTCCGCATCCGGATAGCCGCTCAAGGCCATGGCCATGCTGCCGCCGATCAGGCCAAGACCGATAAACATGATTCTCATAAGACACGCTCCACAATCGGCGCCATGGCATGCAGCTTGCCCATGACCTGGGCGAACTGCGCCGGGGTGAGGCTCTGCGCGCCGTCGCACAGGGCGCAGGGCGGATTGTTGTGCACCTCGATGATCAGGCCGTCCGCACCGGCGGCGACGGCCGCCAGCGACATGCGCTCCACCATCCAGTTCAGGCCCGTAGCATGGCTCGGATCGACGATGACCGGCAGATGCGAGAGCTGTTTGACGGCCTGCACGGCGGAAAGATCGAGCGTGTTGCGGGTGTAGGTTTCAAACGTGCGGATGCCGCGCTCACAGAGGATGACGTTCGGATTGCCGGCGGCCATGATGTATTCTGCGCTCATGAGCCATTCGCTGACCGTGGCATTGAGGCCGCGCTTGAGCAGGATGGGCTTTTGGGTCTGACCCAGCTCAGTGAGCAGATCGAAATTCTGCATATTGCGCGCGCCAACCTGAATCACATCCACGCGGCGGTCAAATTCCTCGACCAGCTTCGGGCTCATGATCTCCGTGCAGATGGGCATACCAGTGAGCTCACGTGCCTGCTCCAGCAGCGCAAGGCCCTCGAGCTTGAGTCCCTGGAAGGCATAGGGCGATGTGCGCGGCTTGTACGCGCCGCCGCGCAGGATGTTCGCGCCCGCTGCGTGCACCTTGAAGGCGGTGTCGGTCAGCTGGTCATAATTCTCCACCGAGCAGGGGCCGGCGAAGATCGCCAGCTTTCGTCCGCCGACGGCCACGCCGCCGCAGTCGATGACGGAATCCGCGGGATGGAACTTGCGGTTGGCCTTCTTGAACGGCTCGGAAACCGGCATAATGCGCTCCACACCGGGCTGGATCAGGAAGTCGGTCGGATCCAGATGGGCGACGTCGCCGATGACGCCGAGCACCACGCAGCCGACGCCGGCGTTGCGCTGGATCTGCATGCCCTGCGATTCAAGCGATGCGGAAAGGGCCTGAATTTGCTCCTCGGTGGCCTTGGGCTTCATGATGATGATCATGAGATATTCCTTCTTTCTTTCAAGAAATCAGCAAATAAGTGAATGAAAAAAGACCCCTGCCTGTGTGGCAGGAGTCTGACGATACAAGTCAGCGGGCCGGAGGAATGAATCCAGCTCCGGCAAGGATCTCTCATGCACGCACAAAAGCAAGACTATTACTGCTAAAGCAATAGCCGCTAAATCGTGCAAAAGAGAAGCTGTACATGCTGCGTAACCTCCGGTCAGAGTGAATGCTTTTTCGATTGCGGAAATTATAGCACTTGTGAAAACCATGCGCAAGGGTTTTGTGAAAAGGTTGCGAAACTTGATGCTTAATCATCTGACGGGTGAATTTGATTCAACCATTTTGAGCAGCTTTCTGGCGTCCTCCTGAGAGGCGAGGGCAAGGATGTGCTCGCTGCCGGTGAAAGCATAATTCGCGCCGGGCAGCGGGCGCAGCGTCTCGCCGGTCTTGACGGCGAGAATGTTAATATGGTATTTATTGCGGATATCCAGCTCCAGGATCGTTCGGCCAATCCATTTAGCCAGCGGCGGGATCTCATAGATGGCATGCTCGTCAGTGAGCTCGATATAATCGAACACATGCGATGCGCTGGTGCGCATGGCGATGCGCTCGGCGCTGTCGCGCTCGGGATATATGACCTCGTCCGCGCCGTTGCGCAGCAGCAGACGCATGTGCATATCGGCGCTGGCTTTGGCGATGATGCGTTTGGCGCCCAGGTCCTTGAGCATGGATGTGATCAGCAGGCTGGAGGCAAAGTCTGAGCCGATACACACGAAGCAGATGTCGAAATGATGCACGCCCAAGGCGCGCAGGGCGTTTTCGTCCGTGCAGTCGCAGATTTTGGCGCTGGTTACGCTGTCGGCGAGCTCTGCGACGATGGCTTCGTCATGGTCAACGATCATCACCTCATTGCCCATGTGCGAGAGCTTTTCACACAGATGGCGGCCAAAGCGGCCAAGACCGATCACCAGTACAGATTTCATGCGGATACCTCCTTGATCAGATGATCAACCGATCAGAATGCGGTCCTCGGGGCAGCGAAGCGGCGAGGGCGCAGGGGAACGGGCGATGAGCAGGGCAAATGTGAGGCTGCCCAGGCGGCCCATATACATCAGCAGGATCACGATGAGCCGGGCAAAAACGCCCAGCTGACGCGTGACGCCGGTGGACATGCCGACGGTATTGATGGCAGAAAAGACTTCCAGCAGCACGTCAGGGAGCGGAAGCGCGGGCTGAGCGCCGCAGATCATCAGTGCGGCAGTCAGGGCGATGGTCATATAGACGATCACGATCGAGCAGGCGCGGCGCATGAGATCATCCGGCAGGCGGCGGCCGAGCACGTGAATGTCGTCCTCGCGCCGCAGGATTGACGCGGCCAGAAGCAGCAGCACAAGCATGGTCGTCGTCTTTGCGCCGCCGGCGGTGGAGCCGGGATTGCCGCCGGTGAGCATGAGCAGGAGCGTGAGCAGGGTGCCGGCGGGGGAGAGGGTGCCTGTGGGCACGGTGTCAAAGCCGGCGGTTCGCGGGGTCACGGCGGAAAAGAGGCTGGCGAGCAGCCGGGTTTTCAGATCCATGCCCGCCATGGATGCGCCGCGCTCAAAGAGGAAAAACATCAGCGCCGGGATGAGCACGATCACCGGCGTGATCAGAAGGACAATGCGCGTGTGAAGCTGCAGGCGTTTAAAGCGGAACCGGTTTTCCAGCAGATCATCCCAGACGAAGAAGCCCAGACCGCCCAGCAGGATCAGCGCGCAGACGGTGAGATTGATCAGCGGATCGCCTGCAAAGGATTCCAGTGAGGAATATGCGCCGGAAACCGGCCCCATCAGGTCAAAGCCTGCGTTGCAGAAGGCGGATATGCTGTGAAATACGGCATAGCCCAGACCGCGCCAAAGCCCCAGCATGGGCACAAAGCGCAGGCTCAGCAGCAGTGTGCCGATGATTTCAAGGATCAGCGTGCCCAGCAGCGCGCGGCGGACGAGCCGCACCACGCCGGACAGATGCAGCGTGGCGACGCTCTCCACCAGGAGCGTGCGCTGGCGCAAACCAATACGCCTGCCCAGCATCATGGCGATCAGCGCCATGACGGTCATCACGCCCAGACCGCCGATCTGAATGGCGCACAGCAGCACACAGCGGCCAAAGAGCGACCAGTGTGTCGCCGTATCCACGACGACAAGGCCTGTGACGCAGACGGCGCTGGTTGCCGTGAAAAGCGCCGTGAGAGGATCGGTCCATGTACAGGCGTTGCTGGACGCCGGGAGCATAAGCAGAAAGGCGACGATTGCAATCAGGGCAGCAAAGCCCAGGGCGATCATCCCCTGCGCGCTCATGGACGCATGTCTTTTGTGCGGGGAAGATGTTTGGAACATGCGGCACCTCCGCAGGAAAGGTTTGCATTTATTGTAAAAAACATGCACGCATTTGTCAAGCAAGGCGGCATTCAGATTGAAAGGATAGAAAAAAGACCACGCACCAAAGATGCGTGGACATGATTTTATCACAAACGGATGTTCATCCAAGCCGCTTTTTTGCAGTCAGTTCAAGGTTTCATCTGTGGGCCGTGTCG
Source organism: Clostridia bacterium (assembly GCA_017545905.1). GTDB lineage: Bacteria > Bacillota > Clostridia > Christensenellales > Aristaeellaceae > Ventricola. Next base: position 8,374 of record JAFWXL010000074.1, on the reverse strand, counting down.
TCACAGGCGCCCAGCCTGCCGTCAGGCGTCGGATGAACGCGCAGGGAAAACGGGCCGTCGCGATTGCAGAAGAAGGCAATCTGCTTCACGCCGCGCATCTGGAAGCGGGCTTCAGCGTTGCCCTACGGACAGAGCTTGACCATCTGGATTCCGTCAGGCGAGAGGGCCGCCATGGCAATGGATTCAAGCGGCGAAATATCCGTATATCCTTTTCCATTTTCCTATTAGGAAACGGCCTTGTCCGATACGAAAAGCTGCTCGGCCTTTGCCGGGCCTTTTTTCTTCTGCAGCTTGCGGATTATGGCTCCAGTCACATATGGATTCATGCCTTTATCCCTCCTATGAGGATATCATAAGCGAAATATGGGGATTTGGCTACCTGCGAAGCGCAGAGCTCAGAGCATGAAGCGCACAGCGACAGCCTTGCCAAGGATATTCACGCTGCGGGTTTCCTCCTCGCCGCCGATATCGATGGGATCGTAGGCGGGATTGGAGGGGAGCAGCTGGGTGAAGGCGACGCGGCCGCCTGGCCCCATGATGCGGCGCACGCGCTTAAGCGTCAGCTCATCATCCAGGGCGATGGCGGCGATCTCGCCATCGCGCACGCTGTCCTGCTTTCGGATGAAGACGACGTCGCCGGAATGGATGCGGTCGCCGGTCATGGAGTCGCCCTGCGCGATGAGCGCAAAATCACACACGACGCTTTCCTCAATGGTGGCGTATTCGCTGCCGTCGCCAGGCTTATAGATCGGCTCGCCGCAGGCCACGCCGCCGAGGATCGGCACGCGGCGCACGCCGTTTTCACGGGTGATCTCAGGCTCGTTATCCTCGCCGGAGAGCAAGGACAGCGGCACGCCCAGCTTGTAGGCATAGCTGCTGACGATGGAGAGCTTGGGCACGCGCTGCTTGGTTTCGTAGCGGCTGATGACCTGCTTGGTGGTGCCCAGGAGGGCCGCCATCTCGTCCTGAGAGAGGCCGCGCTCCCTGCGGATGGATTTAAGGATATCGCCGAATTCCATATTTTCCGCCTCCTTGCCGCACATACAAATGCTTTCGATAATGACATTATAACAGGTTTGTCACCGATTGCAACCCATTTAAAACTTTTTTAAAAATTTTGTCACCAAATGGTTGACGAACGGGTGTTCGCGTGATAGAATGACGTTGTCACCAAACGAGCGACAAAATCATCTGCTGTCATCTGAATGGAGAATCAGGTGAAGTGGTTTTGAGAAGCTCGAATATTCCCTGATGGGGAGTTGTAGTGGATTTTGATTTTGGTATATGGCGCGGAAAATGGACAAAAGTGGATTGTGTGTGGAAAGGGGATCGATGGAGCGTGGAAGCAACGATGGAGATGTCACTGCAGCGGATGGCCGACCTTGAGCGGCGCGTGCTGGCGCTGGAGGAGCGCACACGGAGGTCCCTGTGGACGCAGGAGGCGGCGCAGGCCAGCAAGGAAGAGGAACTGCTGGGACGCTACGGCGAATATGTGGACAAGACGGTTACGGCGAAAATCCTCGGCGTGACGCGGGCAACGGTATATGCAATGCTGGCGGACGGGCGCATTGAGGGCGCATGTGCAGGCAGGCGGGTGAGTGTGCGCAGCATTGCGCACTACATGGCTGCGCCGAAAAGCCGCGGCCGGCAGAGAAAGGTCTGCACGGCGTAAACGAAAAGCTCAACGGCGAAAAGACTGAGAAAACAGAGAAAAACTGCGGAACAAAAAAGACCGGCCGCGCCGGTCTGCAATAGAAATGCGATTGGATGAGAAAGAGGGATTGACGATGAGTCTGATTCAGATGCTGCTTCTTCTTGTGTTTGGTGTGCCGCTGGTGGTGGCGTGTCTGGCCTTTATGCTGTGCGCGATGTGGATGCAGATGCGCGAGGATCAGCTGCGCTCGGAAAAGCAGGGATTGGCCGAGAGCGCGTAATCGCCGAAGAGCCGTTCCATGGCGTCCTCGTAGACGGCGATGGAGCTTGCCTTGCGGGCAGCCTTGAGCGGCTTGTCCGCGCCCTCAAAGCAGCAGGCGATGTTCTTGGCGACCTCGCGCATGCGCCCGAGGACGGCGGAGGTATGATAGGCCTCCCGGTAGGCGGCAAACAGGTCGTCGTGAAATGCCTTGAGCGATTCGCGCGTAAGCGGCGCGCCGCCGGCGTATGTCTGTGCCAGCGCCGGATTGGCCAGCATGCCGCGCCCGAGCATCAGCGCCCGGGTTTCCGGATGATTGACGGCAAATGTGCGGCAGGCGTCCGCGGTAAACAGATCGCCGTTGTAAATGAGGGGAAGACGGGTCTTTTCCCTGCAGGCGGCATAGACGTCTCTGTGCGGCGTGCCCTTGTAATACTGCTCGCGCGTGCGCGGATGGATGATGAGCTCATGCACCGGATACCGGTTGAAAACGGCGAGCAGGGCGTCAAATTCATCCGGCGAGAAAAAGCCGATGCGCGTTTTGATTGATATGCGCGCGGGCGTATGTGCAAAGACCTCGCCAAGGAAAGCGTCGAGATCATCCGGGCGCAGGAGCATGCCCGCGCCCTTGCCCTTGGCCGTCACCGTGCCGGAGGGGCAGCCGATATTCAGGTTGATCTCGTCATAGCCCATATCATGCAGAAGCTGAGCCGCCCAGAGAAAATGGTCGGCTTTTTTTGTGAGTACCTGCGGCACGACGCGAAGGCCTGCATTCACCTCGGGAGAGACGTTGTTTCGTTCGCGCGGGGTGAGGACGAGATTCTGCGTCGGGCTGATGAAGGGGATGAAATACTTGTCAATCCCCATAAAATGCGCATGATGGACGCGGCGGTATACGGCGTCGGTGACGCCCTCCATGGGGGCGAAATAGATCGGCAGAGAAACAGACATGCAAACTCCTTGTCAGATATGGATCATGGTTATATGCAGAGCGTATTGTAGCATGAAACGCGCTTGAAAGCAACCGACTGTCCCTGTTCAGCCGCTTCAGGCCGCCGCGAAGAGAAGAAGGGGTTCGGGGACGATGTCCCCGAGCGGGTTTCAGGGCGGCAGCCCTGACGTTTCTCACAAAAAGAAAAAAACACCGACTTGCTCGTCGGTGCTGTATGCTTGCCTGGTGTGATTACGCGTTGGCGAGCCACTCGTCAGCCTTGGCGGCGGACATGCGCTTGATGCTCTCCTCGGCGTACTTGGACTCGGCGCCGCCGAAGGTGTACAGGAAGAACTTGCCGCCCTCGGTCTTGTACAGGGACTCCTCGTAGCCGGCCGGATCGCCGAAATTGCCGACGGTGCGCTTGGAAATCAGCTCGGAAGCTTCGGTATCATATTCAACCTTGCAGATGATCTTCTTCATGGTGGTATATTCCTTTCATGTTTTGTTGTTATCAGGGCCGTATGCGGCCGAAAATCTCATTGTAGCAGTGCATCTGATATACCAGTTGCCAGACGCGTGAGATATAATAACACAAACTTTCAAAGAATACAACTATCAGAAAAAAGATGATGAATTCTGATGAAAAAAACGGCAATGGTTATGTGTATAAAGCGGAATAATCGTGCGTTCATCAGGGTTTTGCGATGCAAAAAAGCAGGAAATGACAGAAGAAACGGCAGCTGAACAAGAAAAAAGAGGCGTTGATGTTTTTGCGCTGCGTTGTTATACTGATACAGGAAAAGCATCGGAAAAGAGGAATCGGACATGGAGATAAAGACCATCCTGTTTGATCTGGACGGCACGCTGCTGCCGATGGATCAGGAGAAATTCATCGAGGCATATTTCGGACTGCTGGCTGCAAAGCTGGCGCCGCTTGGCTATGAGGCCAAGAAGCTGCACAAGGGTCTGTTTGCCGGCATCGGTGCCATGGTAAAAAACGACGGAACGGCGTCAAACGAAGAGGCATTCTGGCGGACATTCTGCGCGGTTTTTGGCGGAAAGGCACGGGATGACGAGCCCCAATTTGCGGCGTTTTATCAGAATGAATTTCAGCGCGTCAGGGACGCCTGCGGCTATGATGCGCGCATGAGCGGATTTATTGCCGGGCTCAGGGAGAAGGGATACCGCCTTGTGCTGGCGACCAATCCGCTTTTCCCTCAGGTTGCCACATACAGCAGAATCCGCTGGGCCGGGCTGAAGCCGGAGGATTTTGATCTGGTAACCACATATGAAAACTCGTCCTTCTGCAAGCCGGATATCCGGTATTACAGGCAGATCGTGGATAAGCTCGGTCTTGATCCGCGCGAGTGCCTGATGGTGGGCAACGACGTGGGCGAGGATATGGCAGCATCTGCGCTGGGGATGAAGACATTCCTGCTGACGCCGTGCCTGATCAACCGCACAGGCGAGGATATTGCAAAGTATCCCAACGGCGGTCTTGAAGCGCTTGAAAGCTATATTCTTTCGCTGAAAGCGTGACGCGGAAAGGGGAAACATGCGATGCGCGTACTGGATCTGGACTTTTTCCTGACTGCGCCATGCCCGCTGGCTGCCCCCGGCGAGCGCCCGGACGAAGCCTGTGCAAAGCCGTACAGCGACGACGAGGTAATCCGGTTTCTGGAGGAGCAGTGCGGACTGAGCCGCGAGCATCCGGTGCGATATTCGATACGCACGACAAGGCGCTGGATTTCTGGCAGGCGCGCATGGAAGACGGCAGCCTGAGCGCGCCGTTTGAGGTGGTGCATGTGGATACGCACTCGGATCTGGCCTTTGGCCCGCCGGGCACGGGCTTCGTGCTCAATGTTGTGATCTCGCGCCTGCCGCAGCAGCGGGCGGCGATTGACACATACCGCGCGGCGGTGGAGCTGGACGAGGCCAATTATCTGCTCTTTGCGCTGGCCTTCCGCTGGATCAGCCGCCTTGCTTATGTGCGCAATCCGAAATCGCATCAGGATATTCCGGCGCAGCTGCGCGACGGCAGCGGGAATATTCATCTGCGCAGCTACATCTCGCAGATGATGGAGGAAAAAAACGGCAAAGAACCGGTGATCCCGTTTGACGTATACGACGATTACAGGCAGTTTCATCAGGCGGGCTACGATTTTGTGACCATGGCGCAGTCGCCCAGATATGCGCCTGAGTCCGCCGACAGGATCATGGAGATCGTAAGGCAGTATATTGTCGAAATGCCGGTGGAAAAGACCGAATAAGGATAAAAAGAACATAGCCGCATCCTTTCCCTGCCGGGAGAGGGATGCGGCTGTGTTTTTGCTGTGCAGTGCGTCAGCGGATGGTATAGCCCGCCTGCGCAAGCGCGCGCAGCGCCTTTTCATAGTTTTCTGCCTTGGTGAGCACGTAATCGGTATTGTACGTGGAGACGGCGAAGACGCCGACGCCGCTTTCTGCCAGAATCCCCGTGATCCCTGACAGGATGCCGATGAGGGAGAAATCCAGCGTGCCCTGAATGCGCAGCGCCTTCCAGCCGTCGTCACGGTCGGTGGTATTCTGCGGCACATCCTGCGTGAGGCACACCAGAGAGCGCTCCTCGTCGGTCTTGCCGGTGAAGCAGAACGGCGCGTCCGGATTGACCAGCGAAAAATCCGCAACCTTGCAGACGGAGAATTCGCCGTCGATACGTCTGAGCTCCATGCTTACATCTCCTCGTCCGGCTGCTGGCCGTCATGTGCGAGCCATCTGCATTCGGTCATCTCCATGTTGGTGAAGGTCGCCCTGAACGAGGAATCCTCCGGGCTGCAGGCGTACACGCCGAAGCGAATGGCGTCGCCCCCGTGCCACATATGGCATACGCGCATCTGCTTAAAGCGCACGCCGTCCTCGGAGCACTCGATGCAGTAATCGTCCTCGCGCCTGCTCAGGCGATACCACATGGATTTGACGGATGCGTCGATCTCGGTCGTCGCCCAGTCGGAGTAGCCGTTGTTGGTGACGACGCTGCCCAGATGCTGGAATTCCTCATTTTCATATTCGATGGAGCCCTTGAGCCAGTTGTCGCTGTCCAGATACATGACCACGCCGCACTGGTCGAAGCGGTGCTTGCTTTCGAACTGCGTCTTCACGACGAAGGAGAAGAATTTCTCGTCCGTTTCCAGCTGCAGCACGGGCGCGTTGTCGTTGCGGAAGTGATAATACGTGCGCTGCCACAGATCGGTGCGGGGCTTTGTGACGATTTCAATCCTGTCACCGGCAATTGTGCAGTTTGCGGGTTCTCTGATCCATTTGAGCTGACTGACGTCGAATTTCATAAGAACACCTCCGGGCAATCTGGTTGGCTTGAGGGAAAATGGGCGTAATAACCGGCCTGAGGAAGATTGCCTCCATGCCGCCGGGCCGCATGAATGCGCGGCAGCCGCATCTGCAATTGAAGACGCCGCCGGCTGCATGACAGGGGTGGCCGGACATATCGATTCGGATATCATGCTATGATCTATTGTATCAGGCGCACGGTGCGCCGTCAACAGAGCTGCCGGCGAAATGACGGCACAGGCAAGCCGGATCTGAGAAAAAGCCTTTTCAGATCGGCGGGTTGGTGGTATCATAAAACAGGATATGTAAAAGCCGGAAACTGCGGCATTCAGAGTGAGAAAACGGAGGGGATACTGCGATGGAATACAGAGAAGAAAAAGGCTTTCTCTATCGCGTAGTGCCCGAAGGCATAGAGATTGTGTATGCGCCGGCTGCGCAGAACCGGGTGGAGATTCCGGCGATGATTGCAGACAGGGAAGTCGTTGCGCTGGCTGAGGATTACCATGACGATCTGCCGGCGATGGGCGGGGGTTTGATCGTGCTGCCGCGCACGCTGCGCCGCCTGCCTGCCGGGGTGATCTGCCATGGCGTGCGGATCGGGATCGATGAAGAGAATCCCGTTTTCTATACGGATGGGCATGCGCTGTTCCTGCGTGATGCGCAGCGGGGCGTGACGCTGCATACGTTTTTTGACAATGCACTGCAGGAATACGACGTGCCCGAGGGCGTTGCGTGCGTGGGGGAATCCGCGTTTGCGTATGCATGTGTCCAGATGGTCACGCTGCCTGCTTCGCTGCGGGAAATTGGCGCTCATGCTTTTTTCGGCGCTGCGCTCAGCCTGATCGATCTGCCTGCGCAGGGCGTGGAGCGGATCGGCAGCTTCGCCTTTGCCGGCACGCAGCTGGAATATATCGTGCTGCCGCAAACGCTTCGCGTCATTCCCGCTTCCTGCTTTGCCGGCTCCCGGCTTGCGCAGGCAGAGATTCCCGAGGGCGTGGAGGAGATTGCGCAGAGCGCATTTGAGGATACCTGCCTCAGTGAAGTGTGCCTGCCGCGCTCGCTGCGCATGCTGGCGGAGGGAGCGCTGCGGGGCTGCATGTCGCTTGCAGAGATTGCTGTCGCCGATGGCAATCCGCACATGACGGCGCGTGACGGGCTGGTTCTTGATGCGCAGCAGACGCGCGTATTGGCGTGGCCCGCCGGGCGCGTCTGCGGGGAGCTGGTTGTTCCTGCGCAGGTGAAGGATATCGGTATGGCCTTTCAGGGCAGCAGCGGGATTGCCGTGCTGCGCATTGCGGGCAAGCTGGATGAACTGCGGACGGGCGCGCTGCATGCCGGCATGGAGCAGATCATCTTTGAGCAGGAGCCTGCGCTCGTGCAGCAGGACGCTGCTGTGCCGCTGCATGGCGGTGCGATGGAGATCGTCGTCAGCATGCATTCCGCGCTGCCGATCTATGCGGATGCGCCGGGCATTTCCTATGTCTTTGCGGATGCGGACGAAGCATTCCGCGAGGCGCTGCAGAGATTCCGCTTCGGCTATGAGGCGGGCGGATATACCGTCACCGGCTGTATGGACTGGCAGGAAAGGCTGGAGATTCCGCAGGCTATCGGCGATACGCCTGTTCTGCGGATCGGCGGTCACGCGTTCAGCGAAAAGCGAAACGGCATCTATCCGGTGGAGATTGTCATTCCGGAGGGCGTTGTCGAATTGAAGCGGGCTGCGTTTTTCTGGATTGCGGATTCTGTGCGCCAGATTGAGCTGCCTGCAAGCATTCAGACGATCAGCGAAGGCATTTTTGAGGACATGGACGGCGGGTACCGAGATCTCTTCCTGCATAAGGAGATTGCGTTTATCACCGTTGCAGGAAGCCCGGCTGATATGTTTTTGCGGGCGTACAGACGGCATCGGGATGATCCGCGCGGGGAAGAGCTGATTGTCATTTCCCGGGAGCCGGAAGCAATCGAGGAAGAGCCGGAAGCAATTGAGGAAGAGCCGGAAGCAATCGAGGAAGAGCCGGAAGTGATCGAGGAAGAGCCGGAAGTGATCGAGGAAGAGCCGGAAGCAATCGAGGAAGAGCCGGAAGCAATTGAGGAAGAGCCGGAAGCAATCGAGGAAGAGCCGGAAGCAATTGAGGAAGAGCCGGAAGCAATCGAGGAAGAGCCGGAAGCAATTGAGGAAGAGCCGGAAGCAATTGAGGAAGAGC
>JAFWXL010000073.1 GCA_017545905.1 Clostridia bacterium | reverse complement strand
GCCGGTCACGTTCGCAGTCAGCTCGGTGCTTCCAAGCGTCACCGCTCCGTCGACCTTGTGGCTTCCGCCGACCGTCAGGTTCATGTCGGAATCCGTCGCGGTCAGCACATTGCCGTAGGTCATGTCGCCGGTCACGTTCGCAGTCAGCTCGGTGCTTCCAAGCGTCACCGCTCCGTCGACCTCGTGGCTTCCGCCGACCGTCAGGTTCATGTCGGAATCCGTCGCGGTCAGCACATCGCCGTAGATCATGTCGCCGGTCACGTTCGCAGTCAGCTCGGTGCTTCCAAGCGTCACCGCTCCGTCGACCTTGTGGCTTCCGCCGACCGTCAGGTTCATGTCGGAATCCGTCGCGGTCAGCGAGCTGCCGAAGGTCATGTTCTGACCAGAAGTCAGGGTCGCCGCCGAAGCGGTGAACTGAGCCGCACCGACGACGTTCATCGCGCCGTTCGTCGCAGTCAGATTCGCAATTGTGCCGCTGACCGTCAGCGTGCTGCCGACGTTCACGTTTTCAGACGCCGTAATCGTCGCAGTGCTGTCGGTGATGGTCGTGCTGCCCTCCACCCTGACGTCTCCGCTCTTGGCTTCGATCATCACGAGCGCATTTTCGATCGTCAGCTCTCCGGTCACATGATCATTAACCTTGTTTCCGATGATGACGCCCTGACCCGCTTCGATCGTCACGGTTTCCTTACCCGCAGAACCGGCCTGCTCGTCGGTGTCGTCCAGGTCGCCGTCGTTGATGATCAGATCTTCGACCGTAGAGATGGATCCGTCAGCCTGGAGCAGCGTCTGGCAGTCATCAAGACTGATCCTGCCGATTTCAATGCTTCCGACTGCGTGTTCACTGACGCCAGCCTTGATCTGAGCCGTCGTGTCACCGAACTCATCGATGTATGCACGGAGCAGATCGCCGCTGATGTTTTCCCCAGCGTCGATGTACAGCTGCGCACCGTTGGTCAGTTCGATCGTTCCGAAATCGACGTTTCCGCTGGCTTCATACTCGAGCCTGCCGCCGTCGATGATCAGATTCTCGCTGAGATCATTGGTGATGCTGCCGTCGCCGTCCACAGAGATGTGGGCCTCAGAGGTCAGCTTCTTCTCGTCGCTTCCCAGCTCAGAGAAGTTCAGTTCGGCATTTCCGTCCGGCGTTATCGGTTCGATGGTGATCGGGTTGTCATCCGTACCGATCGTCGACTTGTCGGAAACGATCAGTGCACTGTCCGCCTTGATCGCAGAACCGTTCAGATCCGGGTTAGAAGTGAGCTCAGATCCTTCACCCTCCAGCGTAATCTTGACTTCCTTGCCGGAGATCTGTCCGTTGATCTGTGCCTTCGCATTCTCTCCCACAAAGAGCGCCTGCGTCTTTTCAAGGGAACTCACCACGCTGCCGTCAGAGCCGACCGTGATCGTGTTGGTTTCGTTGCCCTCGGCGTCGTACAGGTGAACCGTGTAATACTCGACGCTGCCAGAACTGCTGATTTCAAGGAGGGTCTTGCCGCCGTCCTTGATGGTGGTCACGCCGTTTTCCGTCTTGATATTTTCGGCCGCCACCTCAATCCAGGTTTCGCCGTTGCGGTAATAGTACTTGCCGTTTGCATCAACCGCCACGTTCTCGGTGAGCTTCTCAAGGTAAACCTTCTCACCGGCCGGGAGCTCCACGCTCAGGTTTCCGTTGTTCCAGTCTTTGACGATCAGGCCATCTGTGCCCCTGTAGTAACCCGTGGAATAATTGTAATAGTAGAACGTGTTGGTGCCGTCATGGCGAATGATGAGTACGTCATTCGTATTGCTTGTTGTGTCGATCACGTGGTAGCGATCATTGATGACATACGCATACATCGTTTCGCCAAGGTATGTGTACCATTCGGTCGGCTTAATCTTGACGGAAACCTTGTCTGCATCGTCCTCAGATCCCGCGCCTTCGACACTGACATTAGATCTTCCATCCGCAGATTCGCTCAGCCCGATTTCAATTTCACCGGCGCCGTTCTTGTGGATGTCCAGATCAATGGCTTTACCCGCCGCCAGATCAGCGTAAGCGATGTAGGCCGTGTGCGTATAGAGCGTCTGCGAGAGCTCCTTATCTGCCTCAATCGTTCCCTCAGCATTCTTCACGCTGCCGGAATACGTATCGCTATTGCCCTCGCTCTTGACCGCAATCTGCACAAGCCGATTGCCGACGGTGTAATACCAGACGTTAAGCGTTTCATTTGCGGAAGCGATATACTTGTTTCTGCTGCCGAGCAGCGTTGCGCTGCCGCTGGCGAAGATCGGCTCTCCGCTGACGTCAAAGTTCAGCGTGCCGGTCTGTGCGAAGGTGACAGAGGCCTGCGTAATCGGATCCTTCGAATCGACGAATTCCGTATCGCCTTCCTTCTGCTCGTTCCAGCTGTCGCTGCCGGAGCCGGAGGTCTTGTCGCCGATTACCATCGCCCTGACTTCAAGATTCGTTCCCGTCAGAGCCAGATAGTAAATCGTCTTCATCTCACCGTCACTCAGGTCCTCATCCAGAGGATTATGACCATTGAGCCAGTAATACTGCGTGCTGCCGTTCTTCGGACCGGTAATCAGGCTCGTGATCTTCTGCGTCTGAGGCGCATCAATCACTGCAAGTTCTTCTTCGGAAAGCTCACCGTCGCCATCGGTATCATACGCTTTCAGCTCGTCGTAAGAAAGCTCTCCGTCGCCATCGGTATCAAGCTCCTTCATCTTTGCCTGATACTGCTTCAGCTCATTGAGATCCTGATACATGATGGCAAAACTGCCGTTATTGATCTGTTCAACGAGCCACTGGCCGTCCAGCGTGCTGAGCAGCTGATCGTAAGAGAAGCCTTCCGCGAGCACCATCATGCCGGTATCGGTGTTCAGGCTGACGCCCTCCGCCAGTGTGATGGTATTGCCGCTTGAGGTGATGCCGGAAAGCGTCGTGGTCACCGTCTGACCGTTATCGAGCTTTTCCTTGACGGAGAGAACCTTGCCGTCTGCATCGGTCTGGATTTCGGTGCCGTTGGGCAGCAGATAGGTCTTGTTGCCTTCGCTGTCCGTGCCGGTGAGGTAGCGGTCTAGCGCCTCGCCCGACAGGGTGACAGCGCCTGCCAGCGTAACCTTATCCGTCGTGAGCAGATACTCCAGTTCGCCCGGCATGCCGACGCTGATGACGTCGCTGTTCTTCTGGCGATAGATACACAGGCCTTTGCCGAGGACCACATCGGTCAGTTCGCCGCCGCCGATCGTGCCAATCTGAAGCGTCGGTTCTTCCTTGTCACAGGTCGTGGGCAGTGTGTCTACCTTTTCAAAGTTCGCCGGAGTGAACTTCGCGTAGATCTTGCCGGAAGCCTCGACATTCATGGTGCCGCCGACGATGATCGCATGGAAGCGCTGAACTTCCTTGCCGATATCTTTGGCGCCGCTGATGGTCAGGTTCTTGGCAAACACGCGTCCCAGATGGAGAGCCTCATCCATGCGTCCGCCGTCATGTTCGTACTTCTCCGAACTGCCGCCGTTACCGATGATTTCTTCATCTGCATACAGGCTGCCGCGCATCAGATTTCCATCCGCATCTTCGCCCACCCATTCGATGGTCACAGGACGCTCCTGTCCGGCAACCGTGCCGTAGATCTCCACATCGCCGTCCTTGAGGTTGGTGATGCGGATCTCCAGCTCTTCGCCGTAGATATCGCTCTTCAGCGCGTCATAAGTGCTGACCGTTGCCTTCCTGCCGCTTGCATTGCCGCCGATGGTCGGATTGGTATAATCGCGATTCTCAAGCGCAACACCGTAGAAGACGAGGTCCTTACCCGTGCGGTTGACGATGCGAAGCTCTCTGAGATAAGCCTGATCATAGATCGTGTTGCCGCTCAGATCGTCTCCGTTCACCGTCAGCTTTCCGGCCAGAGCATTGCTCAGGTTCTTGATCGTGATCGTGGCATCATTGGTGATGTACTTGCTGACTTCTTCCTTCGGGATGCCCACAGCACGTACGCCTGCACGGTCGGAGATATCGATGATGATACCGCCCGCAGCGTCGCCGATATGGAAGTCTGCGTCGGAAGAAACATTGGTCGAAGTACCGGTGGTGAAAGAAACAGATTCGTCGTCGTCCGCAGAAGCGATGCCGGTGCGCTTAGTATGCGACCAGGCCTCGTTTTTAGCTTCGTACTCCACCGTGTCAATCAGCACGTCGGCGCCGACCAGATTTGCGCCGGACTGGATCGTAACGTCTGCAGATGCGCCGCCCTTGATATACGTTTCAGCGTCTGCATCGCCGATGCCTCGGGCTCTGGAATACGCTTCAGCCCTGAGGTTGCCGTTGCCTCTGTAGCGCGGATTGCTGTCCGCCACAACCTTCAGCGTGTCATAACCGATGATCAGTGCATTGTTTGCCCTCACATCAGTATCCAGATTCGCGGTAACATGGGTTCTGGAGTCAATGTCGACGCCCAGTCCCTTGCCGTTGGAATGCGTTCTGCCGTTGACACGCAGCTCGCCGATTTCCGCCAGAATATCGACATACCTGCCGGCAATCTCAGTCGTTCCGCTGCCTTCCTGTCCGATATTCACCGCGGAATTCAGATTGACCGTCTGATAGCTGTGAGTAACCGGATGGTTGCCGACGGAAGAGTTGTAGACGTAGGCATACGATTCAAGACCGACCGCGCTGGCATCCGCAAAGATCTTCAGCGTGCCGAAGGTGTTGGTCATCTTCGCGCCGCGCTTAACGTTCACAGTCGCATTGGTGGTCACATTGGTCGTAGTCTTTGCCTTGCCCAGTGCAACGAATCCCGAGTTGTCCGCTTCGGCGGTCGTCGTGATGCGGTCTCTTTCGCCCGCATTTGCCGCAACAGTCAGGTTTCCGAAATCAGCTTCAAGCTTTGCGCCGCTGCCGATCACAATCTCGACGTCGCGCGTCAAGTTGTTTTCCGCCTTGACTGTGCTGCCGTTGACGAAACCGCCCCTGGCATCAGACAGAGTCTCTGCAGACATGACTGCGTCGGAATGCGTCTCAAGCTTCAGGTTGTTCGCCGCATACAGCTCGGCATTGCCATCGACCTTGATCTTATTGTCCGCATCGATGGTGTTGCTGCCAAACATGTTGTCGGCATTCAGGCCAAGCGCAACGCTGCTGCTGGAGATGTGAGACGTTGCACTGGTCACATCCTGGGTCTTGATCGTGATGCTCTCGGCATGGACCTTCGATCCGCTGCCAACAGAAGCTTCTGTGGTGTACTTGCTGTTCGTGGGAATCTTGGCATTGCTGACGCTTCCGACCGTGTAGCTGGTTTCTTTGTCCAGCTCAGACTCGGCGTGACCGCGGTTTTCGGCATTGACATTCACGCTGCCGTCCTTATTGCCGTCCGTGTCTGCGTTCAGTTCAGCATTCGCGCCGACAGAAGCCTTGACAGTCTGTCTGTATTCGACGCTGTCCTTGGTATAACCCACCTCAGCATAAATGTGCGACTTGCCGCCGTTGATCACAGCCAGTTCGCCCGGCGCTTCGCCGTGAGCCGTCGCATAGGCATTGCCCATCGCATTGACGTCAATGTTTCCGGTCGTGTTGACCTTCGTATTGCCGATCGTGGCTTCGATGGTCTCTGCCGTTCTGGCATAGGCTTCGAGGTTGCCTCTCGTGTCAAGCGCCACACCAAACGTCGCCTTCGCATTAGCATTGGAATCGCTTCTGACAACCTGTGCCTTCACGCCGACGCTCTGAGCATTGAGTTCAGAGTTCTGAGAGCCGGTGATGGTCGCCTTGTTCACAATGCGGGAATAGCTCTCGGCAAAGTTGGTATCGCCCTTGACAAAGGAAACAGAAGCTCCGTTGCCAGAAGCGCCGACATTGGCCGTCGCATTCGCGCTGCTCACAATACCTTCAACGATTGCCGCCTGCTTGAGGTTGATCGTGCCGGTATTGTTGATCTTTGCTTCCTGTTCGGCGCTGTTGGTGGCAACCGCGCGGTTGAGCGCAGCCTTCGCGATGTACAGGCTGCCGTTCGGCGTCATGGCGTTGGCCGTGGACGTGATGCTGCTCGCCGTCACCTTGACGCTCAGGCTGTTTGCTTCGATCTTGCCGCTGCCGCTGACTGTGGCCTTCGCCTTTCCGTTTGTATTGCTGACCGCCTCATTGTACTGAGCGTCGACAATACCAACGTTCACCGAGCCGCCGACGCCGGTTTCGGCATCTGCGTCCATGGTGTAATTGCTGTCCAGCTCGATGCTGCCCGCCTTCACGGCTGCGCCGGTGCTGTCAAGAGCAGCCTCAAATTCGCCCTTGGCATTGGCCGTCGTCTTCATCACGGAAGCGTTGCTCAGGCTGATGTTGGCAGACGGCACCATGATGTCGGCGTTCGCCGTGGACTTCGCGTTCACCTCGATATCGAGCTTTCCGCTCAGGTCCGTTCCGGCCTTGTCAAGATATGCCTTGACCGTTGCGTTGGAGTTCGCCGTGGCTTCGGAATAATCTCCTCCGACAAGGCTGAAGTCCGCGGCGCTGCCGCCGGTATTGCTGCCGACAATCGCATCCGCCGCAACAACAGTTCCGTCGTTGTTGAAGTACGACTTGATGTTCATGGACGTACCCTTCGCGGTGACGCCCTTCACGTAGGCCTTCTGCTCCACGCTCGTGTTGGCAGTCGCCTTATTGACGCCTGCGCTGACAACGTTTGCATTGAGCTGCGTGCCCTTGATCGTCGCTTCAGACTCTGCGTTGCCGTTGGTCAGCACGTCGATGCTGTCGGCGTTCACAGTGCCGCTGCCGCTCATGAAGGCATTTGCCTTCGTGTCGGCCGTCGCATTGGCGCTGTTGGCCTTCACGCTGGCCAGCTCGACCGCAACATGCGGCGCGCCGCCAATCGCTTCGGCTCTGGAGACGTAATCGCTCTTGACGAGGATCGCGTCCGCCTCAACGGTGCCGTTGGTGAAGAGCTCTGCGTCGAACGTTCCGGTTGCCTGCGCGTTCACATCTGTGATCGCCGCCTTGGCAGCTGCGATACTCACATCGGAACTCAGCACGTTCGCCTTCGCGTATGCATGCGCGTCGGTGATCAGCTTAATTGCACCCTCGATCGCGGAATTGGCGCTGCTGAAGATCGACTTAACTTTCGCGTTGATCTTCGCGTTGGCAGAGCTGGCATTTGCAGAAGCGAAACTCAGTTCCGCGCTGCCGCCGTTGTTGTTGCCAACCTCAGCCTTTGCGCCGGTCGTATCGTTCTTGTTGTTGAAATTGGATTTGACGTCAACGCCCTTGGATTCAACGCTCATGCCGTTGACGCCAGCGGTCTGCTCGGTGCCGACGGTCGCATCGGTATCAAAGATGCCGATGTTCACAACACTGGTGCTGAGCGTAGGCTTTTTGATCGTCGCATCCGCGGTCGCCGTGGTGTCTGCCAGCATGGTGATCGGAGCAACGCCGTTCACCACAGCGCCGGTGACAATCAGCTTGCCGCTGCCCTCCGCCGTCGCCTTGACGGTGGAATTGGCCTGCGCATTGGCCACGTTGGCCGCCGCAGAGTACGCGGTAAAGCTGCCGTCAGGCTGCTCGGTCACCGCATCCGCATCAACCGTGGCATAGGTGGTCACGTTCACCGTGCCCGCCTTGATGCCGGCCGCGCCGGTTCCTCCGGCGATCTTCGAGACGAAGGTGCCGTTGGCGTTGGCATTGATGACATTGGCTACTGCGCTGATCAGAGCCGCGCTGAGAGAATTCTCAGCCACACCTGCATTAGCAATCGCCTTAGCGTCGGTTGTGATGGCAAGCGCACCGGCAATCGTCGCATTCGCCGGAGCAAAGACCGCAGTCGAGCTGCCGGTGATGTTGGCGTCCGCCGCATTGCCCTTCACCGTTCCGACGGCAATGCTCAGGCCGTCCTTGCCGCCGCCCGTCACGCCCACAGTCGCGTTTGCACCATGGCTGCCGGTGTTGTTAAAGTTGCCGTTGATGGTCACGCTGTTTGCGTTAACCGTCTTTCCGCTCTCCTTCACGCCGACAGTCTGGTTCGCATTCACGTCTGCCATGACAACGTTCGCGCCAATCTTCACAACGCCCGCATCGACACTGCTCGTGCCAATCTTGGCAGTCGCATCCGCGATCGTCGTGGACGTCAGCGCAAGTGCTCCGTTCACGGTCAGCGTGCCGGTTCCTTCGATGTACGCGCCCGCATCTGCCGCAGCATTTGCGTTAGCGGTATTCACATTGGCGGAGTACATGGAGAGCGAACCGTTGGGCTGCTGGGATTCCGCGTTTGCGTTCACCGTCAGGTTGGCGGTCACGTTCGCGCTGCCGATCGTCGCATTGCCGGAGCCGATTTTCGCGGCGAAGACGCCGTCGGCATCGGCATTGATGACGGTGACAACCGCATCATAGAGACTCATGCTCAGGCTCGCAGAATCCACAAACGCCTTTGCGATGGAGGTCGCAGCGGTGTTCACGCTCAGCGCATTACGGACCGTGCCGTTGGCCGCGAAGAGCGCATCGGCATTCGCCGTGATCTTCGCATCCGCCGTGTTAGCCGAGCCGCTGACCGCGCTGATCTTCGCGCTCTCGCCGGTGGTGTAGCCCACGCTGGCATTCGCACCATGCGTCTGGTTGGAATTCTCCTCTGCCTTGTTGAAATTGTTGGTGATAGTGACATTGCTCACGTTGAGCATCGCGTCCTTAACGTACGCATTCTGCGTGCCGCCGACATTCGCCTCCGTGACGTTCACAGCCACAGTGCCCACGCTTGCGTCAAGCGTCTTGCCCGGGAAGCTGGCCGTCGCATCCGCGACGCCGTTCGCCTGAACCAGCAGATCGCCGGTCAGGGTCACATTGCCCGCGCCGGAAACGCCGGTTTCGGAGCTGCCGCCCGTGCTGGCATATGCCACGTTCGTGCTCACGCTCAGTCCGCTCAGGCTGATGCTCACGCCGCCTGCCGGAGCAGCGCCGACCGCATCGGCTTTCGCGGTGTAGTCAGACTTGACGTCCATCGAGCCAGCGGTGACAAAGACGCTTTCCGTATCGGCAATAGCGTCAAAGCCGCCGTTTGCCTTTGCATACAGGACGTTGATGCCGATGCCCGCCAGGGTCATGCTCGCATTGCTCGCCGGGGTCGTCGCCAGAGCGGCAGACTTACCGGTACTGCTGAGCGTGATCTTCTGCCCGTTCGCGGTGATCTTTGCGCCGGTGATCTTCGCCGCTCCGCGCGCATCGGACTTGGCTACAGCAACATTCGCCTTCGCCTCGGCCATGCTGGCAGAGATCTCAGCGTTTTCGTTTTCACCGTCTCCTGCAGTGCCGAAGTTATCGCCGAGCACCGCATTCGCGGTGACATCGCGAGTGGCATTGAGCGTGGACTTCACGTTCACAGCGCCGCTCACTTTTGCGGTCACGTCTGCAATTTCCGCAGTCTGCTGCGTCTTGAGCAGGGAGACCAGCACGCTGGCTGCGATCTTCACTCCGTCCACAGAGATGACAGGCGTATGGATCTCGGCATCCGTGTAGGAAGTTCCGACAGCCTCAACGTTGATCAGATTCGCCGTGAGCGTTCCCAGACCGGTGATCGCCGCCTTGGCAACAGCATTCGCAATCGCGATCGCCGCGTTGACGTTGATGCTTGCACCGGAGACGCCGCCCAGAGAAGGCGTCAGATCCGTGTCGGCGCGGGTCATGGATTCGGTCTTCACTTCGACCCGACCCACATTGGCCGTGCCGCCCTCAGGCATGTTGAGCACCGCCGTAAACTGACCCTGCGCATACGCAGCGCCGATCACAGCAGCAGCGTTCATACCCGACACCGGAGAATCAATGTTTGTAACGTTCGCCAGTACGCCCGCATTGCCGTAGCTGCCAACGACGACGTCTCCGCCGCCCGTCAGCGTGAGCCTCGACGGACTGACATTTGCGATGGACTGGGATCTGCCATAGGCCACAGCCACATTGGCGCTCGCAGAATGCATCGCGCCGGTACCGGTCGTGATCGTGGCCTTCGCAGTATCCTTGTCCGCGTCCACAGTCGTCACGTTCAGATTGGACTTGACCGTCAGAGCGCCTGCCTGGATGGCAGCCTGCTCAACAGCAGCCTTCTGCTCGCTACGCAGAACCGCAACCGCGTTGGAGTTGGATACGCTGATGCCGGCGATGTTCAGACCGAGCATGCTGGCTTCCGCCGTCGCCTTGCCGTTCGCCTCAATGTTCAGCGCACCGCTGACGATGAGGTTCATGGTTTCGGAGACAGCGCCCACAACGCGCGCGATGTTCTTCGCAGCATTGTCCGCGATTGCCGTGTTGGAACCGACGGCAGCAAGGCCGCCGTTGGTGCTCACGGAAATCGCCGTGGCCGTCATGGAATTGGGATCGTTTGCGCGTCCGGCGTAGACGTCGGCAGTATTGGCATTCACGATGCTGCCGGTCACATCCAGGATCGCTTCGTTGTTTGCACGCAGGTGGACATAGGCCACGCTGATGCCGACTGCCGCGCCGCCGACCGTCGCGCTGCTGAAGATGGACTCAGCATTTGCGTCCATGTTGGCGTCGATGTCAATATCGTCGGCAGTGATGCTCTTGCGAAGAATGCCCGCAATCGCATTCGTGCGGTTGAAGGTCAGCAGCAGAGAACCCGCCGCGGCCACGCCGCCGGCATTCGCGCTCAGAAGAACCGGGTTGCCGGAGCTGGTCACGTTGTGGCTCACGCTGACGTCCGCGTTCGGGACAGAGATCGTGCCGGTGCTGCTCTCCGTCTCCTCCTTGCCCGGCTCAACGCCGACGAAGGTATGGACGGTCGGCATCACGACGGTCACAGCGCCGGAAAGACCCACGGCTACAGCGCCACCCGCCACGTTCATCAGCCACGCATCTGCGCCGGTGAAAGAGTCGCTGGCGACGTTCAGTCCGGTAAGGTCGTTGCCGGAGATGCTGACGTCCTTGCCCACAAACGTCTTGATGTTCATGCGGTTGACCGCCGCAGCGACGCCCGCATTCACGCCGACCACACCGCCCGCGATGGCGACGGAAGCCGCAATCGCTTCGGTATCGGCGTCGGAGTTCACGTTGATCGTCTTCACGCCACTGATATTGGCGTTGCCGCCGATCGAGGCTTCCATCTCACCTTCAGTGTAGGTGACAGCGAAGGATGCGCTCACCGCCGCGATGCCGCCGGAAGCGGCGCCGGTGATGGAGAGGGTATCCAGGTATTCGCTCTTCGCCTTCACGTTCAGGATCTGAGCACCGGTCACATCGCCGTTGAGGTACGCGATTGTCTTGTTGCTCAGCACGATCACGGAACCAGAGACCGACACGCCTGCGATGCCGCCTGCGCCGGTCACTGCGATGGAACGGATGGTGTGAGAATCGAGGTTTCCAAGCTTGGTCTGGTTCTTATCGTCCTTGACCATGCCGGAGATAACGTCGTTGCGCTCCTGAAGCGTCGCGTCGCTGCCCTCCGCCTTCGGGGTGGAAGTGGAGGTGGCTTCGATGCTGATGCTGCCGCCGGCATTGAGCACGGCATTGTCATCCACACCGGCAACGACGTTGCTGAAGAGCACGTTCGTCGCAATGCCCGCACCGACGCCTGCATACAGGCCGCCTGCAATCGTCATCGCGATCATGTCGGAAGTGACCTTGTCAAAGGACAGGACGTCGATGTTAGTACCGGCCGTAACCGTCACGCCGCTGCCGATGGTTGCCATCACAGCGCTGTTCGGATTATAGCGCGGGCCGGCAATCGCACCCGCCTCAGTCAGGTCGCTGTTCTGCGTTTCGTCGATGACGAAGTTTTCACCGCGTCCGGCAGCATTGGGCTCGCCGGTCGACGGATCTGCGTCATTGTGATTCTTGTTATTAAAATCATCGCTGACGTAGCCGCTCTCGGTGTCAAAGGAATCACTGCCGTTCCCGGGTTTGCCAAGCTGAATCTCGGACTGCTTGACGCCGTCGCCCTCAAGCTTGGAGCCGAGGTCGTTCTTGCGATATGCGCTGGCATACTCGCTGGAGTTTTCACCGCTGTATACATCGTCAAGGAATGCGTCTGCATCGAAGCCGCCCTTCGCTGCGTATGCCTTCTTCTCTTCATCAGAGAGTGCGTCATACTCTTCCTGCGTCAGGCGTTCGCCGCTCATCAGCAGAGAGTCGGAAGTGTCCTGCGTCAGCTTGCCGCCGGCGACGCTGACCATGATGGTCGCGCCCACGCCCGCTCCCGCTCCGCCGACAGCCGCCGTGCCCGCATAGAAGTTCAGGCTGCGGACGGAATCCGCCGTCACGCTGACGTTGCCGCCGGCAGTCACGGAACTCTCGTTGGCCGCGTCACCCACGAAGCCGGAAGTCACCGTGTTGTGCAGCACGCTGACCATCGCCGTCACGCCGACAGCCGCCGTGCCGCTGATCGCCGCATTGGCGACCACGCCGAGCACCTCGGAAGTGTCGATCGCGTTGAGGATGATATTCTGCGCCGCGTCGATGGTGACATTCTTCTGCGCCTGCGCGCGGGTGGTCTGCTCGGAAACGATCACATCAATCGTGCCGGAAACAGAAGCCGTTCCGCTCACGCTCACGCCGGCTGCATCGGAGGTGATGAACTCATAGGAGTTCGCCGCCACAGTCAGGGAACCGTTGGTCTCGATGTCCGCACCTTCAAGCAGCTGCGCATCAGTCGCGCCTTCGAACCAGGTGACAACTGCCACCGGAGTCACAGCCGCCGTGCCGCCGCCAGCCAGAGCCGCCGCGATGTTGAACATGTCGGTGTTGCTCACAGCCGATACGCTCACATCACCCTCAGCCTCGACCTTGCCTCCCAGCTTGGAAACGACGTTGTTCTGGAACACCAGCGCATTCGCGCCGACGCTCACGCCCGCCGTTCCGCCGCCGCTGAAGCTCAGCGCAAGTAGATACAGATCATCAGTAGAATTGGAATTGACATTGACCTTGCCCGTCGCGCGGGTCGAGCCGTTCTGACCGATGGAAGCTTCCATGTCCTTATCATAGACCATGGAAACAACCGTCGCGCCGACGCCCGCCGTGCTGCCGATACCGGCCGCGCCGGCAAGGTTGTATATCTCTGTCTCGTCGTCGGATTCAACAGAGACTTCGCCGGATTCGCTGTCGGAGTCTTCCGCCGCATATCCGGCTTCCAGAATACCGCCGTCTCCGGCCTTTGCCTTGATTTCGTTCTTGATCACGAGTGTGTTCACAACGCCGGATGCGCCTGCAGTGGAACCGGCCGCGCCGCTGATGGAGGCCATCAGCAGTCGGGTGTTCGCGTTCGCACTGATGACGATGCCGCGGCGCTTATTGCTGCGGTTGGGCAGCTGGAAACCGCCGCCGGTGGAACCGGTCGTGTTCAGCACGGCATGCGCGATCATCTTCGCGCTGTCGCCGACAGTCGCAAGCACCTTGTTCTGCACAACCATCGTGGAGATGGTGGCGCCCACGCCTGCGGTGCCCATGGAAGCCGCAAGAGCGCCGGCTGCATTGTACAGGCCCGCATCCATGTCCGCCGCGACCACAATCGTGTCGCCGGCTTCAACTTTAACACTGTTGCCGAGGGTGCTCTCAATCGTGGACTGGGAGACGACGACCGGAATGGTGCCGGTCAGCGCCGCATTGCCCGACGTCGCAGCACCGGCCACGGTGGCCAGAATCGTCTGGTTCCTGCCGTTGGCCATCACGATTACGTGCTTGCCTTCGGACAGTTCCTCGGCAAACAGCTTCGCAGCATTGTGGACATTCACGGCAACCTTCTGATCGAAGACGCCGACGTTCACCGCCGCGCCGACTGCCGCCTTGCCGCCCGAAGCAGCCACGGAAGCCTGCACCACAACCTGCCTGACGTCGCCGTCAGCGAGCAGATTCACAGAGCCGTTATTGGAGCGGATCGTCGCGCCATTACCCACGGTAGTGAGGGTATCACTCTCGGTGACAAGCACGCCGAGGGTTCCTGCCGCCGCTGCCGATTCAAGGGCCGCGGACACGGAAGCCAGAACATTGATCAGGTTTTCTTCGCTGCGGGACTTCACGAGGATATCGCCAGCCGCTTCGAGAGTCGCACCATTGCCAACGTAGGCATTGGTGTTGTTGCCGGAGACGATGGCTGCAAACGTGCCGCCCGCCGCGGGACCGTTGTTCGCGCCGGCCAGAGAGGTGGACACGAGAATCAGGTCGGACTTATTCTCAGCCAGAACGGTGGCCTTGCCGCCGGTGGACTTGAGCGTGGAGCCATCCCCTACCCCGGCCTTCACATCATTGCCGGTCACGATGACGTCGATGGTGCCGCCGACAGCCGCAGCCGAGCCGGTCGAAGCGCCGGTATTCGCCGCCGCCGCAATGGTCACCGCCATCACGTCGTTCTTCGCCTTCGCGTGAACAAGCGCATCGCCGGCAGCGATCACGCTGGAGGTGTCGCCGATCGTCGCGTTCACTTCGCTTCGGTCATCCAGACCCGCGACGTTCACGCCGACGCCCACGCCGCCGCTGACAGCCAGAGAGCCGCCAATCACGCGGGTGTTTGTCTCGGCGTCCGCCTCGACGGTTGCTGCGCCGGTCAGATCGATTTCAACGTTGTCGCCGATTTCAGCGCTCGTCTTGCTCTTCGCATAGAGGATGCCGAAGCCGCCGGTCAGAGCAACGTTGGTTCCGCCTGCCTGCGTTGCATCGCCGGAAGGAACTGCATTCACGATGGAACCGGAAATTGCTTCTATATAATAGTTCACAGAAGCGAGGTAGTTGAGCATGTCGACAGCGGAGAGAACCTTCTCAGCGCTGAGGTTCAGCTCAAGGCTGTTATCTCCCAGCTTGCTGCCGCCGGAGCCATCCGTGATGTTGATGTGGATCAGACCCTTGCTGCCAGAACCGGTGCCCGCGCCGCCGTGATCATTGCTGCCGTTGCTGACAGTGAACAGATTCGACAGATCAAACGGGAACTCGTAATCCTCAGCGGTGACGCCGAGCTTTCGGGCCCTGACGTCAAGGCTGCGTCCGGTAAGCTTCGCATTGTCGCCCACACGAGCGAGAATCTCATTCTCGTCGTAGATCATGGCGAACGCCGCGCCGATGCCGACCGTCTGCTTGCCCGTCATCAGACCGCCGGAGCGGATGGCGAGCTTGGACTTGTCAATGGCATTGACGACGATGTCGCCCGCGTTGATCACAGAATTCTCAAGAATCTGTGCCGCACTCTTTCCGTGGGCCTTGACGAACGCCACAGAGCCCGCGACGCCGACAGTACCGCCGGTATTGCTGACTGCGCCGGCAAGCGCCTGCGCTGCAAGCAGACCCGCGAAGCGGTCGTCAAGGTTCTGCGTGAGGGTCGAGGTTACGTTCACGTCTCCGCTGTTGCGTGCGGTCAGCTTGCCGGAAACGAGCGCGTTCGCTTCGTTTTCGTTGACAGAAACCGCGATGCCCGCAGAGATCACATTGGAGTTGATCGGAGCCTTGTTCTCCACCGGTGCCTCAATCTGAACCGTCGCGCCGGTCGCATAGCTGCGATAGTTGGCGCGAGTCTCAGCATTGACGTCAAACGCGTTTGCCATGAAGCCTTCACCTTCGCCGATGATGGATGCGGTGGCCTTATGGCCGGTCACATTCACACCGACAGCGCCGGCGATATTGACGCTAGTCTCCTGCTGCTGGTTCACGCCTTGCCCCTGTGCGCCGGTGCTGCCCACAGCGTTGCTCACAGTGCTGTTGGTTCCGCTTGCATTGGTGGTCGGAACGCTCGTAGACGGAAGAGGAAGCTGAATGCCCAGCGCGCTGAGCGCAAGCGCCATCAAAGGCATGTTGCTGGATGCGCCGGAAATCGTGTTGGTGATCGGAGAGGCGAAGCTGTTGAGCTTGCTGACCACCATCGCATTTACAATGCCGCTGGACTTGCTGTCCGTGGCGTTGACAATGCTCAGCATCAGCCTGACCTTTTCAAAGTAACGCTCAAGGCTGGTGCCGTAGGTCAGCGCGAATGCCTGCGCTTCGTCCTCGTTGGAGGTCGTCGCTTCCACATCCACGTCGCCAGCGATCGCACCCTGTCCGCGCAGCGTCGCAGTGACGTCGGAGTTCGCCAGATTGATGGCAACCGCTGCGCCGACCGCCGCCTTATTGCCGCTTGCAAAACCAGAGGCAGTCGCGTAGGTCTGTCCGCGCTGAGCCGCTCTCAGGAAGAGATTGGTCATCTCATAGATATCCTGATTCTGAGCATCCTTGCCGGTCACCTTGTTCGTCTGAACGAGGTTGCCGCCGGTGAGTTCGAACTTGACGTTCTCCTTCACGATGGCATTCACCGTGCTGCTCAGGATGTTCAGCGCCGCGGAAGCATCCACAGCAATATCCTTGGTCGTGGTCTGGCTCGGCGGCAGCGTCTGACCCGGAGCCGGAGTCACATACTCCGGAACGGAATTCTGACGGCCAATCGGGTCCTGACCCGCGACGGACACGGTGTCAACATCGTTGTGCACAAAGGCCTGTGCATCAAGCGCCGACGCCTTGATATTGCGCTTCTTTCCGACGATCGCCTCGGCCGTTGCATCCAGCGTCGTCATCGCAAACGATGCGCCGACGCCCATGCTCTTGCCAGGCTTCTCATTGCCGGTCTTGTTCTTGGCCGGCAGGCCATTGTTGGCCGCGGAGGAAGATGCGGTGGTATAGATCTTGTTGGCAGACTGGGCATAGAGTTCAGCCTTGCCGGTCAGATCGGTTTCATAAGTCTGGGTATCCAGAGAAGGATCGGCGAGAATCGCCTGCGCTTTTCCTTCCACAAGGGCAACCGCGAGACTGCCCGCAATGCCCACGTTCGACGCGCCCGCGCCGGAGATTGCGGAAGTTGTGATGCGGTTGCCAATGTTGTCCAGCTCGCTCGGGTTGCCAAAGCGTGCAGTCAACTCGGAGACAGCCGCTTCGCGCAGCAAGTCAAGCGTGACGCTGGCCTTCATGCCCTGCTGGGCAATGAAGTCATCAAGTGCGCTCTTGGCGCTGTCCGTGCCAAGCACCTGAGAAAGAATGAACTCCGGATCTGCCATCGTCAGAAGGAGATCCTTGACAATAGCCTCCGCCACTTCGCCGAAGACGGCCTTCGCCGTGTCCACGGTGTTGCTCTTCAGACTGCCGACCAGCATGTCAACGATCATCTTCTCGATGATCTCGCTCTCCTTCACGCGCAGTTCGGCGATCTGTGCATCGGTCAGCGCTTCAAGGCGATCCTGCTCACGCTGCGCATTGAGATCCCTGATGTACTGATCAAACAGAGACGTGAACGTATTGGTCGCTGCCAGCTGCTCCTCGCGAAGCTGCGCAACTTCATCAGGCGTCAGCGGCTCACGGCCAATCCGAGCCACACGGCGGTTGAGATCAGCGATCTCATCATCCGTCAGTTCATTCAGTCCGGCAGCCTTTCTCTGCGCATTGATCACATCGATTTCATCGCTGGTCAGAGGCGTCTTGTCCGCTGCACGTTCTGCGTTGAGTTTGGCAATATACGCATTGAAACGTACTGTAAATGCCGCCTCATCTTCCTTGAACAGTTCCGCAAAGGAATTGACTCCCTTCGCTTCCTTGAGCGCATTGGTCAGGACGCCCAGTCCCTCCGTGTCGGCCAGATATCTGAGCAGCTCGGCAAGGATCGCCTCCACGCTGCGCAGGTTCTCAGCCTCCAGGACATCCGCACGAACGACCAGGTTATTCGCCTTAATCTCGCGTGCACCGACATAAGCAATGTTGTCATAGCCCACGTAGTTGACGACCACAGCCGCGCCAACACCGTCTCTTGAGCCATAGGCCGTGGAGTCGGCGAGAATCACCGCATCGGTGTCCTCAAGCGAGGTCACGCGAACGTCGCCGCGCTCACCCTTAGAATTGACAGCTTCGATGATGACACCATCACCGATCGTCGCTTTGGCTGTGTTGAACTGCACATTCGCGCCGATGGTCGCCGCCACCTGCACGCTGCCTTCCGTCGTCGATGCGCTCTGCTTCTTTGCTGCCAGTTCGTTGACGCGCGTTGTCGTAAGCTTCGGCGTCTTCGTGATCTGAGGATTCGCTGCATTCTTCTTCGTCAGGAAGCTGCTCAGCGCAGTGAACGCACTGGTCAGGGAATTTGTGCCCGTGCCGGTCAGCTTGTCCACATTCTTCTCTGTGCTCAGAGAATTCGTCGTGCCTGCACCGGTCGCCCCGCTGGGGTTCTTGATCAGATTGGTAAAGTCGTTGACCGATACCTGCGTGGTCGGAACCGTCTGCTGAAGAGCCGGGGCCTGAGCGCCTCTGGCGCTGGCGAAGAGGTTCTGCGTCAGGCGGCTGATGGACTGCGCATCCACACTCACGCTGGCAGCCTTTATGCTGCGCATGAGCATCGCGATCGCAGAGTCGTCGATGATCGAAACGATCATCGCTGCGCCGCCGCCCTTAGGACCGACCGCCTTCGCATTGGAGACCACCTTGCGCTCTGCCTTGGTCTTGGCCGAGATGCTGAAGTCTCCCGGAAGAACGGTCTTCTGTTCGCCGAAGGATCCGATCTCCGTTCTGGTGTTGACACTGCCGAGGCTCAGCGCAACCACGCCGGCCGCAGCCGTGCCGCCCGTCGCACCTGCCGCCGCTTCCATATGGAACTTGGCGTCAAATGCTGCATTGGCCTTCAGGGAGTTCAGATAATTTGTGGGATCAGTCACGTCGTTCGAGAAGGATACGCCATTCTCGATTTCGGCAACGGTGTCGATATTCATCACTTCCACCGCGATGCCTGCACCGACGCCAACGGAGTCGTTGGTCATCTGGAACGCCGGAACCATCGGCAGCGAAACCGGACCCAACTCAATGGACGGACGGGTGCGCTTGCCGGAAGCATCGCCCACGGTCACGAACCTACCGCGACCGGTGGCAAGAAGCTCAACGTCGCCGTTCTTAATATTGTAGTTATTCGCGTTAACCTTGCCGATCTTGGCGATGTTGTCAATCACGCCGACATGCACAGCAACCGCACCGGCAATTGCCGCCGTGGTCTGCGCGCTGTTGGGCGTATGACCCGCCTTGACAACAATGGAGGAACTGGTATCCAGAGAGTTAGCGACAACGCTCAGATTCTTTGCCTTGATCGTGCCAAGCGTTTCTCCCTCGCCCAGCTCGCTGCCATTGCTCAGCAGCGCCTGATTGCTGTGCATGATCACGCTCAGCGCCATGGCAGCGCCGACCGCATTCTTGGGAACCTCTTCCCAGGTCAAGCCAGCATACGGTCCGTTGATGAGGCTGCCTGCACTATCCAGCATGCCGTCCGCCAGGGAAGGCGTGCGATAGAGCGAGCCGTCTGAGCGCATGTCCGCCGTCGTCGAACCGGTCGCATGAACCTTCAGCGCATTGCCCGCAATAACGCTGCCGGTCGTATCGACCTTCGCCAGATTGCTGTTGTCCAGATAACCAATGGCCAGCGCACCGACCACCTGATTGGCAGGCTTCACATCAACGGGGATGGTTTCCGTGGACTTGTCAAAGAGGTTGCCCAAGCTGTTGGAAACCAGACCCACGAGCTTGCCCTTCATGCCGCGGCCCTTCGTCGCCTTGATACCCATCACCTTCTCCGCGAACGGAATGATGTTGAAGGGCGTCAGCTGACTCATGGTGCTCTTGTCGTTGAAGGGGATCGCGACAGACACAGTGCTCGCCTTCGCATCGGCAAAGGAATCGACCACGACGTCCGTACCAGCGATCACGCTCGCTGCGGAATCGATCACGGCCTGCGTCTCGTTGAGAATGAAGTTGCCGGCAATGAACACACCGCTCTTGGGCGTAACGCCAAACACATTGGTCGGCTTGCCCGCCGCATAGCTCGTGCTGTCGACAATGCTACTGGCAAGAAGCTTCGCAGCAGAGCCCGCGTCGACCAGCGCATGATCGGTCACCTTGGCAATCGTCTCGGCCTCAACTACGCTCAGAGAAAGCGAGAACTTGAGCGCGCCGCCATAGGCGTAGGACTTGAGATCATAACGGGAGTCTGCAGTGAGCAGAACGCCCGCGTCCTTGCGTGCAGAGGTCTCGTCCACATAACCGGACTTGATCACGGCGTTCTTGCCGACAATCACACTGGACGTACCGGAAGCGGTCGCCAGAGAAATCGGAACCGCAACGGACAGGAGCTGGTTGCTCGCGTT
This sequence comes from Clostridia bacterium, assembly GCA_017545905.1. Taxonomy (GTDB): domain Bacteria; phylum Bacillota; class Clostridia; order Christensenellales; family Aristaeellaceae; genus Ventricola. The sequence continues at coordinate 2,814 of JAFWXL010000073.1, read as the reverse complement.
AATCGTCACTTCCAGATCGGATCTCGCATGGACGTATCCGCCGGCAAGGATCGTGCCTTCGATGCCAATCTCCGCAGCGCCGATCTTGATGGTCGCCGGGTTGAATTCCTTAATGAGGCCGATCAGTTCGGCGCCCGGAATAAAGGCCTTCTCAAGAACCAGCTTTGCAGAGAGATCGACAGCCTCCTTCGCCTTGAGCACGGAACCTTCGTGAACAAAGATGCCGATGTCCTTCACGGCGCTGTAGATGCCGATATCAGCACTCAGACTGCCGTCAGCGCTGAGGTCGTCTTTAACAGGCGTGATTTCAATGCTCGCGCCGCCAACGGCCTCGTCCTCGCCGCGAACAGCAAGGATGATGTTCCTGGCATTGATCTCGCCGAAGGTGTGGATGTAGTCTCCGCCGATCACAACCAGATTCATGTCCGGAGCATTCAGCCTGTCGATGCCAACATTGCCTGCGATCGGATTCCGCATGTCGGCATTGAGGACGATATTCGTCATCAGCAGACCGCGAGCATCGATCGCCATGTTGTTGCTGGCGATGAACTGCGCCATGTCAAAGTCGACGCCCAGATATTCGATGACTTCCGTCTCCGTGGTGCCGTCTTCCTTGACCTTGACCAGTTCCCTGCGATTCTCAACCGGCGTTACCACATAGTTGGTGAACGCATGCAGCGTATCGCCGTCGAGAATCTCTTCTACTTTAATCGTGCGTTTGTTGACCAGCTCGTCGGTCAGCGCTTCCAGACTCTCCGTCGCCAGCTTCATCGTTTCGGTGAAGTCAAACTGCGGCGGATTGGAGAGGATACCGTCCAGCACAGTGATCTGCGCAAGCGCTTCAATGGTGAACTCGGTGCCGCTTTCGTCCACCTGAATGCGCTTATCCGCATTGATCTTGTCGTTGAGTTTGCCGGTCAAATGCAGGCGGTCAAATCCCGTATCGCCGTTGACGGTAATACCCGTTTCACCCTTGGTCGCAAACACCGTGGTGGTATCCACCGTCAGTACGTCATCGCCCGCACCGCCGTGCAGCGCGATCTGCGCATTCGCCGGGGTCAGGCTGGGCAGTTGCTTGATCTCATCGATCTGCCCGATCATGGCATCCATCAGCTCGCGCGCATACGTGTGTGTGCGTGCGCCGCTGACTGCAATCTGATCATCGCCGTCCTGGCCGAGAATCGTCAGGTTCGCTGCGCTGTTGTCAAGCACGAACTCCATTCCATACATGCTGGGCGTCGGATCTGGACCGTCGGTCATGCCGGCGATCGTCGCTGCGATGTAGCTGGAATCGATCAGCTGCACATCTGCCGTATCCTCGCCTTCACCCAGATCGATATTCACGTCGATCTCAAGCGGATTGACCACATTGGTCTGAACACCGTTCACCAGCTGTTCGCGCAGCCCATTGACCAGATTGAGCATATCCGGTGCAATCGCACTGACACGATCCATGATCGGGTCGCCCTGCGTATCCCTGATGCTGTTGATCAGGTTCGTGACATCCGTAAAGGCTTCGGTGTTGATTTCAACAGCAACCTCTGTCGTGGCCTTCTTCTTGACCTTCGCCTTGACGCGGTCCCTGCCCCTGCCGGTACTGACAGACACATCATCGCTGGCATCGTTGACCTCGATGTGCACCTCGTCATCCTGCTTGGTGCCGTAGTATTCCACACTGCCTGCATTGTCGATCTTCACCAGATCGCGGGTCGCCATATACAGACCGGCAAGCACGGTATTCAGGCCTTGAACATTGATGTTGATACCGCCTTCAACCTTGACGTTGCCTTCGGATTCGGCATTGATCTCCGTGATCTCACCGTCGTCATTTTCCACGATGGCGTCGTGTGCAACGATTCGGATCGTCAGATCGCCGCTGCTCTGAGTCTCATTGCTCTTCAGATTCAGAATCTGCGAAATCAGTTCAGCAAGAACCGAATTGCTTCCATTATCCTCATCGGTCAGTTCGACGCCGCCCTGATATGTACCGTCTGCCACGACGATGGTCGCCGTGCGCTCGGTTGCCGTATCGCCCTTCTGATAAAGATCCTGAAGATACGTAAGCGCACCGGTCAGCGCATTGGTAATCGCATTACCGCTGGCCGTATTACTATATGTATATTCTTTACTGATCTCGTGAATGTAGGCGCTGCCCGCCGGTATAGCGTAAGCCTCGACCACCACTTCATCTTCAGGAATCGCAGGCTTCGGTTCTTCGGTCTGTGCGCCTTCATCGCCAGCCGCAGTAAGCGCCACAGGAGCAGCAGCGGTCAGTGGAACAGAGTTCGGATTAACAGAAGTCAAGATTGGCCCGCTTCCCTGCGCCTGCGTCAAAGCGTTAGACGGAGAGGTAATCAGATCAGCGCCCTGAATTGAGCCAGGTTCACTGTTATCGCCGATACCTTCGCCTTCGTCGGTGCCATCGCCTTCGCCGGTGCCTTCATCTTCGCCGGTGCCGTTGCCTTCGTCGGTTCCTTCGCCTTCACCGGTGCCGTTGCCTTCGTCGGTTCCTTCACCTTCGTCAGTGCCTTCACCTTCGCCGGTTCCTTCACCTTCGTCAGTACCGTTGCCTTCGTCGGTTCCTTCGCCTTCACCGGTGCCGCTGCCTTCGTCGGTTCCTTCACCTTCGCCGGTGCCGTTGCCTTCGTCGGTTCCTTCGCCTTCGCCGGTGCCGTTGCCTTCGTCGGTTCCTTCACCTTCGTCGGTTTCTTTACCTTCGTCGGTTCCTTCGCCTTCGTCCGTGCCGTTTCCTTCGCTGGTTCCTTCACCTTCGCCGGTGCCGTTGCCTTCGTCGGTTCCTTCACCTTCGTCAGT
>JAFWXL010000072.1 GCA_017545905.1 Clostridia bacterium | reverse complement strand
TTTGAACCGGTGACCTCATCCTTACCAAGGATGCGCTCTACCTGCTGAGCTACATCAGCACACGCTGTATAAAGTTGCCGGGACGTTGCATAGAGTGAATCCTTACCAAGGATGCGCTCTACCTGCTGAGCTACATCAGCATCGGCAACGAATAGTATTCTAACAGATTCCGTCCGGTTTTGCAAGCCCTTTTGTCAAATTTCTTAAAATTCTTTTCTCCGGAGCGAAAAAAAGCCTCTGCAGTTCATCTGCAGAGGCAGCATTTTTCAAGATGGAAAAAGGCTTTTACGCCACAAGCCATTTGTACTTTTCCACGCTGTACAGCGGCACAAACGGCAGCAGGATCGGCACGGTCTTCACATACTGCTGATATTCAGGGTCTGCGCCGTAGTTTTTGTTCTGGCGGATTTCAAGACGGCGCGCGCCGGAGAACATGACATACGCGATCAGGGCATAGCCCAGCGCGACCAGCGCCCACTGCCAGCCGGTGACGGCGCCGATGCCGCTGATGACGGCGCCCGTCCAGAAGAGCATCTCGCCCAGATAATTGGGGCAGCGGACAAAGCGGTACAGGCCCGTGTCCACAAACCGGCGGGAGTTGATCTTCTTGGCACGGTTCTTCTGCAGATCGGCTTCGGTTTCCATCCAGAGGCCGAAGGCCATCACCGCCGCGCCGATGAACACAAAGGCGTTGTCTGCCGCGCCGCTCGCCATGCGGTAGTATACCGGCGCCGCCTGCAGCACATACAGCATCGCGCAGGCGAGCCAGATGGCGATCTTCACGCCGAAGGGCACGGTTTTGCTGTCCTTGATTTCGCCCTTCATGTTGGTTTTGTAAGAGCCGACCTTCCATTCGCGGAAGGTGAGATAGCCGCCCAGGCGCAGGCCGTAGGCGATCAGCAGCAGGCAGCACAGCAGCGTGCCCGGCGTGATCCCCTTGCCCGTCAGGAGAAGGAGCAGGCCTTCGCCGGCGATGGCAAAGCCGTAGCCGATGGAGAAGAACCAGATGTAATGCTTGAAGCCGATGGAGCTGACAAGCATGGATACGAGAAACAGGAGCAGGATGCCCGTGGAGAATACCATATTGCTGCCTCCTTGATTGATGATATCATATAGATGAGGATACACACTTGTCTTATGTGCAGCGTCACAGAAAGGAGTATAATCCATCCTATGGCGTCCGTCAAGAAATAAGCAGTGACCTGAAGGAAAAGATGGAGGCGGATGCAGAAAACCTCTTTTTGGGTTGACTTTTCCTGCATTGTTGGATACAATAAACGGAGTTTGAAAAGGCGATGAAGGGAATCGCTTTGCAAAGATGCCTTAAGAGAGCCGGCGGTTGGTGCAAGCCCGGCGGATCAATGCGAAGTTCCTCCTCCCCGAGCTTCGCAGGCGAATTTTTATCAGTAGTCTGCGGCGGATTGGCCCCGTGAAAGGCCCTGGCTTTAGCCGCTGAGGGCTGCCGTCCGGCAGCTGAATCAGGGTGGTACCGCGCTTGATATTCAGGCGCCCCTGTGCATGATGAATTTTCATGCGGGGGCGCTTTTTTGTACCCTGTATGAGGAAGAGGTTAGGAGGAAAACCCTGTGAACATCAAAACCTACAATCCCGACGAGATCGAGCTGAAGTGGCAAAAAAACTGGGCTGACGCCCATGCCTTTGAGGCCAAGAGCGACAAGAGCAAGCCGAAGTTCTTCGGCCTGATCGAGTTCCCGTATCCGTCCGGTGCGGGCCTGCATGTCGGCCACCCGCGCTCCAATACCGCGATGGACATCATCTCCCGCAAGCGCCGTCTGGAGGGCTATAACGTCCTGTTCCCGATGGGCTGGGACGCCTTCGGCCTGCCGACGGAGAACTTCGCCATCAAGAACAAGGTCCATCCGGCGAAGGTGACCAAGAAGAACGTCGACCGCTTCCGCGATCAGCTCCAGCGTATCGGCTTCTCCTTCGACTGGAGCCGCGAGGTCGATACCACCGATCCCAACTATTTCAAGTGGACCCAGTGGATCTTCCTGCAGCTGTACAAGCACGGCATGGCTTACAAGAGCGAGATGCCGGTCAACTGGTGCCCGAGCTGCAAGTGCGGCCTGGCGAATGAAGAGGTCGTCGCGGGCAAGTGCGAGCGCTGCGGCGCGGAGGTCATCCGCCGCGTGAAGAGCCAGTGGATGCTCAGGATCACCAAGTACGCCCAGAAGCTGCTCGACGGTCTGGACGACGTGGACTTCATCGAGAAGGTCAAGACCCAGCAGCGCAACTGGATCGGCCGCAGCGAGGGCGCTGAAGTCGATTTCAAGATCGCTGATTCCGACATGAAGCTGCGCGTGTATACCACCCGCCCGGATACCCTCTTCGGCGCGACCTACATGGTCGTGGCGCCGGAGCATGCCACCGTCGACGCGCTCAAGGATCGCATCACCAACTGGGACGACGTCATCGCCTACCGCGAGGCGGCCGCCAAGAAGAGCGACTTCGAGCGCACCGAGCTGGCCAAGGACAAGACCGGCGTTGAACTGAAAGGCATCCGCGCGATCAACCCGGTCAACGGCAAGGACATCCCGATCTTCATCTCTGACTATGTGCTGGTGACCTACGGCACCGGCGCGATCATGGCCGTTCCGGCGCATGACACCCGCGACTGGGATTTCGCCACCAAGTTCGGCCTGCCGATCATCGAGGTCGTCGCCGGCGGCGAGGATGTGCAGAAGGAAGCATACACCGATGTGGCCGAGGGCGTGCTCGTCAATTCCGGCTTCCTCAACGGCCTGTCCGTCGCCGAGGCGAAGAAGAGCATCACCCAGTGGCTCACCGAGAACGGCGTGGGCGAGAAGAAGGTCAACTTCAAGCTGCGCGACTGGGTCTTCTCCCGTCAGCGCTACTGGGGCGAGCCGATCCCGCTGGTTTACTGCGAGAAGTGCGGCTGGGTGCCGGTTCCGGAGAAGGATCTGCCGGTGCTGCTGCCGGACGTGGACAACTACGAGCCGACCGATTCCGGCGAGTCTCCGCTGTCCAAGATCGATTTCTGGGTGAACACCACCTGCCCGTGCTGCGGCGGCGCCGCCAAGCGCGAGACCGACACCATGCCGCAGTGGGCCGGCTCCAGCTGGTACTTCCTGCGCTATGCCGATCCGCACTGCGACACCGACCTCGCCCGCTGGGAAGAGCTGGCTTACTGGCTGCCGGTTGACTGGTACAACGGCGGCATGGAGCACACCACGCTGCACCTGCTCTACTCCCGCTTCTGGAACCTGTTCCTCTATGACATCGGCGCGATCCCGAACAAGGAAGCCTACAAAAAGCGCACCAGCCACGGCATGATCCTGGGTCCGGACAACCAGAAGATGTCCAAGTCCCGCGGCAACGTCATCAACCCGGATGAGACCATTGCCGAGATCGGCGCGGACGCGTTCCGTCTGTACGAGATGTTCATGGGCGCGTTCGATCAGGCGATCCCGTGGTCTACCGAGGGCGCGCGCGGCTGCCGCCGCTTCCTGGAGCGCGTGTGGCGCCTGCAGGAGATGCTCGTCGAGGATGAGGGTGTGCGCAAGGAGATGGAAGTTCCGGTCAATGCGATGATCAAGAAGGTCTCCGATGACATTGAGCGCATGAAGTTCAACACCGCCATTGCGGCGATGATGGCCTTCGTCAACGATATCTACACCAGCGGCAAGGTCACCCGCGGCGAGCTCAAGGCCCTGATGCTCTGCCTGAACCCGGTCGCCCCGCATATCACCGAGGAAATGTGGGAAAGCTGCGGCTTCGGCGAGCCGATCTACACCCAGTCCTGGCCGACCTACGACGAGAACAAGCTCGTCGCCGACGAGGTCGAAATCGCGGTGCAGATCAAGGGCAAGGTGCGTGCGCGCATCATGGTGCCGGCGAGCCTGACCGCTGCTGACGGCGAGAAGCTGCTGGAGAACGAGACCGTCAAGAAGCTGGTGGGCGATGCGGTCGTCCGCAAGCTGATCTTCGTTCCGGGCCGTCTGCTCAACATCGTCTGCTAAGCCGCCAGCGGCGGGCGCTTGCCTTCGGCCTTCAAGAGAAAAGAAGCCTTATCCACAGAAAAAAGAAAACTGTTGAAATAAACCGTCTTTGCGCATAGAAGCGTAAAGACGGTTTTTATGATTCGTTGTGCTCCGGGATCCAGGGGCCGCAGCCTTGGTGGTTTCACGTAAACGCTTTTTACATCACATCAAAAAACCATCCCGCCAGCGGCGACAGGACGATCATCACCAGCGAAAAGCACAGCGAGGATACCGATACCAGCGTCGCCCGCTGCGAGGAGGGAAACCGGTCGTTGAGCAGGCTGTCTGTCCGTACCTGCAGCAGATCGTCAAACGCGCCGGCGGCAAATCCGCCCAGGATCATCACAGCCGGGTTGCCGCTCACGCCCGTCACAAGCCCCAGCAGCACGCCGCCAAGGCACAGCGCATACAGATGTGCATAGCGGATCTTCGCCGTTTTCAGCGCAAAGCGTGAGCCGACGGCGCCGCCCAGACCGATGATAAACAGCGCCGGCCCCAGATACGCATTTTTCAGTCCCGCCAGCGGCAGCTGCGCCTGCAGGAAAAAGGAGAGCAGAATCGAGACCGCGCCGGCAAATGCATTGGCGAGCATGATCCTGCGCGCGACCGGCTGCGAGATCAGAAAGCCGACAGATTCGCGCACGGTGCGTACAATTTTCTCTGCTGCGCGCGCCTGATCCTGCGCCGGCTCAAGGCGCACCTCCTCAAGGCGCAGCGCGACGAGCATGCACATAAAATCCATGGCGGCGTCCAGCAGGTTGGCGATTTTGTAGCCCAGCAGCAGCGAAAGCCCCGCCAGCAGCGATGAGCTCGCGCCGCCTATGCGGTAGATCGCCATGTCTGCAGCGCTGTAGCGCAGATAGCGCTCCTCGCGGCCCTGCGCCTTCAGGCTGTCGTAAGCCAGCGCCTCGCGCGCGCCGGATTCAAAATTATAGCTCAGCGCGCCGAATACGAGCGAGAGGCATACGCCCGCCAGATCTTTGGAGACGACCATCAGCAGCGAGGAGATCAGACCCATCAGGCGTCCGGTCACAAGGGAATATTTGCGCCCGAATACGTCCGAGATCACGCCGGAGGGAATCTCAAAGAGCAGGCTGGCGATGTGAAATACGCCTTCGGCGACGCCGATTTGCGCCATGGAAAAGCCGCGCGCCGCCAGCAGCGCGACCCATACGCCGCCCAGCCGGAAGCTGCCCAGCGCCGAAAGGCTCAGCAGCCTTGGAATCTGATACCGTAATTTCTGCATGAAAAAAACTCCCTTTCAAAATCGGATGGATTTCAAAAACGGGAGCTGTGCTCGCTTGATTTGCCTGTTACAGGGCCAAAAAGGGCGCACTTCTCCCGTGAGACGCTTTGCAGGAACCTTTTTGGACGCGGACAACGCGCATTTTCCAGCCCACAGTGCACCCTCCTTTTTGATGATCATGGTATAAAAGCAGTATATCACGCTTTCCCGTGCAGTTCAAGCATCATCAGAATCAGATCGTCATAATGCCCGTCGCGGTATTTCATCGCGCGCGGCTGCCTGCCGTAGCGGATAAAGCCGAGACGGTCGTACATCGCCTGGGCGCGGTCGTTTTTTCCGGCAACGGATAATTCCAGATATTCCAGCGCCGTCGTCTTTGCCGCGGCGATGGCCGCCTGCATCAGTGCCGTGCCCACGCCAAGCCCCCAGTGGGACCTGAGCACAGAAACGCCCATTCCTGCGCGGTGGCGCGCGCGGTCACCGGGATGCACGGGCTTGAACTGGGCGATTCCCACGAGCCTGCCGCCGGCAAATGCGCCGAGCATCAGCGCATGGGGCGCGTGCTCCATCTTTGCAAGCGCTTCGCGCTCCTGCTGCTCGGTGATGGTCCATTCATCCTCATAGCGCATCATGAAGCCGGTTTCGCCCGCCGTCTTTCGCAGCACGTGCAGCGTCTCCCGTGCGTCCTTGGGCGAAAGGCTGCGAAGCAGAAGCTTCTGCCCGTCCCTGAGCGTCAATTCGGCTGTGTATTTCATGGCGCGTCCTCCCTGCTGTTTCCCCTATTATGGCACAGATACTGCATAAAACAGCCCCGCTTCCGCAAAGGAAACGGGGCCGGATGAAAACGGGGTTATACGGCGATCTCTTTGCTGTCCAGAATTTCCTGCGCGATATCCACGATGCGCCTGCCGGTGTCCATGCTCTTTTTCTGGATGCGGTAGTGCGCCTCCTTTTCGCTCAGGCGCAGCGCATCCATGAGCCTGCCCTTGGCGCGCTCGATCACCTTGCGCTCAGACAGCTGACGCTCCAGCCGGAGCGCCTTTATTTCCAGCGCCTGCATCTTTGCGCCGCAGTAGCACATGGCGCGAACGGCCTGAATCAGTGCATCCTGACTGATGGGGTTGTGCAGCGTGAGCACATCGGCGCCTTCCAGCTCTGCGGGATCATAATCGCCCGGAACGATCATCATCACGCCGGCGGCGGGCATCTTCTTTACCAGCTCGGGGCCCGTCATATCCGGCAGACGCCAGCTTGTCAGCAGCAGCGCATGCTCATGCGCCCTGGCAAGCGCCTCCCCGCCTGTGCAGTATACGGCGGCGGGCGTGATATGGGCTGTGGCGAGGATACCCTCAAGCTTGGCTGCAACGCCCTGCGGGGCGGCTATCAGAAGGCGGCTGATGGTCGTCTCGGTCATGGTCTGCATCTCCCATCCGGATTCATGCGCTGCATTTTGGCTGCGCCTTTAGAATTATACATTTCATTATACCAATCCTTTAGCGAATTAGCAAGCTGATATTGACATTTTTATCGAGCATTCCTGCATATTTTTTCTGTTTATTCCTTAAATTGCGTATTTTTCGGTTCGGAAAGTGCGTATTTATATACATACAGCGATGTCAATTTGTCATCTTCTGCAGCGCGGCGATCAGATGGAGCATCTCCTCGCGCGTGGAATACATGCCCGGGCTTACGCGCACCGCGCCCTGCGTCAGCGTGCCAAGGAATCTGTGCACGCCCGGCGCACAGTGCAGGCCGCCGCGCACGGCGATATTCTGCCGGTCCAGCAGCGCCGCGATTTCCTGTGAGCCGGTCCCTTCGGCATTGAAGGAGACGAGCGGTGCGCCTGCGGGCGTATACACGCGTATGCCGGGCAGATTCATCAGCGCTTCGCGCAGCATATCGCACAGGGCGGCGACATGCGCATGCGCTGCGGGCATATGCGCCTGTGCCACGCGCATGCCGGCAAGAAGCCCGGCGATGCCCGGCAGATTGAGCGTGCCGGATTCGAGGCTGTCGGGCAGCATTCTGGGCTGGAACATGCTCTCGGATGCGGAGCCCGTGCCGCCCTGACGCATGGGCGCGATACGCACGCCCGGCGCGATCCACAGCGCGCCCGTGCCATGCGGGCCAAGAAGCCCCTTATGTCCGGGCATGGCCAGCAGGTGACAGCCCCATTTCTTCGGCTCAAGCGGCATGTGTCCTGCCGTCTGTGCGCAGTCCAGCAGCAGCAGCACGCCGTGCCGCCTGCACACACGGCCTACGGCGGCGGCGTCCTGCAGCGTGCCCAGCACATTGGACATATGCGTCATCGCCACAAGGCGCGTGCCCGGGAGCATCGCTGATTCGATGTCCTCTGCGCGGATGCGGCCCTGCGCATCCGGCGGCACGATGGTCAGCGTGATGGCGCCGCTTCTGGAGAGCTCCGAGAGCGGGCGCAGTACGGAGTTATGCTCCAGCAGCGTGGTGATCACATGATCGCCCGTGCGCACCACGCCGTGAATCGCCGTGTTGAGCGCGTCCGTTGCGTTATGGCAGAAGACGACGCGCGTGGCGTCGTGCTCGCCGAGCATCTGTGCGATGGCCTCGCGGCACTGTTCCACGATCCGCCCGGCGGACAGCGCCAGCGCATGCCCTGCGCGTCCGGGGTTTGCGCCGCAGTGCGTGAGCGTGTGCGCCATCGCCTGTATGGTTTCCTGCGGCTTTGGAAAGCTGGTCGCCGCGTTATCCAGATAGATCATACATTCCTTTCCCGGGGACGCTGTCCCCGACCTCCTGCCCGTTTTCTTCACACCGGATCATCCGCCGTGACTGCGCGGGCGGATTGCCCGCGGATCCCTCAAACGCGCACAACGGTGATTGACAACGGAGCCGCCGTCCGCATACGCTGAAGTATATGAGGTTTGCCGCAGGGTAGACCGGGGAGGGAAACGATTATGCAATCATCCTTTGGCATTGCCTCCTTCCGCTCGCGCACGCAGGTGCTGCGGCTGGAGGATGCGCTGCGCCGCGCGGGGCTGTCCGCCGGGGTCATCTCCACGCCGCGCGAGGTTGCAATGGGCTGCGGGCTGTCTGTGCGCTTTGAGCTGGCGCAGTATCCGCAGGTATTGTCCGTCTATCGCCGGCTCAGCCCCGGCGCGCTGATCGGGTTTTACCGGGTGGATCATTACGGCACAAGGCAGATGCGCCTGACGCCGCTGAGCATGCCGCACTGAAAAGATTCGCATTGACGCGTGCGCAGCGCGCCCGGTATAATGGAGGCAGCCCATAGAAAAGGAGTTGTCCTCATGGCGCATGCATTTGATCATATCCTCGCGGAGCTTGAGCGTCTGTATCCCGACGCAAAGCCCGCGCTGCATTTCAGAAATCCCTTTGAGCTGCTGGTGGCGGTGATCCTCTCCGCCCAGTGCACGGATGTGAAGGTCAACGCCGTCACACCCGCGCTTTTTGCGGCCTATCCTGACGCGCATGCGCTCGCCGCTGCCGAACCGCTGGAGGTGGAGGGCTATATCCGCACCTGCGGCCTGTATCACAACAAGGCAAAGAATCTTGTCGCCACGGCGAAGACGCTGGTGGACAGCTACGGCGGCGAGGTGCCGGCGGATCATGAGAAGCTGACGCAGCTGCCGGGCGTAGGCAGAAAGACGGCCAACGTGGTGATGAGCTGTGCGTTCGGCGCGGACGCCATCGCGGTGGATACGCATGTCTTCCGCGTGTCCAACAGGCTGGGTCTTGCGGATGCGAATGACGTGCTCAAGACCGAGCAACAGCTCATGCGCAGCATCCCCAGAGAGAAGTGGAGCCTCGCGCATCACTGGATTATCTTCCATGGCAGGCGCGTGTGCGCCGCGCGAAAGCCGGACTGTGCAAACTGCACGCTGAGCGCATGGTGCGAATACGCGCAGGGCAATCCCAAGGGAAAGAAATAAAACATCATTTTCCTGCGCGCTGTGTACTTGACTGTAAAATGATCAGGGAAGCAGCTTCCGCTGGCAAAGAAGCGCTGAAAACAAGCGGGCACTGCCCGCTTTTTCTTTGCCGGTTTAGAGATCAATGATGAGCCAAATTCATGCTCTTCTTGCATTTTGATAACGGATTTGCAGCTTGTATGCAACTATTTCGCCCAAATTATGCAAATTCAAGGGCTGAAAAAGCGCTTGGAACCGTTCGGATGCATTTTTGGTTTTACGTAAAATTTTCTTGATATATTTAGAAAAAACGGTGTACAATCAGGTTTTTCTGTGCTATAATATCGCCACAAGCGAGGTGCGGCAGCGACAAAACCGCCCTTCAGAAAATCCTGCAAATTTATGAAAGTGAGGCATTCCTATGCTGACTGTTCTTTTCATTTTCGCCGTGCTCTTTGGCGCGTACAACCTGCTCTCCATGATCGATGGTCAGTCTTCCTCCCGCGAGGTTGGCAGCTATCTGCGCACCGAGTACAACGCGACCATGCTGTCCCGTCTGTAATCTGAGCGGATTCATTTCAAAAGCAAACGCCGGCTGAGCCGGCGTTTTTTTGAGTTATCGGAAATTGCGCAAAAAGTGTGCGAAGATTTCGCTCCACAAATGCTGCAAAACAGCCGCTTCCCGGCCGGGAAGCGGCTGTTTGCATTAATTATTCTTATAGTAATTGATCAGGCAGCCATCGGCGATAATCTGGCGCTCGTCATCGGTGAGATCGCCGGTGGAAACCGGCATCTTCACCACGGCGCCGTCCGCCTTGACGACATACGCGTCAAAGTCGTTTACTTTGCCGAGGATCGCCTTGCGGATGCCCGGAACGAATACCCAGTCTCCGTTTTCAAAGACGGTTTCGTCCTTGACCAGCAGCGGCGCCATGCCCCAGTTGATGCAGTTGGAGCGGTAGCGCTTGGTGGCGTATTCCTTTGCGATATTCGCGCCGCCGCCCAGCACGCGCTGGCAGCTGGCGGCCTGCTCGCGGGCAGAGCCGTCGCCCGGCTTATTGGCGTAGATTGTGGAGGCGATGACAGTATTGGCGGGATCGACCGGCAAGATCTTCTCCAGCGCCGCGTACACGGCCTTTACCTCGGCGGGCAGCCCTTCGCCGTTTTCACGCGCGGCTTCGATGGCATGCACGGCCTTCGCCCTGCCGACGTATGCCGGGTCTTTGCGACTGAGCGCAAATTCGGCCAGGCGCAGCGGATTGGAGCGGAAGGAGGAGGTTTCACCGGAGGGGATCAGCTCGTCGGTGGTGGTCACCGGGTCGGTGATGTAGGAGACGACCTTGAGCAGCAGATCCTCGGAGAGCGCGGGCTGAGCAGGCCAGTCCTTGATGTTCGGGCCCATCTTCAGCTCGTGTTCCGGTTCGGGCTTGCCATAGCCGTTGTATACGCGCTTGTCGTAGACGGCCTTGTCAAAGCGGTACTGCGGCTTGGTGTATTCGATATCCAGCTCGTCCGCGGCAGTCAGCTTGCCGCCGTTGATCGCAGTGGCGGCGATGGAGCGCGCATCCATGAGCGCAACGCCGGCCATCTGGCCCTCGCCGGGCTTGCTGCCCTCGCGATTGGGGAAGTTGCGGGTGGTATGGCGGATGGAGAATTCGCCGTTTGCCGGGGTATCGCCCGCGCCGAAGCACGGACCGCAGAAGCACTCGCGGATGATCGCGCCGGCGGAGGCGATGTCGGTGAGCGCGCCCTGCTTCATCAGCTCGATATAAGCCGGCATGCTGCCCGGATAGACGCTCATGGTGAACGTGCCATTGCCGCAGGACTTGCCGCGCAGGATATCGGCGACCGCGATCACGTTGTCGAACGTGCCGCCGGAGCAGCCCGCCACGATGCCCTGATCGACCCAGATATCGCCGCCGCGCACCTTCGACACCAGATCCAGCTTCGCGCCGGTGATCTGCCTGTTTGCCTTCTCCTGGCACTCGAAGAGGATGTCCTTCGCGTTCGCCTTGAGCTCCTTGATGGAGACGGTGTAGCTCGGGTGCATCGGCAGGGCGATGGTGCATTCGATGGTGGACAGATCCACATACACGCAGCCGTCGTAATACGTCACGTCTGCCGGCTTCATCTCCTTGTAGGCCTCCGGACGGCCGTGGATGGCGAAGTATTCCTTCGTCTGCTCGTCGGTGACCCAGATGGAGGACCAGCAGGTGGTCTCGGTGGTCATGACGTCGATGCCGTTGCGGTATTCGACCGGAATGTTCTTGACGCCCGGGCCGACAAACTCCATGACCTTGTTCTTCACATAGCCATTGGCATAGACCTTGCCGATGATGGACAGCGCCACATCCTGCGGGCCGACGCCGGGGCGCGGCTTGCCGGTCAGGTAGATCGCGACCACGCCGGGGCGCGCCACGTCATACGTGCGGCCGACCAGCTGCTTGGCCAGCTCGCCGCCGCCCTCGCCTACAGACAGCGTGCCCAGCGCGCCGTATCGGGTGTGGGAGTCGGAGCCGAGGATCATGCGGCCGCAGCCGGACATCATCTCGCGGTTGTAGCTGTGCAGCACGGCCATGTTGGTCGGCACATAGATGCCGCCGTACTTGTGCGCGGCGGAGAGGGCAAACATGTGGTCGTCCTCGTTGATCGTGCCGCCGACGGCGCACAGGGAGTTGTGGCAGTTGGTGAGCACATAGGGCATGGGGAATTCCTTCATGCCGGAGGCGCGCGCCGTCTGGATGATGCCGACATAGGTGATGTCGTGGCTGGTCAGGCTGTCAAAGCGCATGCGCAGGTGATCCATGTCGCCGCTTTCGTTGTGCGCGGCAAGGATGCCGTAAGCCAGCGTGCCCTTTTCGGCCTCTTCTCTGGCGACCACGCGGCCGCAGAGGGACTCAAGCTGCGCGGGATCGGTGACGATCGTTTCGCCGTTCACCAGATAAACGCCGCCGTCGTAGAGCTTCACCATACAAAAAACCCCTTTCGTGTATCATGAAATCGGATAGAAGAATTGACTTCTTTGATGCTGATTTCATTATACACGAAAGAGGTATTATAGACAAATATTTAATAATCATGAGAGTCATAGAAGATGTTTATATTTCTTGCTGAATGCTCTCCTTGAAGCTCTTGAGGAATGCCTTTGCCGCGCGGGAGAGATAGGCGTCCTTGAGTGTCACCACGCTCAGCTCCCAAAATGCATTGTAGCGCTCGGGAACCGTGTAGCACGCGCTCTGGTATTCCTCTCCGCCGAGCAGGCCGATATAGTGGCTGGGCACGAAGGTATAGCCCATGCCCTCGGCGCACAGGCGGCGCAGGGTTTCGTAGTTGCGGCTGGTGAATACGATCTGCGGCGATATGCCGGCTGTCTGCAGCACCCTGTCCACGACATGACGGATGCGCTGTCCGCGCGAGACCATGAGAAACGGCTCGCCGTCAAGCAGCGCAGGATCGAGTTCGGCAAGGGCCTTGCCTTCGCGCAGGACAGCTTTGTCCCTGAAGCGGTGATCCTGCGGCGCCAGCAGCAGAAACGGATCGCGCCGGAGCACCTCATGCCAAAGGCCGGGGTCCTCGCTGGCGCCGTCGCCCGCGCCGGTATGCATGATAGCAAAATCGAGCCGGCCGGAAAGCAGGCTCTTTTCCAGCATATCGGTCGTCTCCTCCACGACGCGGATTTCGATGCCCGGATGATTGCGGTGGAAGGCGGGCAGCATGCGCGGCAGCAGGTCGCAGGCCAGATAATTGGTGATGCCCAGCGTGATGCGCCCGCGGATGAGTTCGCTCTCCTCGCTGATCTCGGATTCAAATGCCGCATATACGCGCAGCACTTCGCAGGCCATGCGGTAGTATTTCTCGCCAGCATAGGTGAGTACAAGCCCGCCGGACGTGCGCCTGAACAGCCGCGTGCCCAGCTGCTTTTCGATGTTCATCACGCAGTGGCTCAGCGACGGCTGGGTCAGATAGAGCTTCTGCGCGGCGCGGGTGATGCTCTTTTCATCGGCAATCGTCTTGACATAGAGCAGCTCGCGGCTGGTCATGGCGTCATTCCTCCTTCGGCACAAGCAGGCAGGAGACACATGAAAATCCCGCAAATACGGCGACAGTCAGGCTGCGATAGGTGAAATAGGTGTGATCGTGCGCGTGGTTGGCGGTCACAATGATCCACAGGCATACCGCGGCGGCGGGCAGCAGCAGGTTCAGCGCGCGCAGATCAAGGCGCAGGCCGCGTCCGCTCAGAAGCGCCTTTGCTGCCGGCGCAAGGGCGGCAAGGACGGATGCGCCGATGATGAGCAGGTAGCTTTTCTTGGCCAGCATGATGTTCAGATTTTCTGCCAGCACGGCAAGGCGGGAGATGCTGCCCGCATTGTCGGATGTGCGAAGGCCGATCTGCGCAAATACATTGGCAAGCGCGCCCGGCCCGAAGACGCAGGCGTTCAGCGCCCACTTGAGCGCCCACATGAGGCTGTAGCCCAGCGCCCAGCTGACGCCGCAAAGCACGGTTGTGACAAAAAGCTGCTTTGCACTGCCGCCGCGGCGCAGCATCAGCGCAAGCTCCGTCACCAGCGCGAAGCCCAGCGTGGCCAGCGGGAAGGTGAGCAGATCGAAGTAATTGGTCAGAAGACCCAAAAGGGCAAAGAATACGGGCAGGGATACCGCGCGGTCGATGCGCTCATCCGCTGCAAGGATGAGCGCGCATGCGGCGAGCATGAGCATGGACACCGGCACATATTGCAGGCAGATGCTCATGGAGAAGGGCATCATCAGGAAATAGGCGAGGAAGAAGCCGGGGATCAGGCGCCCGACGCCGCGCGCCGTCATCATGCGCAGCACATACAGCATCAGTACCAGCTGCGCAAAGTAGAGCAGCATCTGCGTATTGGCCACATCCAGCACGCACAGCATCAGCCGCAGCGGCAGGGTATAGCCGTGCCAGTAACGGGCATAGGAACGAAGGCTGCCGCCCGGGGCGAGCTCGCCGAATTCATAGCTGCAGAAGGCTTCCCACGCGCTCTGCCCGCTTTCGCCGGGCATGTCGATGCGCAAGCCGCCCATGGCCTTTTCAAGCAGGCTCTCCTGACCGACATAGCCGGCGGTCTTGAGGATCAGCACGCCGGTGTAATTGTCCAGCTGGCTGGACAGAAAGCCGCCGACCATGTGCGGCTGGCTCTGCTGCTCGCCCAGCATCAGGCAGCCCTGCCAGACGTGGTCGCGCATGTCCTTCGTATCGATGGCAAAGGCGGCGATATTGGCTGCGACGCACAGCAGCACTGCGCACACAAGCAGCGCAGCGCCGCGCAGCGCGCGGCAGCGTGTCAGGCGTTTCATTTACGTTTGCCTCCCTTTTTGGGCGGAGCCTTTGCGGCGGAGGCGGGCTTGCCCAGCCGGCGCTCGAGCACTTCGGGTCGCGCGACGCTGTAGCCGAAGAAGCCCTCCGGCCTCGGGCGGATCGGGTGATACTCGCCGTGCGCATAGGCGATCAGGTCGGCGCGATCCAGATGCAGACCGCCGTTTTCATCAAAGAGCGTCTCGGATACGTACACCTGCTCCACCGCGCACAGGAAGACGTCGTGCGAACCCAGCGGAATCCGCTGCCTGACGCGGCAGCACAGGAAAGCCGGCGCTTCGTCCAGCGCAGGCGCGGGGAATCCCTCAACCTCGCGCGCATGCAGGCCCGTTTCCTTGAATTTGTCCACGTCGCGGCCGCTTTTCACGCCGCAGTAATCCGTGGCGCGGCACAGGCTGCGCCCGATCAGGTTCAGGCAGAATACGCCGGACTGCACGATCTGGCTGTAGGAATGGCGCTCGGGACGGATGGACACGGAGATCATCGGCGGATCGGAATTGATCACGCCGGCCCATGCGATGGTGATCAGGTTGTCCCGATCAAAGCCCGGCTCGGTGCCCCGGCAGGAGAGCATCACCGCCGGAATGGGCGAGAGGAACGTCGTGGGCCCGATGGCGCGGAAGGTATTGGACAAGGGAAGGCCTCCTTTGCGTTGAGGATCATCTGCGGATGGGACCTCATCCGTCACGGCTATCGCCGTGCCACCTTCCCCAAAGGGGAAGGTAAAGTTACAAAACCCTCCCCTTTGGGGAGGGTGCCCGAAGGGCGGGTGAGGTCTCAGCGCTCGCAGGCGAGGGCGTAGACCTCCTCGATCTGCGGCGGAAGGAGCTTGACGAAGTTGCCGGTCCTGCCGTTGACAACCTTGGCGGCCAGCGCCGGGATATCCTCGCGGCAGCCGCCGGCCTGCTCCAGCGTGGCGGGCATGCCCAGGGAGATGAAGAAATTCTGCATCGCCTGAATGCCCTCGAGGGCGACCTGCTCGTCGGTCTTGCCGGCAGGATCAACGTCCCACACGCGGGTGGCGAACTGGACAAAGCGCTTCACGTCATGCTTGTAGACGTACTTCATCCACGCCGGGAACATCACGGCAAGGCTCGCGCCGTGCGCCGTGTCGTACTTGGCGGAGATCTCGTGGCCCATCTGATGGCTGCCCCAGTCCTGCTCGCGGCCCACGCCCACGGAGTTATTGTGCGCGAGCATGCCGGCCCACATCAGCGTTGCGTGGGATTCATAGTCATGATCATCGGCCATGGCGACGGGCGCAGCCTCCCTGATGGACACGAGCAGCGCCTCGGCAAGGCGGTCGGTCAGGGCGACGTCCTTGGTATTGGTGAAGTAGCGCTCCATGATGTGCGCCATCATATCGGTGATGCCGCAGGCGAGCTGATAGCGCGGAAGGGTGAAGGTCAGCTCCGGATTCATCACCGCGAAGCGCGGACGATGGAACTCGGTGGAAAGGCCGCGCTTGAGGTTGCCCTCGATCAGGGTGATGACGGAGGAATTGCTGCCCTCGCTGCCGGCGGCGGGGATGGTGAGCACGCAGCCATGCGGCAGCGCGGTCTTCACCTCGGCCTTGCGGCTGTAGAAATCCCAGAAGTCGCCGTCATAAGGCGCGCCGTCGGCGATGGCCTTGGCTGTATCGATTGCAGAGCCGCCGCCCACGGGCAGCACGAAGTCGATGCCGTTCTTCTTGCAGATATCGATGCCTTCGTAAACAAGGTCGCTGCGCGGATTGGGCTTCACGCCGCCCAGCTCCATGTGGAACAGGCCCTCGGCGTCCAGAGAAGCGAGCACCTGCGAGAGCAGGCCGCTGCGCACGACGCTGCCGCCGCCGTAGACGACCAGCACGCGGCTGCCGCCGAATTCCTTGACGAGCGCGCCGACCTTCTGCTGCGTATCGCGGCCGAAGACGAACTTTGTCGGGGAACAGAATTCAAAATTCAGCATACAGGAACCTCCGTATTGTGATGTATGGTCAGGATTTGTCAGAGATGACAGTTTCTGGAAAAATCGATCGGTATGCATGTGATCCAGATATGTCTATGATACATGCAGGGCATGGCAAAATCAACTAAAAACTTTCAGACTGCGGGAAGAAACATGCACGGGCGGTCGTTATGTTCACAGAGGGGTTATGCGCCGCGCAGCGGTTGCATATTGGCATGAAAAATGGTAAGATGGTACAAAGCTTCCGATTGATACCGACGGAGGGGAAAGATATGAATGGAAACGCAATGAAACGAATGATGGCCGCCATGCTGTGCATGACGATGCTTTACACGCAGGCCGCTCCCGCATTTGCAGAGGGATGGGGCGGTCCGGGCCCGCAGGGCGGCCCCGGCGCTTTTGACGATGATTTCGTCCGGGAAACGCCGACGCCCGAACTGACGGCCACGCCGACGCCCGAGCCGACGCCCGAGCCGACGGCCACGCCGACGCCTGAGCCGACGGCCACGCCGACGCCCGAGCCGACGGCCACGCCGACGCCCGAACCGACGGCCACGCCGACGCCTGAGCCGACGGCCACCCCGACGCCCGAGCCGCAGCAGGACCCGGGCTTCACGGGACAGGACGCCCCGGGCGAGGGCAGCGGCTTTGGCGCTTTCCGCATGACCAGGAATACTGCGCCGTCGATGGAGAAACCGGCGTATTCTGTGACCAGTGAAAGCGAAGCCGGCGCGAAGAACGGCGCTGTGAGCGCGGCGGTGACGTTCAGCGGCGCGGCGCTGCATGTGGCGATCTACAGGGACGGCGCGCTGGTGGACGGCACAACGCTTGGTTCCTCCGGCGACAGCTTTGTCTTTGGCGGACTTGAGGGCGGCGAATACCAGATTAACTATGCCTTTGAAGGCCAGAGCGAACTGGCGCGCTATGATTTTGTCACAGTGAAGACGAATGTGCCGCAGCCGCAGCCGCCTGCCGCGCAGATGGATACGAACATCAGCTACAGCGTGACGAAGGCGTCCGACGCATCGGCGAAGGACGGCGCAATCGGCGCGGCGGTTTCGTTCAGCGGAGCGCAGGCGCTGCACATCGCGGTCTACAGCACGGATACGTGGGAAGTGATCGGCGCAAAGACGGTCGCCAGCGGCGAATCGTTTGCCTTCGGCGGTCTTGCGGCGGGCGAATACCAGATCAATTACGTGCTCGACGGCCAGAGCGAGCTGGCGCATCACAGCGTGGTGACCGTGGGCGTGAAGGAAGCGCCGCAGCCGCCGCAGGGCCCGGCGATGGATACGAACGTCAGCTACAGCGTGACGGATGCGTCCGACGCATCGGCGAAGGACGGCGCAATCAGCGCGGCGGTTTCGTTCAGCGGCGCGGCGCTGCATGTGGCGATCTACAAAAATGGCGCGCTGGTGGACGGTACGATCCTTGGCTCCTCCGGCGACAGCTTTGTCTTTGGCGGACTTGAGGCCGGCGAATACCAGATCAACTATGCCTTTGAAGGCCAGAGCGAGCTGGCGCATCACAGCGTGGTGACCGTGGACGTGAAGGAAGCGCCGCAGCCGCCGCAGGGCCCGGCGATGGATACGAATGTCAGCTACAGCGTGACGGATGCGTCCGACGCATCGGCGAAGGACGGCGCAATCGGCGCGGCGGTTTCGTTCAGCGGCGCGCAGGCGCTGCACATCGCGATCTACAGCACGGATACGTGGGAAGTGGTCGGCGCAAAGACGGTCGCCAGCGGCGAATCGTTCGCCTTCGGCGGTCTTGCGGCGGGCGAATATCAGATCAACTATGCCTTTGAGGGCGAGAGCGAGCTGGCGCATCACAGCGTGGTGACCGTGGGCGTAAAGGCTGCGCAGCCGCCCGCACCGACCGTCAGCGTGTCCTATACCTATACGGATGCGAGCTCCGCCTCGGCGGCGGACGGCGCAGTGAGCGGCGTGGTGACCTATGCCGGCGGCGCGCTGTACGTGGCGATTTATCCCAAAGAGAGCACGGCGGCGCTTGGCAGCGCGAAGATAGAAAACAGCGGCGAGCGCTTCACCTTTGACAAGCTGCCCGCCGGCGAATACCTGATCAATTACGCCTTTGAAGGCTCGGATACGGTGCTCTGGCAGCAGAGCGTGACCATCAAGGCGGCTCCGGCGCCTGCGCCGGTGGTCGACGTGGTCTATGCGTATACCGATGCATCCGCCGCCGCCGCGCTGGACGGCGTGATCAAGGGAACGGTCACGGTCACGGGCGGCACGATGCCCCTTGCCGTGGAGCTGATTGAAAAAAAGAGCGGCGTTTCCGTGCGCAATACCAGCCTGACGGCCAGCGGCACAGCCTTCACCTTTGACAAGCTGCCTGCGGGCGAGTACCTGGTCAGGTATACGTTCAGCGGCGAAGAGACAGCCTGTAAGCAGGACGCCGTCACGCTTGAGCATGTCAAGGTCAAGGCCATTGTCATCACCAGCGCGGCAGCGGGCGAAAACAAGCTGATCGTCAAGGGTGCGGCGCAGCCGGGCTTCACCATTCAGGTCAGCGCCGAGCCGGCGACCAAGACGGCCGACGTGCTGGTTGTCGGCGAGAACGGCCTGTTTGAGGCGACCCTCGCGGCGGACCCCGGCACGTATACCAAGGTCAATGTCCATTACGTGAACGACATGACGAGCCTTGTCAGCGCCAGCGGCAGCTGGACGGTGAGCGCCCCTGCGGCGCCGCCCGCCGTCAAGGTGGATCCGGTCAATAACCTGAGCCTGACCGTGGTCGTGAAGACGGGCGCGAATCTGGACGTCACGCTCAAGACGCCGGACAGCACGCAGACGGTCAAATCCGATGCGGACGGACTGGCGAAATTCTCTCTGGCGCATAAGTACCTGATCGGTCAGGAATTCACGCTGACCGTCGTGTACGGCACGGGAAGCGGTCAGGTTGTCACCGCGAAGGTCAAGGTGGGCGACGCGGTCGAATACAACGACCTGGAATACGGCGATTACGGCGAAGCCGTGCTGCGCCTGACGACACGCCTCCATGAGCTGGGCTATCCGGTCTCTCCGACGAAGGACTACAACAAGACTGTCCGCGAGGCGGTGCGCCTGTTCCAGATGGCCAACGGCCAGGAGGCGGACGGCGAGGCGGGCGACAGAATGCACGCTGCGCTCTTCTCCGTGAGCGCCATTCCCTACGGCGCGAACCGCTATCCCACGCTTGTGCGCGGCGATAAGGGCCTTGTGCTGATCAAGACCCTGCAGCAGCGCCTCAAGGATCTGGGCTATTACACCATCAAGGTGGACGGTATCTTCGGCAGCGGCACGCAGCGCGCCGTGCGCGAGTTCCAGAAGGTGAACGGTCTTCCGGTCACCGGCAAGGCGGATAACGCGACGCAGACCCTGCTGTATTCCTCTGCGGCAAAGCCCTCCGGCTATGTCGTCTCCGGCGATTACACGACGCTCTCGCGCTCGGGCAAGTACAAGAGCAAGGTCGTGCCGCTGCAGCGCAGGCTCAAGGCGCTGGGCTATTACTCCGGCAATATCGACGGCTACTTCGGCAGCCTGACGTATCGCGCGGTGCGCAATTTCCAGAGCCGAAACGGCCTGACGGTCACCGGCGTGGCAGATCCGTATACCCAGCAGGTGCTCTATTCCTTCTCGGCCAAGCCGTATTCCGGTAGCTCGTCTTCGACCGGCTCGTCCTCGGGCTATCGTCTGCTGTACTGGGGATGCAGGGGCGATGCGGTTGTGAGGCTGCAGCAGGCGCTCATCGACGCCGGCTACAAGAGCATCGTGCGCAAGGCGGACGGTATCTTCGGCCAGTGGACGTATGACGCTGTGCGCGCCTATCAGAAGGATAAGGGCCTGGCGGTGGACGGCATTGCGGGCAAGAACACGCAGAATGCCCTCTACGGCACCAGCTATTAAGGCTTGATTGCCTGACTGAATGATTGAATGAAAAAAAGGCTCCTCCGGCTTCAGGGGAGCCTTTTTCAGAACAGCGCATCGGGATGCTGTCAGCGAAAAAGGAGGTACGCACATGAAGAGAGTGGCTGCTGCGGCGCTTTTGCTGCTGCTTGTGCTCAGCGCCTGCGCCGCGCAGGCGGGAGAGCTCAGCGTGGCATTTTACGATATGGGCAAGGCCGACGCCATGCTCATCACCACACCGGACGGTGTGCGCATCCTCATTGATACCGGCACCAACAAGGGCGGCAAGGCGCTGGTGCAGCGCTTTGAGAAAGAGGGCGTCGATTCCATCGATACCCTGATCATCACCCATTACGACAAGGATCATGTCGGCGGTGCGGACAAGATTCTGGAGGAAATCGACGTGCGGCAGGTGATCATGCCCGTCTATGCCAAGGAAAGCAAGCAGCATACGCAGTTCATGGAGGCGCTTGCTGCTGCCGGGGATGTTGAGACATTCCCGATGGAAATCGGATCGGACATGCAGATGCGATCCCCTGACGGCGTGAGCATGAGCCTGACGGCGGCGCATAAAAAGAGCTACGGCAAGGACGAGGAAAACGACTTTTCGCTGGCTGTGCGCATGCAGTACGGCGATGTGAAATTCCTCTTTGCCGGCGATGCAGAGGCGCCGCGCCAGATTGAGCTGATGGAGGAGGGCGACGTGAAATGCGACGTGCTCAAGGTGCCCTATCACGGCAGGCTGGTGAGCGTGAGCGAGGATTTCCTGACCGAGGCCAGCCCAAAGATCGCCTATATCACCGATGACGAGGAAGACCCGGCGAGCGGGGATGTGATTGCGATGCTCGGGGAGCTGGGCGCGCAGGTCTATGCCTCGCGTACGGACGGCGACGTGACGGTTATCAGCGATGGCAAAACCGTATGGGTGAAGGAATAACTCCTTGAAACCGCTGCGAAGCGAAGAAGGGGACTAGGGATAAAATCCCCAGTCCCCTCAGACCATCAATAAAGCCCATGTTTTCGAGTTGAAGACATGGGCTTTCATCATGGAATGAAATAGTGCCATCAAGTTAAAGGCCTTAGCCAGCCTTTTCATATTCTGAACCGCAGCAGTCAGAAAGCACTGCTCACG
>JAFWXL010000071.1 GCA_017545905.1 Clostridia bacterium | reverse complement strand
GATCGAGCCTGCGCTGCGCGCCGTGCCGCGCAGCTATTACGAGGGCGCGCTGGCGCTTGGCGCGACGCATGAGCGCAGCGTGTTCTTCGCCGTGATGCCTGCGGCGAAAAGCGGCATTCTCGCCGGAATCGTGCTGGGCCTTGGACGCGCGATGGGCGAGACGATGGCGGTCATCATGGTCGCAGGCAATCAGGCGCGCATGCCCAAGGGCGTCTTTCAGGGCATCCGCACGCTCACCGGCAATATCGTCATCGAGATGGGCTATGCCACGGGGCTGCACAGAGAAGCGCTGATCGCCACGGGCGTGGTGCTCTTTGTGTTCATCCTGATCATCAACATGGCGCTGACGCTGATTCAAAGGGGTGAGCGCAGATGAAAATTCTTTGTAAACATAAACGCATGATTTCAGTATTTCTTCGCCGTTATCACGTTGGAAGCCGGCTGCTGAATTTTGTCGTGCATGCCGCGGCTGCGGTCACGGTGCTGGTGCTCGGTTTTCTGGTTGCATATATCGTCGTGCGCGGCGTGCCGAATCTGAGGCCGTCCCTTTTTGCCTTGCAGTATACCTCCGACAATCAGTCGATGCTCCCGGCGATCATCAACACCTGCACGATGACGGTGGTCTCGCTGCTGCTCGCCGTTCCCTTCGGCGTCGGTGCGGCGATTTATCTGACGGAATACGCCAGGCGCGGCAGCAGGCTGACCCGGCTCGTTCAGATGACGACGCAGACGCTCTCTGGTATCCCTTCCATCGTGTACGGTCTGTTCGGTATGCTGATGTTCAATAGCGCGCTTCAACTCGGTTATTCCATGCTCTCCGGCGCGCTGACGCTGGCGATCATGATTCTGCCGCTGATTATGCGCACCACGCAGGAGGCGCTCAGCGCCGTGCCGGATATGTACCGAGAGGGCAGCTTTGGTCTCGGCGCGGGAAAGCTGCGCACGGTGTTTTCCGTCGTTCTGCCCTCGGCGATGCCGGGCATTCTCTCCGGCGTGATTCTCGCCATCGGGCGCATCGTCGGCGAAACGGCGGCGCTGATGTACACCAGCGGCACGGTCGCCAAGGTTGCCGGGCTCATGGATTCCGGCACGACACTGGCGCTGCACATGTACAAGCAGGCCAGTGAAGGACTGTATCTGAACGAAGCCTATGCGACCAGCGTGGTGCTGCTTGCGCTGGTGCTGCTGATCAATCTGCTCAGCGCGAAGGCCGCAAAGCTCATGGTGAAAGGAAGAGGATAAAGCGATGAATTCCCCCAATGCATTTGAAGTGCGCGGCATGAACCTGCATTATGGCAGCTTCCACGCGCTGAAAAATATCCATCTGGATATTCCAAGGAATCAGATCACGGCGCTGATCGGGCCCAGCGGCTGCGGCAAGTCCACGTTTCTGCGCAGTCTGAACCGGATGAACGATCTGGTGGAGGGCTGCCGCATCGACGGCGACATCCGCATGGACGGCGAGGACATCTATGGAAAGATTGACGTCAATCACCTGCGCAAGCGTGTGGGCATGGTCTTTCAAAAGCCCAATCCGTTCCCGATGAGCATCTATGATAACGTGGCCTACGGCCCCAGAACGCACGGCGTCAAAAGCAAGGCGCAGCTCGATGCGCTGGTAGAGAAAAGCCTCAAGGACGCAGCGATCTGGGACGAGGTCAAGGACAGGCTCAAGAAAAGTGCGCTCGGTCTTTCCGGCGGCCAGCAGCAGCGCCTGTGCATCGCCCGCGCGCTGGCGGCGCAGCCGGAAACTATCCTGATGGACGAGCCGACCAGCGCGCTCGATCCGATCTCCACCTCGCACATCGAAGAACTGGCGCTCACGCTCAAGGATCAGTACACGATCATCATCGTCACGCACAACATGCAGCAGGCCGCGCGCATCAGCGACAGAACGGTGTTTTTCCTGCTGGGCGAGGTGATCGAAAGCGGCGAAACGGAGCAGATCTTCTCCTCGCCCGCAGATAAGCGGACGGAAGACTATATCACCGGCAGATTCGGCTAAGGAGGAAAAACCATGCGTTCACGATATGACGAAGAACTCAAAAACCTGCATGGCGCGCTCATCGACATGGGCGCGATGATCGAAAGCGCCATCAGCGGCGCGATCACGGCGCTGGAAAACAGGGACATTCAAAAGGCGAAGGATATCATCGCCTACGACGAGGATATCGACGCACAGGAACGTTTGATTGAAGAGATGTGCATGAAACTGCTGCTGCGCCAGCAGCCGGTTGCCCGCGATCTGAGAAAGATCTCCACGGCGTTCAAGCTGATCACCGACATGGAGCGCATCGGCGACCATGCGGCGGACATCAGCGAGCTGGCGATCATGCTGCGCGATCTGCCGCAGATGAACAGCAACAGCCTTCGTGAGATGGCCGTGCAGACGAGCTCGATGCTGATCAGCAGCGTCGAAGCCTACGTGGAGCAGGACGAAGAAAAAGCGCGCGCGGTCATCCGGCAGGACGACGTGGTGGACGATCTGTTTGTGACCGTGAAAAGCGAGATGATCGAAGCGATCCGGCAGAATTCCGATTTCAGTGAAGCGGCGGCGGACCTGCTGATGGCAGCCAAGTATTTTGAACGTATCGGCGATCATGCGACGAATATCGCAGAGTGGACAGTGTATGCGTTTACGGGCAGGCATGAAGATTGAACACATCAGAAAAAGCATGCATGCTCTCTTTAGAGGAATGTGTTTGATTTGGTATATCTGTGTTTGTGCTGCGGAGAAAGAACTGGATGAAGCAATTGTGAAATACAAATGCTTGATTGCGGGAATGGCCTTTGGGTGATAAAACCTGAAGGCCTTTTTACATTTTAATTTACAATGCAAGTGCAACAACCCAAAGAAATAGTGATCCATAGCTGAGAATCCATAAGATGGTGCTTGCGGACTGCCGGAAGAGGAAACAGCTATGGATCACTGTCACCATCTTTACATATGGAAGACGTCACAGTAACGCAGAAAGGGAATCTGCTTCTTTTCGTGCGCCTCTTCGTCCTCTTGTTCAATGAAATTCCAGAAAACGACTATCTGCGGCTTCTCGCCCTTCTTGGTCTTGCCGCCTTCCTTCTGACATTGTACAAACGTCAGATATTCGCCGCCGCGCCCAAACGGCATTTGATTCGGAAGGGAATCGGATTTGACTGTTGCTCTGCTGACAGCGCTTCCGTTTGCGATCCGAGGCTTCTGCCAAGGGACGATTCCCGGTTCCATCTGGTCGATTTCAAAGGCATACAGTGCTGCATGGCCGCTTGAGCCACAACAGCGCGGCTTGATAAACCTGAAACCCGCACCGGAAACCTGAGTCAGTATTCGATCAATTTGACGAGATGTAAATTCATAATTATATGTGCAGACAATAGGTTTTTTTATAAGAATGTTAAACGGAATATTGCAAAAATGGGAGATAAAAATTAACTAATCACGCATTAATTCTAATAAAATAGATAAGATAATTTAATAAATGTAATAAAGAGTTAATATTTAATTTGTCATAAATTATAGACATCTCTGAAACGCTGTTGTATAATCATTGGTGTCTGGATATATATGGCAAAATTCGGCGTTTTTATTGAAAAAATCGTAATTTTTGCGGAATTGTATGACGGAAAATGTTTCCCGAGTTCACATTTCTTAACGCCGATGATGCGCAAATTAATGGGAATCAGGTAAACTTTTCTGCATAGATCGCCTGATGTTTTGCGGATGGGATGCAGGTCATCCGGCGCGGCAAACAAGATATGGCGCCGGGATCATTACAGAAGGAGTTGACGCCATGATAATAGGAAAAAAATCTGTTATCATGCTGCTGTGTGCGCTGATGGTTATCTCCAGCGCAGCTTTCGGTACCGTAGCGTACCTGACAGACCGTGCAGGCCTGACCAACCGCTTCACCGTCGGCAATGTGGACATTGCCGTAGATGAGACCATGGTGGACAAGGACGGCAATCCGGTTTCTAATCCGGATTACGATCCGGATGATCCCGATGAAGCCGACCGGCCCAATCTTCGCACCGAGAGTATGAACGAGTATCCGCTCGTTCCCGGCGGCGAATACACCAAGGACCCGACCATGACGATCAGGGCGGGCAGTGCAGAATCCTACGTCCGCATGATGGTGACGATCTCCAATGCATCGCAGATCGAAGCCATCTTCGCCGACCTGAAGGACAAGCATCCTCAGGACTATGCTGACGGCTTCGTACCCGGTGCCTTCGTCACGGAACGCAATAATGCGGTATGGATACGCACCGGCACGATGACGAGGGATGAAACGCTGAACACCTATACGCTGGAGTTCCGCTATTTCAAGCCTGTCAAGCCCGGCGATGCGGAGGATCTGGTGCTTGAGCCGCTGTTTGAGACCATCCGGTTCCCCGGTGATCTCACCAACGCCCACCTGTCGCAGCTGACAGATTTCTTCATCGATATTGATGGACATGCCATCCAGACAATCGGATTCGACAACGCCGATGAGGCATGGACAGCTTTCGATGCACAGTTGACTGCCGACGCAACGACGAACGACGGGGCAGGGGATACCGGCTCTGTGAAGCCGTGACATATGAACAACGTAACTGATGCGGCAGGGCCGCTTGAGAGAATAATTACTGAGGAGGAATTACTGTGAAACTGAACCGCAAATGGCTGCTTGTGATTGCGCTGGTGCTGAGCCTGACCACGGCGATCAGCGGCACGCTGGCTTACCTGACCGACCGCGATACTGTGGAGAATACGTTCACCATGGGCGGCGTGGACATCGAGGTTGAAGAAGACTTCCCCGAGGGCGGCGCTCCCATCAAGCCCGGCGAGACGGTTGATAAGGAAGCAGAAATCAAGAATACTGGTTCCAACCCTGCATGGGTGTGGATGACCGTGTCCGTGCCCGAAGGGCTCAAGGATTATGTGACCCTGAACTGGACCGAAAGCTATGCCAACAAGGCGATGGGCCCCAAGGTTGTCGACGGTCAGGCTGTCTGGACGATGCTGGTCAATAACCAGCTGGCGGTAAATGAGAGCACCGGATACATTCTGAAGTCCGTGACCCTGTCCGAACTGGTGGACTATCAGGGCGGCAAGTACGTCGTCGTGAAGGACGGCCAGAGCACCGATCTGGAAGGCATCGTGGATGGCAAGATGAAGGTCACCGTAAACGGCTATGCTGTGCAGACGGAAGGCCTGAACACTGTGACCGAGGCCTACAATGCCTACAACACGCAGTGGGGCGAGGAGGGTGCGCCGATCCCCTTCGCAAGTGTCAAGACGTTTGGCGCGGATGATACACTGATCAATGACAACGTTACCGTTCTTGATAAGAATTTGACGATTGATACTACCGACAGCAAGATGGGTCTTGATGTGGGAGTAATTCCACTGGATGTCGCCTATCAGTTTGAGCCCACCATGTCCCTCGCGGAAGCTCAGAACAGCGAATATCGCTATTGGCACGCAGACTTTGTCGTTACTGCGAATAAAGATATTCCAGCATACGGAATCGGTCTGGCGGGCTACTATAATGCGTGGTGCTCTCTCAATAATGACAAGTGGGTGATGCTGGCGTCTGATCAGCCCATTGAAGCCGGAACTAAAATCCGTCTGGTTGAGGCCATGGGCGGCGGCAGCATCACCGTAAACTACGAAGAACTCTGCGAATACGGCAACGATGGAATCGGATTCCTCTGCGGTGCTGTCGCTCTTGAGGGAAAGATTGATGGCACTGATGTGAGTGCGCTTGAGCCGGGCACCACGCTTACCGTTGAGCTCCGCCTCTATGAGACGGAAGAACCCTCTCCTGAGAATGGCAATACCAGGAATAAAGAAACCGGACATTACATTACCACCGGTGTTTACACCTACACTTTTTAAGTGATGCATTCATCCTGTCCCTTCGCGGCGAAGGGACAGGAAACCCTGAGGGCGCGATATTCTGCATGACGGACGCTGTTCCTGCCGGAAATCTGTGCCCCGGCAATCAACATGCGTTCTACAGCCTGAACGAGCTGCTCTGTAGAATATGATCAAGGAGGAACAACCATGAAACTGAACCGCAAATGGCTGCTTGTCATTGCACTGGTGCTGAGCATGACCACGGCAATCAGCGGCACGCTGGCTTACCTGACCGACCGCGACTCCGTGACGAATACCTTCACCATGGGAAATGTAGACATTGAAGTCGAAGAAGAATTCGAGCCGGACTCCCCGCTTTACCCCGGCGTTGAGGTTGACAAGGAAGCCGGCATCGTGAATAAGCATGCGACTGAGCCTGCGTATGTGTGGATGGTCGTTTCCGTTCCCAGCGATCTGGCGAAGTACATTGAGCTCGGCTGGGCCGACGGCTATACGCCCGTCACCGATGGCGTCACCTCTCCTCACGACGGCTACACCGGCTATCTGGTGAAGTATCCTGAAGCGCTGGATGCTGGCGACGAGACCGGAAACATGCTTGAGAGCGTGAAGCTGGCGGCGAATGTTGACTATCAGGGCAATGAGTATGTTGTGATTGAGAATGGTCAGCCGGTTGCGCGGCTCGGCGATCTGTCCGATGTGAAGATCATGGTTGACGGCTTTGCCATCCAGACCGAGGGCTTTGATGATGTTGATGCAGCCTACACCGCCTATACCACGCAGTGGGGCGGCCTGACCGGCGGCGAATCCAATGCGCCCGCTGGCACGGCTGTAGCGACTGCTGCGGAGCTGGCTGCCGAGCTTGCTAAGGGCGGCGAGGTATATCTGACTGCGGATATTGATTTGAGCGATACTACCATTGAGATCGCTGACGGCACTGTTGCTAAGCTGAATCTGAATGGTAAAGAGATTACTGCCGAAAAATCCGGCGCTGCCAGTACTTCTGCTTTCTCCATCAAGAAGGGCGGCAGCCTGACTGTGACCGGCAACGGCAAGGTTAATTACACTGCTGAAGTTACTGCAAACGCGAGCGGTGATAAGAACGCCTCCAATAGCATCTTCAACAACCAGGGCACACTGACCATTGACGGCGGTTCTTACCACGTGACCGATAAATCCACTAAGGCAGAAGCGGGCAAACTCAATTACATTATTTGCGCTGTTGTCGACAACTTCTGCGCAGCAGGTGTTGAGGAAGCCAAGCTGACGATCAATGGCGGTGAATTCTCCATCAGTGGTCTGGGCAGCAACCTCATCCGCAACTATCCGCAGCAGGGCGGCATTGCTACTCTGACGATCAACGGCGGTACCTTCCGCGCCAAGGAAGGTGCGACCAACACCTATATCTGGAACCAAGACGGCTCGGGTAAGGGCTACATGAACTTCCTCGGCGGCACCTATGAAGACGGCGTGGTCTACGAGGATTACAAGGGACAGGATGATATCACCATCGCAGACGGTGTGACCATCAAAGGATACTCTGGCAACAATTAATTGACTTTTCCAAGTCCGTCCTCCCCTCAGGGAGGGCGGCAATCAAAGGGCATGGGGCACCGTGCCTTTTGATTGCTGCAAGGGATCATTATCTGATAAAGGAGAAGCGATCATGAAAAAGGCTCTGCTTGTTGCACTGTGCTTTGTCATTGTGAGCTTTATGCTGGTTGAGGGGACATTCGCCCTGCCGGATCTGGACACTGTGTTTCAGGAGATTACGGCGCTGCTTCAAAACGGCATGCCTGAACAGGGCGGCGCAGGCACGCAGGTGCATGTCGAGCTTGTCTGCGATGATAAGCCGCAAAGCCTGTTCCCCGGCGGCAGCGTTTCGCGCAGCATTCATGTGCAGAACAGCGGCAAGGGGGATGTATACTTCCGCCTTGTCTATGCCGTTCAGTATGATGCGCAGAGCTGGCCCAAGCTAGATATCCGCTTTGCTGCCGGTGATGCATTCGCCGAGCACGCATGGAAGGATATCACGATCGGCAGCCTGCCTTATAAAATGAAGGTGTTCACCTATACAAAGGCGCTGCCGGCGGGCGCCGCCTCGCCCGAGGTCGACATTTCCATCGCCATGGACGCCAGCATGACCAGTGAGCAGATCGCCCGCTACCGCAGCGATTTCCTGCAGACGCAGGTGCTGGCGATCGATCCTGCTCCGTTTACCGAAAAAGGTTATGCCACCGCTGAGGCGGCGCTGGATATGGCGCTGCCGCTCAATACGCTCAGTCCGTTCTGATCATCTGCCATACGATAAAGAGAGGAGGGTTGCCTGATGAAACGATGCGGCACGCTGATGAAGCTGGCATTGCTGGTTTGTGCGGCAATCGCTGTCGTTACGGCAACGTATACCTCCTTGGCATATATCACGGCCAGATCCAATAAGCTGCATAATTCCTTCCGCGTGGAGTATCTGCCCCCGCAGGATATCTGCGTGCCGGTTACGATTCAGAAATCCGTGGTGAATCTGAGCGAAGCAGGAATCGGCCCCGGCGGCTTCGATTTTCAGCTGATCAATGAAGAAACAGGCGAAACGGCGGCTGCCACGTCTTCTGACGATGGTCTGGCTGTCATAGAATTGACGTTTGGCGCGGAGGACGTCGGCAAGACCTTCCGTTACCGCCTGTATGAGCTGAACAATGGACGCGAGCATGTGACGTATGACGATACGGTTTACGACGTCAGCATTTCTCTCGTTCTCAATGAGATACATGAAATGTCTGCGGAACTGAAGCTCGACGGTCAGCCCGTGACACAGATCGTTGCGGTGTATCAGAATCAGTACGATGAGCCGCTTCCCCTGCCGAATACCGGCGATCATGCGCATCTGCTTGTGTGGACAGCTATGCTGATGCTCAGCGGAATGGGTCTGGTCATGCTGAATAGGAATCGCGCGTTTTTCTGGAGGCAGCAGTGAATAAGAAAACGATACAGATTTTGAAAACCCTGTCTACCGGCATGGTGATCATGGCGATGGTTTTTGCCTTTATGATCACTGGCATCCGCATTTTCGGCATACAGGTATACGGCGTGCTGACCGGCTCGATGGAGCCGACACATCCTACGGGCTCGCTGATCTATGTCAGGCGCGTGGATGCCGCTGATCTGCGTGTGAATGACGTCATTACGTTCAGCGTTTCGCCCAATGTGATCGCCACGCACCGTATTGTGGAAATCGTTCCGGATGAAACGAATCCGTCTGTCGTGCGCTATCGTACCAAGGGCGACGCCAATAGGGATGTGGACGCCGGACTGGTCAGCGCTGGCAATATTGTCGGAAAAGTCATGTTTTCCATTCCGTATCTGGGCTATGTCGCCAGCTTCATCCAGCAGCCGCCGGGAATCTATGTAGCCATTCTCGTATGCGGATTGATGATTGGATTCGTGTTCTACACAGATTCGCTGGAAAGCAAACAAAAAGCAGCTGCAAGGCGAAGCGCAAAGCGGGGCCATGACTCGCAGAAGCGATCCCGGACGCCTCAGACCACCCAGAAGAATGAGCATATCCGGCAGAATGAGCCTTCCCGTCAGAATACATATTCCGGCAAGGACGCCTATCACCGCCGGAATGAATATTCAACGCAGAATGACCATTACCGCCAGAACGCATATCCGCAGCAGAATGCCTATCCCTATCGGGGCGGCTACGCGCAGCAGACCCAGCAGGGCGGCTACGCCCGTCAGAGCGGTTATGCTCAGCAGAGCGGCTACGCGCAGCAGACCCAGCAGGGCGGCTACGCCCGTCAGAGCGGCTACGCGCAGCAGAGCGGCTACGCGCAGCAGGCTCAGCAGGGCGGCTACGCGCAGCAGAGCGGCTACGCGCAGCAGAGCGGTTACGCGCAGCAGAGCGGCTACGCGCAGCAGAGCAGCTACGCGCAGCAGGGCGGCTACGCCCGTCAGAGCGGCTACGCGCAGCAGAACGGCTACGCGCAGCAGGCCCAGCAGGGCGGCTACGCCCGTCAGAGCGGCTACGCGCAGCAGAACGGCTACGCGCAGCAGGCTCAGCAGAGCGGCTACGCGCAGCAGAGCGGCTACGCACAGCAGGGCGGCTACGCGCAGCAGAGCGGCTACGCCCGTCAGAGCGGTTACGCGCAGCAGGCCCAGCAGGGCGGCTACGCCCGTCAGAACGGTTACGCGCAGCAGGCCCAGCAGGGCGGTTATGCGCAGCAGGGCAGCTATACGCGACAGAATGGTTATGCCCGGCAGGATGGCTGCGCCCGGCAGAACAGAGAGACTCGCCAGAACGATTATTCCAATCGATTCTGAATGCCGGAAAGGCAGGGAACGCCTGAATGCTTCATTGGTTTCCTGACGGCGTACGGGGTTGAATCCGATTCCTGACTTGAGTTTAAGAAAGAAAAGCAGATGCGCCGGTTTAATCTGACCTGAAAAGTTGGACAGAAATGTCCGGAAAATAATCACGAAGCCGAAAGGGCTTGTTGTCTGTGAATAGCAGGCGGCAAGCCCTTTGGCTTTGCCTTGATTCGGCTGTTATTGTTGTAAAGCCGATTTCTTGCGCGGCATTTATAACAAGGATTTGTGATGTTGTTCAGAATATAGTGTAGACTATTTGACTATATTGCTCTATAATACTCTGTAGATACTGTCTGTGATAAAACAGAAGGTTTATTTTTCCTCTGTATTTTGGGAGCAAAAGGCTTGTATATGTGCGCAGACGACAAAAATACCGCTTTATCCGGTAATTCTGCGTGAAATGATCTTTTCTTACTGCCTTGTGGTACGATATGGATGCAAACAAACGAAGGAGGTACGAGCAATGGAACACAATCTGATCTTTGAAGGACTGGAGCAGAACATGGATACGCCGATCCCGGATTTCGCAGGCGAGGGGCTGGAAGAGTTTGCTCCTTCCATGGAAGTACAGGCAGCCGAAATCCGCGAGGTCTTTATGGACATTCCGGAGCTTCAGTTTGAAAACTGGAAGAATCTGGATGTCAGCGAGCGCGTGGACGCTTTGCAGCAGCTGGAGAACGAAGTCGCCGAGATTGCTCACAGGCCTGCCCTTGGCATCGAGCTGGAAACGCTGGAGCCCGGCGTACTGGGTTACTGCAACGGCGACAAGATCGTGATTTCTGACAGCCTGCTGGGCATCGACGGCATGTACCGCGAGGTGCTGGATACGGTGTTCCACGAGGGCCGCCACGCCTATCAGTTCCACAATCTCTACGGTGAACAGGTCGAGAAAAACGAGGTGCTGGTGGAATCCTGGAGAGACAACTTTGAAAAGCTGGGCTATGAATCCGGCGACTGGGCGATCTTCAAGGATATCGGTTTCCTGCGCTATAAGAATCAGCCTGTTGAGGTGGATGCGCGCGCGTTTGCCAATGTAGTCTTGAGTGAGCTGAACATCTGATCGGAGGGAATATCATGAAGGCGATTATCATGGAACGTCTGAACTGCAGCGAAAAGAGAGCTGCTGTCATTGAGCACGATCTCAAGGAGATTACCCCGGCGCTCCAGCCGCTGCTGGACAGATGGCTGCGCGACGGTCACTGTGAGGATGCGACCCAGTATCATGGCTACAGCCTGAACAGGCTGGTCAGCGAAATGGGCATGCGCTTTACCGGCGCGCTGCTCACGCTGGACTGGATCATCAAGGAACCGGAAGAAGCGCTGAAGGCGCTTTCTGAGCCTATCCGATAATCATGATGGAAAGAATGTTTGAAGGCGTTTGCGGCGACGGCAGGCTGGAACAGCTGGAGGCGGGCGTCATCCTTGAGCATTGCGAGCCCATCCGGGAGATCGCATTTGACGAGGATGACTCCGACCTGCTGTTTGGCAGCATGGAGATTCCAGCATGCACGGAGCCGGTTCACGGCTTTGATCAGCAAGGCATTGCCGGGCAGCTTGGCGGTGCGGATCTGATCCGGGAGATTCCGGCATTGTCAGATCTGCTTCCGCCGGCCTGCGGCACGTCTGTGATGGACGTTGAATACCTGCTGGAAATGCAGGAGGCGTCAGTTGAAGTGCTGCAGGGCGCTTCCCTGACCGATATCACGCAGGCGCTTGCGCAGGACTGCCGCGTTCTGTGCACAATCCGCATGTCCGGCCTCGCGGGCGACGCCGCGCATGCACAGCTTTCCTGTGCATACATGGCAGAAGTCAGGGGCATGGATCTGCGCGATCCGGATGCGCCCACGGTCTGCCTGCAATCTTTCGGCAGAGAATACGCCCTGCAGCATTGTTCGCTGGAGGCGTTCATACAGGCATGGTCGGCGTGCGGCAGCTGCTGCTATGTCATCGATGGGGAGTAATGCCATGAATACGGAGCTGATGATGAAACGGCTGCGCGATCATCCCGTGATGCGCGAAGTGGGTATGGAAATGACGATGGGTTTTCCGTTTTATTCGGTCCGTGCCAATACCCTGCATGTGCGTTTTCTTCTTCATCGGGAGCATTTTTCCGCGGAGAGCGCCGTATTTTGCAAACCGGCGTACAGGGTAGAATTTGTCTTCCCGTTCAGGCATCTTTGCCGCTTTGACAATCTGGTGCTGCAGGACGCTCCGGGAGCAGGCATGCCCGCACATGACGCGCAGGGCACGGCATTTATGCAGGAATATGCGCGCATGGCGACGCAGGTGCGCATGCACAGCGACAGGCTTTTGCAGGAAGCAGCCGGAAGCGGCCTGAAAGCCGAAACCCTGGCGCAATATAACCGGATCGTGTCTGAAGCCATTGATGCGCTGGGCCTTTCTGACGTGTATATGACGGAGGCAGAATGACATGTTTTTGATCGCCGTATATGAGGAGCGTCAGGAAGTCTGCGGCTTTATCAGAAAGCACATTGAGGAATACGCATTTCATACGAATCTGATCTGCCGGACTCTCTGGATGAGCCGGTTCCCCAGCGAAGAAAAGCGCGCTGAGTTCTTTCCGCAGGTTCGCTTTGCGCTGATTTCGCTGGATATGCCCGATGCTCAGCGCATGGCTGAGGAGATTTACAGCGGCAGCCGGGACTGCCGGATCGTGTTTTTCAGCAGGGTGGATTGCGAGCTGGCTTCGCTGCTGGCCGTCAGGCCGATCGGCTATTTCCGCTGCCCGGACGGAACGGGCTGCCCCTGGACGCTGAGCGAGCTGATTCCGGCAGTCATGGCGGATATCCGCATGCATGCAGGCTCCTTTGCCATTGAAAACAGGGACGGATTGTACATCCTGCGCTCAGACAGCATCCTGTACTTCCAGTCCGAACTCAAGAATGTATCCATTCAGTGTGAGAAGCTGCCAGCTATTGTGCTGGTGAGAAAGCTGTCCGAGATACAGAAGCATCTGACGGAGCAGCAGCTGGGGGATGCGTTCATCCGGATCCACCAAAGCTATATCGTCAACAAGGCGCACATCCGCTATCTGGATAAGCGCAGTCATTGGGTTGAATTATCCAACGGAGAAAGGCTTCCTGTTTCGGATTCGAAATACGAAGCTGTCAGGAGCGTGCTGAAAAATACCGCCTGACGCCCTGAAAATACCGCATTGCACACGGAAGGCTCCGATTCTGGTATACTGCGGTCAAACAAATCACAGTGAGGTTTTGAAATGGATGATCTATATAGCATTGCCCAGGAACTGGGCGCTGACGATGTGCAAAAGAGGCTGAAGAATGCGGAGGCGCTTTTGCAGCGAAGCGGGACGCATGTGGGCATTGTCGGTCCTGTCAACTGCGGAAAAACCACATTGCTCAACGGGATTCTCCAACAGCAGGTGTGCGAGCCGTCGCTGCTTCCTTCGCAGAGCCTGCCCCTGCGTGTGGCATTTGACCGCATGGCGGACGATGAACGCTTTGAGTGCGTGCATGTTTTCAGCAGGGAATGGGGCGGCACGGATGCCGTTATGTACGAGTTTTCGGCGGAAAGGCTTCTCAAAGAGGCGCATTGGGTAGACGAACTGGACGTGGTGTTCTATCTCTCGCCGCTTTCCCACTTCATGACTGCCGAGGACAAAAAGGCCATTGCGTCTCTGGGCGGTATGCCGGTTCATGTGATCGCCACCCAGTGCGACCGGGTCGCGGCGCAGGATATGGAATCGGCGAAGGTATATGCGAAGAAGGCCTGCGAGCGCATGAACCTTGCCGCTCCCATTTTCGCCGGTCCGGACAGCTGGGACGCTGTGTCGGAGCAGATGCGTATCGCACTGCCCGCGACAGCCGACCTGCTTGCGCACCGCAAAGCGCATCAGGACATGATCAAAGAGCAATGCAGATGCCTGCTCATTGAGCATACGCACAGGCTGATTGAAGAGGAGAACAGCAATCTCGCCTCTCTTCTGGAACAGCAGGAAATCCAGCAGCGCAATGCCCGGCTGGCGTCCGTTACAGCCGGCAGGATTTGCCAGGAAATGAAGCTGCGCTGCTCCACGGCCGGCAACGAAATGACGGAAAAGGTCCGTGCGATCGGCCGGAAAATTGATGCCTTTGCGCAGCAGATGGCTGCACAGGGCAGGCAGTGCAGATTCGATCAGGCATTCCGGCAGCGTCTGGCCGGGCAGGCGGAAGCGCTTGTCAATGAGCAGCTGCGCACGCTCGAAGCGCAGATGAAGGAAAGCCTGCTCTCGATTACATCCGACGCCGCTGCACAGAATGTGCTCAGCGAAAGGGATCTGCAGTCCCTTGGCAGGAACGTGGATTTTGCGCATGGCGCAAACCACGCAATCCGCTTTCAGCAGGGCACCGGCAACGAACTGCCGTATATGATTCAGTCCGCTGCCAGCGTCGGGGCAGTCAGTGCCTTCACACTGCTCAGCCGGATGCCGACGCCCTGGACCATCGGCGTGATCTCTGCCAGCGCAATTGCCGGCGGCGCCGCGTATGTATTCAGGAACGCTGCATCGCAGACGGAGAAGCATGAAGCGGCCATCAAGAACTGGGCTGCCGCCTGCGTGAAAGAGCTGCAGACGGTTCTGATCCCGGATATCCAGCGGACATACAGGGCGCTCAGCGACGCCATGCATGAGCCGCCGGTCGACCGGTCAGCCCTTGACAGGGCGCCTGTCCAGCCGCAGCGGGTTTCTCAGCTTCAGGCGATTGCCGACAGATTGAAAGCACAGTAAGCGTGTCAACTACACCATAGATAAAGGAGAGTGTCGAGATGAACGTTACTCTGGAAATGCACAACAGCAACCTGGAAAAGGTGAACGGTCTGCTGACGGATGAAAAGCAGTGTGCAGTGACCATTGCGCCTGAGAACACGGAAATCCAGATGATTCTGGATGAGCAGAAGAAAAAGACCAGGGAAGCTTTCAAGGTGCTTATTGTTGGCGCATTCAATGCCGGCAAAACCAGCATGATCAACGCGCTGGCAGGCCGGGAAAACTTCCTGCCCACCGGCGATCTGCCGGAAACCGGCGTCATTACTGAGTTGATCTACGGCGAGCAGTACCGCATCACCCTGTATCCCAAGGAAGGTTCCGGCAATGCAGAGCCCCTTGTTCTGATCGATCCGGCGGCAGACGTGTTCAAGAAGTACTGTTCCATCGACAACAAGGCCAACATGACCGGCGAACTGACGAGCAACATGCAGTACGAGCGCGTCGTGGTGGAATGTGATATTCCGCTGCTCAAAGAGGGCATCATGCTCATCGATACCGTCGGCATGAACGATCCGTGGGGCAACGACTATATCACCGAGCGCTATTTCCCCAAGTCCGACGCCGTCATCTATCTGATGGACAGCAATCACATCTATACCGCTGAGGACAAGCGTCTGCTGACCCGCATCAATGATTTCGGTTTCCGGGATCTGATCATCGTCTATACCAAGTTCGGCGAGGTTATGCACCGTAACCGCCGCAAGCCGCAGAGCGTGATGGACGAGTTCTGCGAGATTGCCCGTCAGCAGGCTGCCAATCACACGGACATCGGCGACGCGGGCATCCATTTCATCGACAGTCTGGATGCTCTGGATGGCAAGCTGTCCGGAGACCGTGACATGGTCGTGCGCTCCGGCTTCGACGGCTTTGAAAAGTTCTATACCCGCTATCTGGTGGAAAACAAGGGCCGCATGAAGATCCAGACGCTCAATAACTCGATGCAGCGCCTCTGCGAAGAACTGACGTCGATGGCGGATAAGATCAGGCTGAGCGCCACCACCGATATCGGCGTGCTCAATACGCGCATTGCGGCAGCCAATCAGGAGCTGGATATCGCCGAGCAGAATATGCTCGCGAGCGTCGCGCATTTCAAGGACGCCGTTCAGAAGGCGCGCCCGCTGCTGGAGGCCAGCATCGAAAACCACGTGGCCCAGCTCGCCAACAAGGTGGATCTGGAGGATTATGAGCTCAAGAATAGGCTGCCCCGCGGAATGACCAAGTTCATCCCCGGCAGGGATGGAAAGATGGCGGAAGCCATCCAGCAGGAATGCCAGAATGAACTGGAACAGCGCATGGCGCGCGCCAACAAGGACTGGATGATGACGGAGATGAGCAACATGCTGCAGTCCGTCATCACCAGCAGCCTGGAGACGATCGGCAGCGAGCTGATGGACTTCTATGTTCAGATGGATGAAGTGGACGCGAAGCTGACCGGCAACTATCGGAAGGAAAAGAACAAGAAGACGATTACGGACGTGGTTGCGGGCGTCGCCTTCACCGCGCTGACGGGCGATCCCTTCACCGGATCGCTGGCATTGACCCATGGAACCGGCGCGATGGGCAGGGCCATTGCAGGCAATATTGCCGTCAACACGGCTGTCATGGTGGCCTTGGGCATGGGCGTTCCGGTCAGTATTCCGCTTGTGCTTGCGGCAGATATCGCCACGCATATCATCGCGATTCTTGCCACCAATAATGAAAAGCGGGAGACGAAGCTCAAAGCGGATATCATGGCGGGATTCCGCAAGGCTTACAGCGAAGCCGCTACCTCTCAGCAGACCACGACTGCCGGCATGATCAGGGCCTGCGACGACATCATTGTCAATGCCGGCGAACGCATCAAAGCGCAGCTCCAGATGGAACTGGACAAGAAGCGCGCTGAGATCGGCGCCATGTGCGAAGTTGCGCAAAAGGGCGTCGGCGAAAAGAATCTGCTCATCAAGCGGAATCAGGATGCGATGAAAACGCTTGATGAGATCTGCCGGGAGGGCAATCAAATCGCCGCTCAGTATAATTAACGGCGTTTGATGCTGATTCAGATAAGGGCTGCCTCGTTTTCGGGTCAGCCCTTTGATCCATAAAGATAGAAGGTGGAAGCAATGCCGTGTTACGTTCAGTTGATCTACAATCCGTTTTCTCAGGCGGCCCGGCTGATGATCAATCACGCCGGATTTGCCAGACAGGGCAGCAAGATCCAGAAGATGGTCATCCATAAGCCGATGAGCCATTGGCTGGAGGCGCTCACATGCGGCTACCTGCAGTGGAACGGCTTTCTGCCGGAATTGATTGCAGAAATCAACGAAATTGATGTGGACATGGTCTTTGAAGGGAATCGCGAGGATTACAGCCTCTTTTCTGAGGCTGTGCACAGGCAGGCTGCAGCCCTGACGGAAAGAGGATTTGATCCGGTCGAAATCCGGCTGACGCACAGGGAAAGATTTACCATCGGACAGCTGCAGGATCAGATGCGCACGCTGCGCAGAGGCTGGAATGTGCCCGTTTCGACGCAGAGCCTGATGTTCAGGCGGGACAGACTGGACAGCCGGCTCAAATCGGAAATGAGCGCGGAGGAAACGGTCAGCCTCATCGAAGATTACATCGATCTGATCCGCCAGATTCAGAAAGCGGCGGACGAAGCTGAGAGAATGAAGGTCATTGAGATGCGCAGAGCATGGGAAGCACTGCTGAGCCGGGAGGATAAGCAATGAGTATGGATGCAAACAACATGCAGGAAAAGACGCTTTCGGCGCTTGCGCATGCCAAGCTGTTTCTTCACAAGGAATACCTGCAGTGCATGAGCAGGGCAAAGCTTGTCGGCATCGCTGCACCTGCTGACAGTGCGGAAAACCTGCGCCTGATTCACGTGGATACGCTGCTCTACGACCAGCAGGAACGGGTTTCGGAAAAGCTGAAGTCGCTGTTCGGCGCGGTGGAAAACTACGGCGAAAGCATCGTGCTGCTGATCAATGGCAAAAAGGATCGTGCCGAGATTTACATGGGCGTTGCCTGCGAGCAGGCGCCCCAGCCTGTGTT
Organism: Clostridia bacterium; assembly: GCA_017545905.1. Lineage (GTDB taxonomy): Bacteria > Bacillota > Clostridia > Christensenellales > Aristaeellaceae > Ventricola. The sequence continues at coordinate 41,980 of JAFWXL010000071.1, read as the reverse complement.
CGATACATTTTTGCGCTCGATGAACAGCCTTCTTCCGGGCTGCCAGTACAGGATTCTGCATAATGCGGCGATCCGTTCTTTGATGGATGAGCTGCTTCCGCCCGCAGAATCCATCCATGTTTCCGCCGTTGCAGCCTTTCCGATGGAAGAAAAGCGGCAGGATGAGCAGCTGCAGAAGCTGGATGTGCTGATCGAGGGCATGAAGCACAGTCCGTTTTCCATGGTGCTGCTTGCGCAGTCGATTCTCCCTGAAGAGCTATCGGCCATGCGTCAGCAGCTTCAGCGGCTGTATACGGAGCTCTCATCGTTGGAAAAATCCACGTTGACGCTCTCTCAGAGCAATTCCAAATCGATCGGAGAGAGCATATCCAGGGCGATCACGGAGACCATCGGCCATAATGCCAGTATCTCCCGCGGACACAGCACCACCAGAGGCGCGGCGGTATCCCAGCAGCAGGAGCTTGATCAGGACAGGGCCCGCCACAACAGCGGACTGTATCTGGCCGGAACGGCCGCCGCGGTGCTGCTGGCCGGCCCTGAGGCGAATGTGCTGCAGTCGCTGTTCTACAGTTCCTCGCTGACGAAGGTGATTTCCAGCGGCGAGCAGATTCTGGGTATGAAGGCGCAGGATCATCAGGCGGCAGCCAGCGTTTCCACCCACGAGGATGAATCCTCGAATGAAAGCATGCAGCTGGGATATAACCAGAGCCGCGCAGAGAATACGCAGCAGGGAGCCAATACGAATTACAGCAACACCTATGGCGAAACGCAGCAGGCAACGCAGGTCAACAAGGCGATTGCGGATATCCTGAGCATGCTCGATGCGCAGCTCAAGCAGATCGCCACCTTCCAGCGCGAAGGCGCCTTTCATACGGCGGCTTATTTTATCGCCGGAGACAGCGAAACGGCCGTGTCTGCCGCCAATCAGTACCGTTCCATCTGCACATCCGGCGCGCTTGCAACGCTGCATTCTCCGATCTGCGAATGGAATCAGACATCGGACGTCGCCATTATCCGGCATTATCTTGCCAGCGGCCGTCATCCGGTATTCAGGTTTCCCAATAATGACGTCTTCCCCGAGGTGCGCCTTGCGCAGCTGATCGGCCTGAGCGACATGCCGCGGTATTTTGCTCTGCCCGAACGGACAATTCCGGGCATGGTCGCCTCGACCGCTGCCCGCTTTGCAAGGGATGTTGTGAGCAGAAGCGCAGCGCAAGTGAAGAAAAACGCCAGATCCATCCGTATTGGCAGCATTTATCACATGGGAAAGGTGGATACGCGCACGACGGTCAATCTGAATCTGGATGACCTGACGAAGCATCTGTTCGTTTCCGGTGCAACTGGCGTGGGTAAATCCAATTTCTGTTATCAGCTGCTGGACGAGCTGGACCGCCATGGCATCAAGATGCTGATCATCGAGCCGGCTAAGGGCGAATACCGCCATGTGCTTGGCGGCCGGGAGGGCTTCAGCGTGTATGGCGTCGACCCGGCCAGAGGCCCTGTCCTGCGGATCAATCCCTTTGCATGCCCGGATGAGATTCCCACCATCCAGCATATCGAGCGCCTGCTGGACATCTTCAATACCGCTTGGCCCATGTATTCCGCGATGCCAGCCATTCTGAAGGAGGCTGTGGAACTGATTTATACCGAGAAGGGATTCAATCTCATGGGCGGCGGCCGGCCGGAAGGGGCGCAGTTCCCGTCCTTCAGCGATCTGCTGGAGGCGCTTCCGCGGGTGATCAATCAGTCGAGTTACTCCAATGAGGTAAAGGGAAACTATATCGGCGCGCTGGTTACCCGCGTGAAATCCCTGACGAACGGTCTGTACGGTCTGATCTTCAGCCAGGACGAGATCGGAGACGAAAACCTGTTCAGCAGCAATGTGATTGCCGATATCAGCCGGATCGGTTCTGCTGAAACCAAGGCGCTGCTCATGGGTGTGCTGACCACCAGGCTGATCGAATACCGCATGGCGGAAGGCAGAATGAACTCGCCGCTTCGCCATGTGACCGTTCTGGAAGAGGCGCATAACCTGCTGCGCAGGCATAATCCTTCCTCTGAAGGAAGCAGTGCGCGTGCGGCCTCGGTGGAGATGCTTGCATCCGCCATTGCAGAGATGCGTTCTTCCGGCGAAGGCTTTATCATAGCCGATCAGTCGCCTTCTGTGATGGACTGGTCCGTCATCCGCAATACGCAGACCAAGGTGTTTTTTATGCTGCCCGACCGGGAAGACCGCCTCATTGCAGGCAATTCCCTCTCTTTGAACGATGCCCAGCAGCAGGAGATCGCTAAGCTGCGTACGGGTGTGGCGGCGGTCTATCAGAATGGATGGGCGGACGCCGTGCTGTGCAAGATTGATTATTTTGATAAGAGCCGCGAAAGGCCGTTCGTGTTCACGCCGGTCAATATGAAGATCGATCATCGGGGGCTTCTTGGTCAGGCTGCGGCAGCGCTGATCATGCATCGCATGTCCGGCAGGGAGAGCAGTCTGGATGCGCAGAAGATTGAGGCATTCAAACAGTACGATTCGGCCTTTCTGAATACGCAGGAGCGGGAAGCGAGAAGAATCCTGACCGGATGGACGGAGGATGCTGCCTCCGTGCTGACTGGCGATGAGGAATACAGCGCGCTTTGCCGGATTCTTGATCTGGAACAGATACTCAAAGGCGGCGCGCAGGCAAAGAGCATCTCTCAGTGGGCAGATGACGTGCACAGGAGCATATCACATCGTGCAGTGCTGACCGGGGACGAGATCAGAACGCTGGTTTCCTTTGGCCTGCACAGGTGGGGACGCAGGGAGGCGTCTGCAAAGGGTCTGTATATCCGATATCTGGAGTATATCAGCAGCAAGGCATAACTGCCGGTTCGCAGGGTGATTCTTCCTTTTTTCCTTTGTTTTCCGGCAATTCCTGTATAATAGGATCATCAAAGGCAAGGCGTCCGGACGCTTTTGCACCGGTATTTTTTAAGGATCAGACAGCAATTCACAAGTGAAATGAGGAATTGATCGTGAAACGATGTCCCAAATGCGGCGGAAATGTTCCCACGGCATGCAGCCAATGTACCTACTGCGGCACTGTCATTACAGGATATATGGCAAAATCTGCCGGTCAGAGCCGGGCTGATGAAGCGCTCACCATGCAGGACATGCTGGCAAAACTCAAGGATATCGTCGCGTCGCTGGACGCCGGACAGAGAGAAACGCTTATGCGTCAGCTCAATGTGGCTGAGGAGCGATATTGCGACAGCAGGCTGAATCTGGCGATCATCGGCGAATACAGCAGCGGCAAGAGCACGTTCATCAACGCGCTGTTCCAGAAGGAAATCCTTGCCACGGATATGCAGCCTACGACCGCAGTGCCCACGTATATCACATGGAGCGTCCGCAGCCCCGTCGGCGGCTTCGGCAGCTATCTGGTCACGGCGCACGGCAGCAACGGCAATTCGTTTGCGCTGCACAGGGATGGCGGAAGAAAGGCCTTTGAGGATTATGCAGGCATTCGGCTTCCTGAGGATTCCGACAGGCTGATCGACGCAGTGACAACCGATAACCGGCTCAGCGGATGTATTTCGCGGGTAGACGTCAAGGCGCCGCTGAATGAGAAGTATCAGGGCATCTGCCTGATTGATACGCCCGGCGTCAATCCCGGAACAGATGGAACGGCTGATCATGTGCGCGTGACGCAGGAGGTGCTGCGCGATGCGGCGGACGCCGCCATCATCATGTTTCCGGCGGAGCGGGTCTATACGGCGTCCTTCGGCAGCTTCCTGCAGGAAAACGCATCCCATCTGCTGAAGCATTCCATCTTTGTGATTACCAAGTGCGATATGATCCGATCGTCCAAAGGGCTGGAGGAGCTCAGAGACTTTGTCGCACATCATCTTTCTATGCTTGGCGTTGACGAGCCGGAGGTACACTGTATTTCGGCAGTGTATGCATTGGATGCTTATCTGGACGGCGACAGTGCCGATGAGAAGGCCCGGATGTGGCAAAAGCGTTTTGAGAATACCATCGAGACGATTTTCATGGAAATGGCTGATCGCAGAAACAGCATTGTTCACGCGAATGTGACCGCGGTAGTGGAGCAGATCACAACTCTGCTCACGGACAGCCTTGGCGCAAAGCGGGAACAGCTTGACAGCGTGCAGAAGGAACTGGAAAAAGCCTCTCCCGAGAAGATGAAAGAGGAATGCGGGCAGATGCTTGAGGTATTCCAGGAGAAGATGAAGGAGAGAAGAATCGCGCACGACGCGCTGCATGAAGGCGTGATTGGCGGTGCGATTGAGAGAAAGTGGCAGCAGATGCTTCGGGCCATTGACTTGTGCGGCAGCAAAGAGGAGGTTTCCATCTGCCTGAGCGGTTTTAATCAGCATGCAATGTCCGGCGTGGAGGCAGCCATAGGCCGCAGCATTCAGGATTTCAGGCAGTCACTCGGCTATGAGCTGGCCGCCTACAGGACATGGCTGAATGAGTGCTATGAGCGTTATCATCTGAACGTATCTGCAGCGGCGGTGAATACCCTGAAGATGAGCACTTCGGATATCGTGGATGTGGATCATCTGAAGGCTGGGACTAAAGTTGCTGTGACAGGAAGCGTCATATTCAGGAACACCCTGCATGGAATTGACGGCGTATTCAATACGGACAGCATTCCGGAGGCTGCCATTGCGGTCGTGCTGGAGCTGGCCGTCATGCCCCTCGTGGTGGTGGAGCAGATCTACAATGTGTTCCGCTCTCTGGAAAAGACAAAAAGAGAGGCGAAGGAAAAGGTTCGCAAGGCATTGGAAAGCGCAAGGGTAAATGCCGGCAAAAGCATGGAGGAGAGCCTTGACCAGGTCTATAGCGCTTATCTGAACGCCGTGACCCAGCTGCCTGAGAAGGTGGTGGAGGCTTTTCTGGTTGAATTTGAGGAAGCCAGAATAGCCTATGACAATCAGATGCGACACACCAATGATCAGATTGCTGCGATCAATGAACGGCTTCACCAGCTTTCTGTGATTGCGCAGCAGCTGTTCTGGCGCTGATTCTGCGTTTGCCTGACACATCAAACGCCCTTCTTTCCCTGAATGGGAAGGAAGGGCGTTTTTGCGTGCATTCTGCTTACAGCGAAGATGCTTCGCCGGCAGGCTTTTCGCGCTGTATATTACTTTTGAAGATTTCAACCAGCTGGATGGCCAGCGGAGAAAGCGTGCTGCCGCGTTTGCAGGCGACAGCATACGGGCGAAGCGCGTCCAGACCGAGCAGATGATAGTATTGCGGCCCCTTTTCACTGGATGAATGATTGAGCAGCACATCCGGCACGAAGCCTACGCCCATGCCGCTGGCAACAAGCATGCTGACCGTATCCCAGTTCAGGGTTTCGTATACAATGTGCGGCTTGAATCCGGCCTGCGAGCAGAGATTATCGGACATCTCGTTGAATTTCTGGATTGATTTGAGCCCGATAAAGGGTTCGTTTGCCAGATATCGGAGATCGATGTACGGCAGACCGGAGGATGGTGTGGCATACGTGCATACGGCGCTGTCCCTGGGTGCGGCCAGAAGGATCTCCTCAACGTGAATGACCTCGTAGGAAAGGCGCGGATTCTGCGGATAGAGCGGAACAAAACAGAAATCAAGCATGCCGTCGATGACCTGCTGCTCCATAACGACGGAGATTTCCTCCGTAATTTCCAGGCTTACGGAGGGAAAGTGCCGGCGGAAATAAGGCAGAACGGCAGGCAGATAGTATTTGCTGTAAAAGGGAGAGATGCCCAGCCGGATGGTTTCATTGCGTGCGGCAGACAGGCCGGAAATTCGCGTTTTAAGTTCATTGCGCTTGGCAAGCAGCTCACGTCCCTCGCGTACGAGCAGTTCTCCGGCTGCCGTCAGGCGCAGGGAATGGGTATCGCGCACGAAGAACTCCACACCAAGTTCGCGCTCGGCTTTGGCAATAGCCTGCGAGAGCGCGGGCTGACTGACAAACAGATTCTGCGCTGCCCGCGAAAAACTGCCTGAATCGTGGACGGCAATCACATATTCGATGGTTTTAAAGGTCATAGAATCACTCGCCTATAAGAATAGATTATAAATCTATTCTACGACAATATTGGACTTTTGGCAAGAATCATGTTTTAATTGGGCTGTAAGAGATGCGAATGATTGGATGTTTTGTATAATATTGGAATATAACGCGGTTGTTAAGCCGGGGTTAAGAATCGGGGAGAAATAAGTAAAACTTGTAACCAATGCCCAAGGGCATTGAAATATTGAAAGGGGTTTTCTGTCATGAAAAAACGTCTCGTCGCAATGCTGCTCGCAGCGCTCATGCTGACCTGCTGCTTCGTGCAGGCCGCCAGCGCGACCACGTACCTGACCATGGCGGCTGTTGCGTCCAGCTCCGGTCTGTTCCCGTATGTGGTTTCTATCGGCAAGGTGCTCAATACCCATTGCCCGGAGTATAACGTCACCGTTTCCGAGTCCGGCGGCAACGTCGACAACACCAAGCGCCTGCGTGCGGGCGAGGTGAAGATCGCCAACTCCATCTCCAATACCGACTATGAGTCCTTCACCGGCACCGGCACCACCTTCGCCGGCAACCCCTACGAGGATTTCCGCATCCTGTGGTACTATGAGAAGTCCCCGATCCAGATCTGCGTGGCCGAAGATTCCGGCATCAACAGCATCTGGGATCTGGAAGGCAAGCCGTTCAATCCGGGCGGCACCGGCACGGCTGCTTCCGTTGTTATCCATGCTGCGTTTGATGCGCTGGGCATCAAGCCGGATTATTTCGAGGCCGGTCAGGCTGACGCGGCCGATGCGTATGCCAACCGCCAGATCGTCGGCGCCGTCAAGACCGGCCCGACCCCGGACAGCTATGTTATGCAGCTCAACGCTTCCCGCCCGGTGAAGATCCTCGACATCTCTGACGAAGATATGGCAAAGATCCTTGAGGCTATCCCGGCCTGCAAGAGCGCCGTTGTTGCTCCGGGCTCCTATGAGTTCAATCCGGATTACAGTGCGCAGTGCATCTCTACCTATCAGGGCATCCAGGTCTCTATGGACTTCACTCAGGAGCAGGGCTATCAGTTCTTCAAGGCTATGTGGGAAGACGGCAAGGAAATCTGGCAGAACGCCTATCCGGTTGGCGCGAATAACGACGTTCCGGCGATGACTCTGCAGGCTGCTGCGACCCCGCTGCACGCCGGTACTGTTCAGTATCTGGTCGAAAAGGGCTATGAGGTTCCCGCGAACCTGATCCCGCCGGAGTATGTTCCGGTTCAGTAAGCGATCGGCACGGATCGATTACGCTGCACTTGGGAATGATTTCCTGAGCAATTGAATCCAATCTCCCTTCGGAGCGCCGCCTACGCCTGATCCTGATGGCGGAAGCGGCGCTTCCTTTTCATTCGCGTTAAGACAAATGAATCGCATTCTCTTGATTGAAAGGAAGTGTTTCCGTGAGGAAACTGACTGGTTTCTGGGATAAGGTGGTCAAGGTTCTTTCCTTTGCGCTGATCATCTTCCAGCTTTATACCACGTGGCGCGGCCCGTATTCCGATATCATTCAGCGCAGCGTGCATCTGTCCTTTGTGCTGACGCTGGTCTTCCTGCTCAAGCCGGCCTTCAAGCACAAGGACGGCCGCGAGGAGACGAAGGTTCCGTGGTATGACGTCATCTTTGCGCTGATCTCTCTGGCCAGCTGCTGGTATCTTGTCTATATCGCAGACGATATTCTCTATGATCCGCTCAAGTGGGTTTCCTGGTTTGATACGTTCTCTGCTGTTGCGCTGGTTGTGCTCGTTCTTGAGGCGAGCCGCCGCTCCGTCGGCTGGACGTTCCCGGTGCTTGGCGCTGCGTTCCTGTTCTATACGTTCCAGGGCGAGCTGTTCCCCGGCATCTGGGGCCACCAGAATTTCTCGTTCAATCTCACGTTCCAGACCTTCTATCATAATACCCGCGGTATCTGGGGTACGATGCTGGGTCTGTCGGCCACGATGCTGGCGATGTTCGGCATCTTTGGCGCGATTCTTTCCGGTACCGGCGGCGCGGAAACCTTCATCAAGATGGGCCAGCGCTTCACCGGCCGCTTCACCGGCGGCACCGGCAAGGTTGCGGTTGTGGCCTCTTCTCTGTTCGGCATGATCTCCGGCAGCGCCATCGGCAATGTCGTGGCGACCGGCGTATTTACCATTCCTTCGATGAAAAAGGCCGGCTATTCCAATGAATGGTCGGCAACGATCGAGGCAGTTGCCTCCACCGGCGGACAGATCATGCCGCCGATCATGGGCGCTGCGGCGTTCATCATGGCGCAGCTCATCGGCGTGAGCTACATCAGCATCGCCAAGGCTGCGATTGTTTCCGCAGGCCTGTATTATCTGAGTGCGTTTCTTTCCATTCACATGGTGTCTGTGCGTGATGGCATCAAGGGCAGCGACGAAAAGCCGGAAATCGCGCTGGGCGAGTATCTGGTGATCCTTGTGCCGCTGGCTATCTTCCTTGTCTTCCTGTTCATGGGATATACTGTGCTCATCGGTGCGTTTTACGCGACCATCGGCGCGCTGGTTGTCTATGTGCTGCGTTTCTCGATCGCCACGAAGGACGTCAAGGTTGTCACCAGAAACACGGGCAAGGTCTGCTATCATACTGTTATGGGCGGCATGAAGAGCATCGTGGAGATGTGCGGTATTCTTGCCGGTTCTCAGATCACGGTTTCCCTGATCAACCTGACGGGCTTTGGCGTCAAGCTGTCTGACGTCATCGTTTCCATCGGTCAGGGCAATATGTTCCTGTGTCTGATCTGTTCGATGATCGTGTGCATCATCCTTGGCATGGGCCTGCCGACCACGGCGGCGTATGTTCTGGGCGCGGCTGTTCTGGCTCCGCCGCTGATCACGCTGGGCCTTTCTCCGCTGGTTGCGCATCTGTTTGTTATGTACTATGCCTGCCTGTCTGCGATTACCCCGCCGGTGTGCGTGGCGGTGTTTATGGCGTCTGGTCTGGCAAAGGCCAACTGGTTCAAGGTCGGCGTCATAGCCTGTATGATCGCCCTTCCGGCGTTCATCATTCCTTTCACTTTCTGCTACAATCCGGCGCTGCTGCTGCAGGGCAATGTGCTTGAGATTCTTATCAGCGTCGTTTCTGCGGCAATCGGCGTGTGCTTTATTGATGTCTGCATCGTCGGTCATCTGCGTGCGCCTGTGAACTGGACGCTGCGTCTTGTGATGCTGGCGGGCGGCGTGATGATGGTTATCCCCAGCTATCTCTGGAGTGTAATCGGTCTGGCTGTGGGCGGCGGCGCGTTCCTGCTTGCCTGGCAAAAGAGAGTGTCTGCTGAAACGAGGTGACGCCTATCAAACGTTCGGCTTTTTCCAAAGAGGGAAAGTGGTTCAGAGGAAATATCCACGCGCATTCGACTGTTTCTGACGGCGCTGTTGCGCCGGACAAACAGGCGGAAGACTATTGCGCGCAGGGCTATGATTTTCTTGCGCTGACGGATCACAATGTCATGCCGACTCATGCAGAACTGTCGAGGGATGATTTTCTGATGCTTCCCGGCTGGGAGCGCGATATTCCGTACGGAACGACGAAGTGCATTCATCTGGTTGGCCTGTTTCCGGAAAACACGCCGGATGAAGCGTTTATCCGCCGTGAGCGCGGCAACCCCGATACGATGAGCATGCAGGATCTCGTGGATGAGATGAAAAGCGAGGGGCAGTTTGTCGTGCTGGCGCATCCTGTCTGGTCCAGAATGGAGCCGGAGGAAATCCGTGCGCTCAAGGGAATTGACGCCATCGAGGTTTTCAATACCGGCACAGAACGCTTGTGCCATGCGGGACATGCTGAAATCCACTGGGATATGCTCCTTCGCGAGGGCAGGCATGTGCTGGGTATTGCCTGTGATGATACGCATGGCAAGACGGCAAGATCTGATCGCTTTGCCGGCTGGGTGATGGTCAATGCTCCGAAGCTCGAGCGCGGTGCGATTCTGGATGCGCTTCGTTCTGGCAATTACTATTCGACCATGGGCCCGCAGCTTCATGACGTGACGATTGAGGACGGCATGGTGCATGTGGCATGCACTGCGTGCAGTGAGATCCACGTGGTGACCTATCCGCCGCGCGGCAAGGCGCATTATGCCGGTGAGCATCCGCTCACGGAAATCGATTATCCGCTCAAGGGCGGAGAGCGCTATGTCCGCGTGGAATGCATCGATGAAAACGGCTGTACAGCATGGAGCAATCCGATTTATCTGGATGCGTAACCGGCTGTCTCAGCGTGTAGAGATCTGATCGGAGAACCAGTGATTGAAGGATCGCTGGTTCTTTTTTTGATCGTCTTACTGAGGTGGATTCTTTTTTGTTTTTTCACGGGGATTTGCGATTGGTATTCGTATGGCGTATGTTTCTGTGCTATAATGCTCATAGCAGGAAAAACGAAAACCGGGTGATTCTGCCGGGTACGGTCCGGCGTGATTGCGCAGGAGGTGCAGACATATGAATCGCTATCTTGCGGTAGACATCGGCGCGTCCAGCGGCAGACATATCGTTGGCTGGCTGGAGGACGGGGCAATACGAACTGAGGAAGTATACCGCTTTCCCAACAGCGTCAGGGAGCAGGATGGACATCTTGTCTGGAGCGCCGAGGACTTGTTTGAGCATGTTGTGACGGGCATCCAAAAGGCTTTTGAAGCCTATCCGGATGTGAAGAGCATGTCCATCGATACATGGGGCGTAGACTATGTGCTCCTGAAGGGCGAAGAGGAAGTTTGGCCCTGCTATGCCTATCGCGATGCCAGAACGGAAGCTTCTATCCCGAAGGTGCACGGGATTGTTCCGTTTGAAACGCTCTATGCGCATACCGGCTGCCAGTTTCAGCCGTTCAATACGATCTATCAGCTCTATGACGATCTGATGCGCGGCAGGCTCGAGGGCGTTACCGATATGCTCATGATGCCGGAATACCTGATGTACAAGCTCACCGGCGTCAAAGCCAGGGAATACACCAATGCGACGACGATGGGCATGATCTGCGCTGAGACGGGTGAATTTGACATGGAAATCGCAGACCTGCTTGGTCTGCCGCGCGCGCTCTTCCCGAAGCTCAGTCAGCCGGGCACAGTGCTCGGTCCTCTGAAGCCGGAGATTGCTGAGCAAGTCGGCGGCAATCTGAGCGTCGTTCTCTGCGCGACGCACGACACCGGCTCTGCAGTCGAAGGCATTCCCATGGAGGGCAATGAACCGTATATCTCCTCGGGCACATGGTCGCTGCTGGGCGTAAAGACCCCGAAGCCCATCACCGACAGCGGCTCCATGGCGGCGAATTACTCCAACGAGGGCGGCGTTGGCTATAACCGTTATCAGAAGAACATCATGGGCATGTGGCTGGTCAACTGCCTGCTCAAGGAGCTCTGCCCGGATCTGCCGTTCCCGGAGATCGTGAAAGCTGCGCAGGCGAGCGCCTGCGATGCGCTTGTCGATGCCAACGCGCCGGAATTCCTCGCGCCCAAGAGCATGAAAGCTGCGTTCGACGCGGCGACAGACAACGCGCTTTCTACTGTCGGAGACTACTTTCGCTGCGCGTATCGCAGCCTTGCCGTGTGCTACAAGCAGGCGATTGAAGAGCTTGAGCGCAACACAGGCAGGCAATACGAAAAGCTCTGCATCGTCGGCGGCGGCGCGAAGAATACATTCCTCAACGATCTCACGCAGGCAGCGACGGGCAAGCAGGTCATCGCGCTGCCGATCGAGGCGACGGCACTGGGCAATCTGAAAATCCAATCCGAGATTCAAACGGAGGTTAAGTGATATGAGCTACACGGAAGCGAAGGCAAAATATGAAGCGCTTGGCGTCAACGTCGATGCGGCGATCGCCCGTCTTAAGAATGTGCCGGTCTCCATTCATTGCTGGCAGGGCGACGACGTGCGCGGCTTTGATACCGATCCCAGCAAGCCGCTGACCGGCGGCATCCAGACCACGGGTAATTATCCCGGCCGCGCCCGCACGCCCGAGGAGCTGATGGCCGACTTTGACGTTGTGCTCTCGCTGTGTCCCGGCATGAAGAAGATCAGCCTCCACGCCAGCTATGCGATCTTCAATGAAGAAAACGGCGGCTGGGTTGATCGTGACAAGCTCGAGCCCAAGCACTTCAAGCCGTGGGTAGACTATTGCAAGTCTCGCGGCATCGGTGCGGACTTCAATCCGACGTTCTTTTCTCATCCCAAGTGTGATCCGCTGACGCTGTCCTCCCCGGATGCGGAAACCCGCCGCTTCTGGATTGACCACGGCAAGGCGTCCATCCGCATCAGCACGTATCTCGCCGAGGAGCTCGGCCAGCCGTGCGTCATGAATATCTGGACGGGTGACGGATTCAAGGATATCCCCAGCGACCGCCTTGGCCCGCGCAGGCGCTATCGCGAGGCGATCGACGAGATCCTCTCTGAGCCGTTTGATTTTGCCAAGGTCAAGCCCTGTATCGAGTCCAAGGTCTTCGGCATCGGCGTGGAAGCGTATACTGTGGGCTCCAGCGAATTCTCCCTGGCCTATGCCGCCATGAATATGGATAAGTGCATCCCGCTCATGGACAACGGCCACTACCATCCGACGGAAATGGTTTCCGATAAGATTCCGGCACTGCTGGCGTTCTTCCCGGAGATTGCGCTGCATGTGACCCGTCCTGTCCGCTGGGACAGCGATCACGTCGTGCTGCTCGATGATGAAACCAAGGAAATCTGCAAGGAGATCGTGCGCTGCGGCGGCCTTGAGGGTAGCGTGAATATCGCGCTGGATTACTTTGACGCCTCCATCAACCGCGTCGCCGCATGGACGGTGGGCATCCGCAATATTCAAAAAGCGCTGCTCATGGCGCTGGTCACCCCGCATGCTTATCTGAAGAATCTGCAGGATACCGGCGATTTCACCACGCTTCTTGTCGCGCAGGAAGAAATCAAGACGCTGCCGTTTGGCGAAGTCTGGGCTCAGTACTGCCGCGAGAACGGCGTGCCGGAAGACGGCGCATGGCTTCCCAAGGTGAAGCAGTACGAAAAGGACGTCCTGCTTAAACGTATTTAATCTGTCCTGTCTCTCGCGCCAGCGAGAGACAAGCAAAGCTGCTTTAAGCAGGCGCGAAGCGAAGGAGGGTCAAGGGACGATGTCCCTTGCAGGGGTTTGGGGACAGCGGCCCCAAATCGTTCCTATAAAGGAGGAAAAAAGCGATGAGCATGCTCGATATTTCCATTATGCAGCAGTATATCCGGCTGGTTAACGACGGCTGGCATCAGGGCTGGCATGAGCGCAACGGCGGCAACGTGACCTATCGCCTGACGAAAGAAGAAGTGGCACAGATGCGCCCTTACTTCTATGAGACTCCGCGCGAGTGGGTGAATATGGGCGTGACCGGCAAGAACCTCGCCGGCGAATACTTCATCTCCACTGGCTCCGGCAAGTATTTCCGCAACGTGATCCTCGATCCTGAGGACTGCCTGTGCGTGGTGGAGATCAACGAAGCTGGCGACAGCTACCGCATCGTCTGGGGCCTTCGCAATGGCGGCCGCCCGACCAGCGAATTCCCGAGCCACTTCATGAATCATTCCGTGCGCGTCGCAGCGACGGACGGCAAGTGCCGCGTGATCTATCATGCGCATCCGGCCAATACGATCGCGTTGACGTACGTGCTCGAGCTTACAGACCGCGAGTTCTCGCGCGTGCTGTGGAAGAGCGCAACGGAGTGCCCGGTTGTGTTCCCGGGCGGCGTGGGCGTGGTGCCGTGGATGGTGCCGGGCGGCGCAGAGATCGCGCTGGCGACGTGCGAGAAGATGAAGGAATACGAGGCGGCGATCTGGGCGCACCATGGCCTGTTTGCTTCCGGTCCGGATTTTGATACCACGTTCGGCCTCATGCATACGATTGAGAAGTCTGCGCAGATCTATGTGCTGGCCATGTCCTGCTGCAAGGGTATCCGCCAGACGATTGAGGACGATGAGCTGCGCGCGATCGCGAAGGAATTCGGCGTCAAGCTGCGCGAGGAATTCCTCGACTAAGGCAGGGAGGAAGAGATATGGAACGCATGGCATGGAAAGGCCGCATCAAGCCCGGCTGCAAGGCGGAGTATATCCGCCGCCACGACGAGATCTGGCCGGAGATGAAGGAACTGCTCAAATCCGCCGGTATCTGCAATTATACGATCTTTGCCAATGGCGAGGAGCTCTTTGGCTATTACGAGTGCGAGCAGGGCATTGAATTCGCTGAGCGCACGCAGGCGCAAAGCCCGATTGTCGATAAATGGAATGCATACATGTCCGATATCCTCGAGCTGGAGATGGATCCTGTGACCGGCGCGCAGCCGAAGCTGGAGCCTGTGTTCAGGCTGGACTGAGCAGGGCAAAGCGTATAACGGACAGAGAAGGGAGAAAACATGAGCGCAAAAACCGTAGACGAATCCCGGGTAGAAACCGTTCACATCGTGCGGCCCAATCACCTGAACGGAGCCAATCGTCTCTTTGGCGGCATTCTGATGCAGTGGATTGACGAGGTGGCGGGAATCGTTGCTAAAAGGCACTCTATGAGCAATGTAACCACCGCTTCAGTGGATAACCTGACGTTCCTGCATGGCGCATACCAGAATGAACTGGTCGTCATTCAGGGAAAGATGACATGGGTGGGTTCTTCATCCATGGAGGTATGCGTGGATACCTATGTGGAAAACCATCTGGGCGAGCGGCAAAGGATCAACAATGCGCACTTTATGATGGTCGCGCTGGATGAAAACGACAATCCGGTGCGCGTGCCGCGATTGATTCTGCAGACGGAGGATGAGCATCTGGCATGGGCCCATGGTGAGGAGCGCCGCAGAATCCGCATTCAGCGCAAACGCGATAAGCTGGACGGTATCTGATGGATCCGCCTGATATATTCTGATACATATGAAACAAGCCCGCCGGAAACCCGGCGGGCTTGTTTTGTCAGAAAGTATTTCAGAGCAGCTGCTTGTGCAGGATAACGCCCTGATGCGCGCAGTCGATTGCCTGCGCGGCGGCGTAGCATCTGGCAGCGCGGGTCTTGTCGCCCAGACCATAGCTGCCCAGCGCGATCAGGTATTCGCAGTGAGCGCGGTTGCGGACAGTCAGATCCTCGTCAAAGAGCTGCAGATCCGGCAGCGAGACGGCGAAATAATCGATCTTCACCTTGTCATAGTAGTGCTTCTCGCCGTAGGAGATCAGCTTGTGGAAGCGTGCGCTGGCGTGGTCGCGGTCGCCCAGCTCCAGCGCGGCCAGTCCCTGATAGAGGATCAGCTCGGCAGGCTGGTCGTTGTAGTACATGGCGCTGGCCGGTTCCTCGCTGCCTGCGGCGGCACGGGTCAGATGCGCAGCTGCAGCTTCTTCGTTGCCCAGCATACGCTCGCACAGGCCAAGGTAATAGTAGATGTTGTTGTCCTTGGCGCCCTCAAGCTTGCCTTCGCCCAGATTGTGCGGGAAGACGAGCGCGCGCTCAAGCAGCTGCTTTGCCGTGGCGGCGTCGCCGGCGGCAAGCGCCCTGCGGGCAAGCTGTGTCAGTGCGACGGCGTACTGCGTGGTCACCTTGCCTTCGCCGCCTTCCCACGGATGGAACTTGCGGTTTTCGATGATTTCAAGCGCCTCTTCATAGCGCCCCATGGAGTTGAGCAGCGTGCAGTACTCGATCGTCAGGTCATCGCGGACAAATGCGGTTTCCCTGTGCGCGTCCAGGAAGGCAAAGCGATCGGCGATGGGCATGTTGATCTTGCGGTAGAGCTGATCCAGCTCCAGTAGGATGCGCGCATCGCTCTGGTCCAGCGCAAAGGCGCGCTCCATGCAGACGCGGGCCTTCGCGGCGTCGCCCTGCTTGTTGAAATAGGCAAGGGACAGATTGCGCCAGACGGTCGGGAATGCGCCGTCCAGCTCGCTGGAGCGCTCCCAAAGCGCCGTGGCCCGGCCGTACTGGCGCTTGTCATACCACAGGCAGCCGAGATAGTAGGGCGCTCTGGCGTCGGATTTGTTGTTGTGCAGCGCATACTCGAGGGCAAGAATGTCCTCCAGCTTATTGGGAAAGCAGTAGAGGCTGTCGCGGCTTGCCGCATCGGCCAGCGCTTCTTTGGCAAGCGCTTCGTCATACTTGCCGGCATAGAGCGCCTTGTGATAGGCGAGCATCGGGCTGCCGGCCCCGCACAGATCAAGCACGGCCACGGCCTTTTTGTAGAAGCCGGCTTCGGCATAGTCGATCGCGCACTCGATGAAGCTGCTTGCGCGGTTGGCCATCAGATGAAGCGCGCCCTCGGTATCGCCCGATTCGATACGGGAGACATAATCAAAGGCGTCCAGCTCCAGATTCTCTTCATACCAGCGCTTCGCCGTGCGCTCAAAGCCGAGCTCGGCGAGGATCATGCCGCGCAGCGCGCGCGCCTTGAGGTTGTGCCAGTTTTTCACGAGGCTGCGGTCAATGTGCTCAAGCGCCAGCTTGTATTCGCCCCTGCGGCAGTCGATCGCGCCGAGGTAATAGAAGCCGGTTTCCTGCTCGGCGGCCGTCCACGTCGCCTTGTAGAAGGAATCGTACGCAGCGTCATCCCTGCCCTGATAGAAGAGGGAAAGACCGAGACCGATCATCGCTTCGCTGCTGCAGGGATTGGGATTGCGCTCGGTCATGCGCTCGATGGCTTTGCGGAAGTATGCTTCGCTTTTGATAAACAGGCCGCGGCGCAGCAGCAGCTGGCCATAGGCGTTGTTGACGCGGATATCGCTGGGGTCGCGCTTGAGGGCTTCAAGGTAATACGGATCGGGCAGATAGGTCGCATGACGGTACTGCTCGATGTGCAGGCCGGTGAGATAGAGCTCTTCGTTTGTCATGATCTCGTGCGGCAGCTTTGCAGCCGGCGCCGGATCCGGGATCTCGTCGATCTTCTTCTCCTGCGGCGCATAGTCGAGCATCTTGCGGCCATGGCAGTCATACACGGCGAGGCAGAGCCGGGTTTCGTCCGCACCGGTTTCGACGCTGTCCTTGAGCACTTGGGTGGGGCTGAGGGTCATTGTCTTGTCGTAGATAACCTTGCCGCCCTCGCTCAGAACCACGCGGGCATCCTTGTATATGCCCGTCGTATAGACGACAAACGCTGCGGTATTTTCCGTTTTTTCCAGATTCAGCACGGCTTCGGTGCTTGCGTTCTTCACATAGCCGGCGGCCTTGTAGGGCATGAAGTACTGCGTAAAGGTTTTCTCTTCAAAGGGCTTGAGCCACGTGAAATCCGGCTGGTTATCGCAGAATATGCCGGTCATCAACTCGATGTACGGGCCGTTTTCGTCAGTCAGGTTGCGGTCCCATGCGCGGCCGAAATCACCGTTGCCCCATGTCCACTGTTTCTTGCCGGGGGAAATGTGATGATCCGCGATGTGCAGGATGCCGGCGTCCACGCCGTAGTCGTAGCCGCCCACAAAGTTATAGTCGCTGTGGGCGCACATGTAGCTGGTGGGAACCGGAATATTCTTGTAGCGGGAGATGTCCACGCCTGCGCCGTAGTCGTGCTTGTAGTAGACGCCGGTGGCAATCGGGAAACTGGAGACGTCGCGCTTGCCATGGTCAAATACGGCGCATACGTCCGGCGGGAAGACGCTCTGCGTATTCTCGTTGACGGCAACAGCCGGATTGGCCCACCACAGGAAGGTCTGCGGCAGATTGGTGCGGTTGTAGAGCTGCCCCTTGATCTCGATATAGGCCTTGTCCGGATAAACAGTGAAGGTCATCTTGCCCTTGGTGCCGTACATCTGATCGACTTCGGAGAGTTCCACGGACCTGCTGCCGTCTTCGTTTTCGGTGATGCGCCAGTCGGTCGGGCCATAGGTGGTCGGCCGGTGATGCTGCGGCCAGTTGAATTCGATGCCGCCGGAGATCCACGGGCCGGTAAGACCTACCAGCGCGGGCTTGATAACCTCATTGTAATAGACGAAATCATAGCCGTTGGTCTTGTCATAGGCGCGCTGGATACGACCGCCCAGCTCGGGCAGCACCATTACGCGGATGTAGTCGTTTTCCAGCCATACGGCGGTGTAGGGCTGATCCGCCTTTTCATCAAGAATCTTATCCACAACCGGAAGCGGATAGACTTTGCCGCTGGATCCCTGATAGACACGCTTTTCAAGGAACATGGGATTCTTGTCTGCCTTGCCTGTGCCGTATGTCGGCAGCATGATCTGCTCCGACCAGATCTCGGCCTGCCCCGTGATGTGCTGCATGGTGATTCCTCCTGTTTGTCCGGTATATTTCATTCGGTGTGCTGGTGCGAAAAGCTGTCTGCCGCGGGGGCGACGGTATCGAACTGATAGCGATTTTCCGGCTGTAGAGCGTGCCGGTCCGCAGTGCGGATTACAGCGCCGGCTTCAAGGAGCGTAACAGACATGCCTGACGGGGCATGCAGGGTATATGCCTTGAAAAAAGCACAGCCATCCTCCTTTTCCTGCGCTTGAAGCGGTCTTTCCGATAGAATCAGCATACCAGAATATGCGCAGGATGCAAGGGTTTGCCGCCATACAGAGCAAGAAATCCAAATAAGATGACAAGACGGACAAAGTGCTCCGGCGGGATCTGTGCTAAACTGTAGAAAGACAAGCAAAAAAGACAGAGGCACAGGCGTGCTTCTGTCCGGGTGTACTATGGCTGATTCCTGTATTCCAGCGGCGTCATGCCGGCAACGCGCTTGAATGTCGTGCAGAATGTCGATTCGCTGCCGTAGCCGCAGCGGTAGGTGATCTCCTTGAGCGAGAGATCCGTCGTGCGCAGATAGAAGCGAGCGGCATTGATGCGCGTATTGATCAGGTATTCCCTCGGCGTGTAGCCGGTTTCGCGTTTGAAGACGCGGGAGAAATAAAACGTGCTCAGCGACGCCTGGCGGGCAAGCATCTCCAGGGTGAGCGGCTGGTCGATGTTGTCATTGATATAGCTGAGCGTCTCCTCGATGCGCATGCTGTGACCGAGGCTGTCCTCGCGTGCCTGCTCAAAGACCAAGAACTCCGTGAGCACGGATACGATGTTCTTGGAGATGACGGCTTCGTTGACGCGCTTGCTGACGCTGAACATTCTGAAGATATTTTCCAGTCCGCGCGATGCGTGATATCCGTTTCTGGGCAGAATCACCTGCCGTCCGCTGCGTACGATCGCATCGTAATAATCCTGTGCCAGCCGTCTGTCAAAGTGCGCCCAGAGGATTTCCCAGCTTGTATCCGTGCCGTAGCGGTGCGGTTCATGGCAATTGAGGATGACCAGCGAACCTGCATCGAGCGCTGTGCGCTGCTGATTCAGATAGCAGTATCCCCGGCCGCGCACGACATACAGAAGCAGAAAGCTGTCGTAGGACGGGCGGCTGACGGCATAATTGCCGGAGCAGATATAGCGCCCGGTGCAGCTCAGGGTGAAATAGAGGCGCTGTGCTGTCAGGCCCGGCGTATGGAAATAGACGCTCGATTCGGGCAGAACGCCGGCTTCGTTGACTTTCATGGCAAGACCTCTTCCTGAGAATCGCTGTAAACGCCTGCGGCGCAGTGTCTAAGCTGAGTATAGCATAAGCAATTGCTGCGCGTCTATGGTTTTGTGATCCGTTTGCCTGCGCGCGCAGGCAGGTTTTTGAGCCGTGATGAAAGAACTATCTATACCAGTATCGTTGCAAAGGAGAACAACATGGATATCCGATTCAAGCCGTACCGGCCCGCTGAGGTGCTGCGCGGGCATATCCGCATGGGCGGAAAGAATCCCGCAGGCGAGGTCATTGAGGTAAACAGCCTTTATATCACAAGGGGCGGAAAGCCGGTCATTCCGGTTATGGGCGAGTATCATTTCTCCCGCGACAGCCGCGAAAACTGGCCTCGTGAACTCGCAAAGATGAAAGCAGGCGGCGTGGGGATCGTGGCGACATATGTCCTGTGGATTTATCATGAGGAGATCGAAGGGGAATTTGATTTCTCCGGCGATCTGGATCTGCATGCGTTTATCATGGAGTGCGCTGCGCAGGGGCTGGAGGTCATGCTGCGCATCGGACCGTGGGCGCATGGCGAATGCCGCAACGGCGGCTTCCCGGACTGGCTGCAGCATAGCGGGATTCCGCTGCGCACCAATGATCCGCGCTACATGGCCCGGGCCCGTGCCTGGTATGAGCGCGTATTTGATGAGGTCAGAGGCCTGTTTTATCGCGACGGCGGGCCGATCATCGGCGTACAGCTTGAAAATGAGCTGGTGGACAACAGCGGGCATCTGCTTGCGCTCAAGCAGATGGCGATTGAAATCGGCTATGACGCGCCGCTGTATACGGCTACCGGCTGGAACAGCAAATACGGCGCAAGAATCCCTGTGGATGAGCTGCTGCCCGTGTTTGCCGGCTATGTGGATGCGCCGTGGGATGCGTCGCTTGAGCAGCTTCCGCCGTCCAATCATTTCTGCTTTGATCCGACCCGAAACGATACGGCCGTGGGTATGGATCTGATGCACGATACGGATGAAAGCGGCTGGCGCCTGCCGTATGAGCGCTATCCCTTTGCCACCTGCGAGCTGGGCAGCGGCCTGCAGGTGACGCATCACCGAAGGCCCATCGTCAGCGCGATGGATGCATATTGCCTCTCTCTGGTCAAGCTGGGCTGCGGCAATAACCTTATCGGCTATTACATGTATCACGGCGGCACCAACAAGATCGGCAGACTGTCGACCTTTCAGGAATCCACCGATACGGGATATCCCAATGATGTGCCGGTGCTCAATTACGATTTCCAGACATGCCTGAGCCAGTATGGCGAGGCGCGCGGTCAGTATGGCCTTGTGAATATGCTGCATCTGTTTGCGCAGGATTTCGGCGAAAGACTCGCGCCGATGGAGCATGTGAGCGCCGTGCAGTTTGTGCCCTGCACGGACAGGGAGAATCTTCGCGCCTGTCTGCGCACGGATGGAGAAAGCGGATTTGTCTTTGTCAATCATCACCAGCGCCTGATGCAGCTTGCTGATGTGCATGGTGCACGGATCCATGCGCTCGGCGTGGATTTCCCGGATATCGACGTGCGCGGCGAGATCGGCTTCATGATGCCGGTGAACATGGCGCTGAAGGGTGCGGTGATCCGCTGTGCGACGGTGCAGCCGCTGTGCCGTCAGGGCAATACCTTCTTCTTTGCTGCGGTGAATGGTATTGAGCCGCACTATGAGATCGCGCTGCCGGACGGCAGTGTGAAACGCATCGCTGTGCAGCCGGGCTTTAATTCCGGCCTTAGCGCGGGCGATTCCCGCGTGATAACGCTCACTTGGGATCAGGCGCGCTTGACCCGCAGGCTCGGCGGCGAACTCTATATCGGCGACGGCGTGAACCTGTATATGCTGAGCGGAAGGCTCCATGCCATCGAAGGCGGCAGCTTTGGCTGCTGGAAATTCACAGGCCGGGGCTTTGTGCGCATGGACGAGGCGCGCGAGTACCATCCGGCACAGCTGACCCTTACGCCGGCAGACGAGCCATTTGCGCCGGAGCACGTGCGCGAACTGGAGCTCGGCGGTCCCAGAAAGCGCTGGTGGCAGCGCATGCATGTCAGCACGGATGAGGGTTTTGTGACGATTGCAGGCGAATATGATACAGCGCAGATCTATGCGGACGGTCAGCTGGCGGCCGATAATTTCTATACCGGCGTTGATTGGCGTGTGCCTGCCGCTCTGCTTGACGGGCATGAGTGCTATCTGGTCATGTCTGAGCGGAGGAACGATTTCTACTGTGAGGTTCCATAACGGACGGGGAGGGACGCGCCATGCGCACGATTGATCTTTCCGGCATATGGCAGTGCAGGATGCCGGATGGGACGTATTCTGCGGCGCTGCCGGGCACGCTGGATACAAACGGCATCGGACAGCATGATTTTGTTGCGGCGCCGTGGCATCCGGATGAGCATGTGAACGATGCGCTCGCCGGCGCGGACGTGATTGCCACACGCCTGACGCGCAGACATACCTACGAAGGCGCGGCAGTGTTTGAGCGGAGGATGGCTTTTGCGCCGCCGGCGGGCAAGCGGGTCTTTCTGGAGTGCGGGCGTTCCCGTCATCTTACGCTCCATGTGAACGGGCGAAAGGCTGCGCATTTTCTGCCGCCGTCCGTATCCGCGCCGCATGTCTTTGAGGTGACAGGCCTTCTGACCGGGGACGACGTCCTTTCGCTCACCTGTGACAACAGCTATCCCGGCTGGCCGCACGACGACATTGTGTTTTCCTCTGCAGCGACGGATGAGACGCAGACCAACTGGAACGGCGCGCTTGGCTATCTGCGCCTTCGCATTGAGGAGCCGGTGTTTATCCATGCGCTGCGCATGTATCCGCACGGCGATACGCTTGACGTCTGTGCGGAGATTTCCGCCGATTCTGCATGGGCGCAGACGCTGTATATCAAAAGCGACGCTTTAGCAAATCCGGTCACAGTTCATGCCTCTGGCGCAGCGGGGCTTGGCAGCGTCTGGCTGCGCGGTCTTGCGCTTGCGGATGGCGTTTGCCGCTGGGATGAAGGGGAGGGCAATCTCTGCACGCTCACTGCATGGCTGGGCGGACAGGAAAAGACGGCGACCTTTGGCGTGCGGGATTTCGGAAAGAAGCATGGACGCTTTACGCTCAACGGACGGATCATTTTCCTGCGCTGTGAAGTCAACTGTGCGGTCTTCCCGGAATCGGGCCATCCGCCCATGGATGTGGCCGCGTGGAAGGAGATCCTCTCGGTATACAAGCGCTATGGCGTGAATTGCATGCGCTTTCACAGCCATTGTCCGCCGGAGGCTGCTTTTGCCGCTGCGGATGAAATGGGCATGCTCATGCAGCCGGAGCTTTCCCACTGGAACCCGAGAAATGCGTTTTCCTCGCCTGAAAGCCAAGCATACTACCGCGCGGAGCTGGAGGGTATGCTGCGTATGCTCTGCAATCATCCGTCCTTTGTCATGCTTTCCTTCGGCAACGAGCTGCATATGGGCGATGACGGACAGGCGTATGCCGATTCGCTGCTTGCCCTTGCGCGTGAGATAGATGATACGCGTCTGTATGCCTCTGGCTCCAACAATCATTACGGAAAGAAGGGTGAAAACCGGGCGGATGATTTCTACACAGCTGATTCCTACATGGGACACGCCCTGCGCGCGACGAGCTCGACAATGACCGGCTGGCTCAACGAGCGCTATCCCGATCTGCGCACGGATTATGCGCCGGCGATCAAGGCTATCCGCGAACGCTGCGATCAGCCGGTCGTTTCCTTTGAGGTCGGCCAGTATGAGATTTTGCCGGACTTTGATGAGCTGAACGATTTCAAAGGTGTGACGAAACCGGACAATCTGAGCCTGATCCGCAAAAAGGTCGGCGCATGCGGCCTTTTGCCCGTTTGGAAGCAATATGTGCATGCCGCTGGCGAACTCTCGCACCTGTGCTACCGCGCAGAGATCGAAGCGGCTCTGCGAACAGAGGGCCTGAGCGGCATTTCGCTGCTGGGCCTTCAGGACTTTCCCGGTCAGGGCACGGCACTGGTCGGCATGCTGAACAGCCATCTTGCGCCCAAGCCGTATCCGTTTGCGCAGCCGGAGCGCTTTGCGCGCTTCTTCACGGGTGTGCTGCCGGTGATCCTTCTGCCCAGGTTCACCTTTGAGGCAGAAGAGACGCTTGAGGCGCGCGTGCGCATGGTCAATTACGGCAAGCAGCCGTTGAAGGGAACACCCGAATGGTCGCTGCGCGGAGCAGGAATCTCGCTGCAAGGCAGGCTTGATCCGGTGACGGCTGACTGCGGCGGGCTGACGGATCTGGGCACGCTGCGCATTGCGCTGGATGGAATCAGCCGTGCGGCAAGGCTCACACTGACAATCGCGCTGTGCGGCCATGAGAATGAATACGACGTCTGGGTCTATCCGAAGGAGACTGCCAGCCGGCCGGAATGCATACACGAATGCCGCGCACTGGATGCGCGCGCGCTTCACGTGCTGCGCACGGGCGGCATGGTCTTGCTTGCGCCGGATTCGGATGAGGAGGCGCTGCCGCATTCCATCAAGGGACAGTTTTCCACAGATTTCTGGTCTGTGGGCACGTTCCCGGCGCAGGCGGGCGGCATGGGTCAGCTTATCGATGCATCGCATCCGCTCTTTGAGCATTTTCCGACCGATACGCATACCGACTGGCAGTGGTGGCCGTTTGCCTCGCAGCGTGCTGTGATTCTGCCTGAGCAGATGCGTGCGCTGCGCCCGATGGTGACGCTCATGGACAGTTATGCGTATCTGAGGCCAATGGCGCAGCTGCTGGAATGCCGCTGCGGCGGGGGCAGGCTGCTGCTGTGCACGATGGGCCTGCATCATCTTCTTGCCCGTCCCGAGGCGCGCGCTCTGCGCTCGGCGATTTACCGCTACATGGATTCGCCGCGCTTTGCGCCCGCGTATGAGGTTTCGCCGGATGTGATCAGGCATCTGGTCAGGGAAAAAACGGTGCAAACCGGAAATGATGCGTGAATAGAAATAATGTTAAGTTGATTTTAATTGAAGATGTTTTATTTGACTTTATTGCAGTTTCATGCTATACTGACTGCAATTTCACAGACAAACACTTGAAAGACTATAACGGAAGTAAGCTTCTTTTCGGATACTGCAGAGAGCTGGCGGGTGGTGCAAGCCGGTGTGGAAGAAAGAAAGCAGTCTCACTCCTGAGTTGACTCTGCGAAGAATGATGATTTGAGTAGTGGAGTACGGCCGCCCCGTTACCGGCTTTGGGCTTGTTGGAGCCCGAGAGAGACAGCATGCCGTGAGGCTGCTGTAATCAAGGTGGTACCGCGAATTTGTTAGTTCGTCCTTGAGGCATAACGCTTCAAGGACTTTTATTTTGACTTTTAATGAGGTGGATCACATGGACCAGATCAGAATCAGCGACGTCACCATGAAGCAGAACGGAAAGGATTTTACGCTGTCCTTTAAGGAGAAAATTGAGATTCCGAAGCTGCTGGATAAACTAGGCGTTTCTGTGATCGAGCTAGAGGGCATTGCGCAGCCGAAGATCGATGCGCTGCGCATCAAGTCCGTGGCCTCTACGGTAAAAAACAGCATCATCGCCGTGCCTGTGCAGCTGTGCCAGGAGAGCATTGATGCAACGTGGAATGCGCTCAGGGAAGCGAAACATCCGCGTCTTCAGGTGTGCGCCTCCGTCAGCACGGTGCAGATGGAGTACCTGTTCAAGAAGAAGCCGGATGCGATGATGAGCGCAATCTGCGAGACCATCAGCGCCTGCAGCCGAAAGACGACCGATGTTGAATTTGTTGCCGACGATGCAACCCGCAGCGACAGGGCATTCCTGTATAAGGCGATAGACGCCGCCATCGGCGCGGGCGCAAAAACTGTGACTGTCTGCGATGCGACGGGCGCTATCCTGCCGGATGAGCTGGGCGAGTTCCTCGATGATCTCTATGAGCATGTGCCGGCGCTCAGGAGCGTGACGCTGGGCCTGTCCTGCCTCAATGAGCTGGCCATGGCCGACGCCTGCGCGATTGCTGCAATCAAGCACGGCGTGCGCGAGATCAAGGCGGCGGCTTATCAGATCGACCGCATCTCCCTGTCCAATGTGGCTCGCCTGATTGCGGCAAAGGGCGATACATGGGGCGTATGCTGCCCAGTGCGCACGGTGGAGATGAACCGCATCGTCAAGCAGATCGCATGGATGTGCGAGACCCGCCGCTCCAAGAATTCTCCCTTCGACAATGGCGTGGCGGAGATGGGCGATGAAATCTCCCTGACTGCGCACGATAACATCACCGCTGTACTCAAGGCTGTGGAAAAGCTGGGTTATGATCTCAGCGAGGAAGACGGCGCGCATGTGTACGAAGCATTCAGGAAGATTGCCCAGCGCAGAGACGTCATCACCAGCCGCGAACTGGATACCATCGTTGCATCTGCCGCCATGCAGGTTCCGGCGACCTATGTGCTTGCCAGCTATTCTATCACGGCCAGCAATACCTCTTCCTCCATGGCGCATATGCAGATGGAGAAAAACGGTCAGAAGCTCGAGGGCGTGGCCCTTGGCGACGGCCCGGTCGACGCGGCATTCCTCGCCATTGAAAACATTCTGGGCTGCCATTACGAGCTGGATGATTTCCAGATCCGTTCCGTTACCGAGGGACGCGAGGCCATGGGCGAGACGGTTGTCAAGCTCCGCTCAAACGGCAAGCTCTATTCCGGCCGAGGAACGTCTACCGATATTGTCGGCTCAAGCATTCAGGCGTACATCAATGCGCTCAACAAGATCACGTATGAGGAGGCTGAGGCGTAATGAAGCTGTCCTTTTCGACCCGCGGCTGGTCTCATCTGAGCTGGGAAGAATACCTGGACGTGGCGGTGAATATGGACTTTGAGGGCATTGAGGTCTATAACCTGCCTAAGTTCCCGGAGTTCATGGAGCGCAGCGCCCCCTTTCACAAGTACAATATGGCGGCAACTGCCCGTCATCTGCGCGAAAAGAAGCTCTCCATTCCGTGCTTTGATACGTCCTGCGATCTGTCCTCCGATGAGGAGAATTTCGTGCCGTCCATGCGCGGGCTGATTCAGATCGCCAGGCATATGCAGGTTCCATATGTTGTAGTCGTTGCGCTGCACGACCGCGAGGAGCTTGTGCGCAGCCGCCTTGCGGAGCTTGTTCCCGATGCGGAGGATGCCGGCGTCACCATTCTGATCAAGACCAGCGGCATCTATGCCAATACTGCCCGTCTGCGCACGCTGATGGACGGCTTTGCTTGCGATCAGCTGGCCGCGCTGTGGGACATGCATCATCCCTACCGCGATTTCGGCGAGAGCGCGGATACGACGATCAAGAATCTCGGCGCATATGTCAAGCATGTGCACCTGCGCGATTCCGATGACAAGGACACCTATAACCTCATCGGCGAGGGCACGATGCCTGTGGCCGAGATGATGCGCGCGCTCTCTTCCATTGATTATGACGGCTTCATCTCTCTGGAATGGAAGGTTGTATGGATGGAGGATCTGCCGGATTATGAGGTCATTTTCCCGCACTTTGTCAATTACATGAGCCGGTTTGAAAAGACCCGCGGCAAGAAGAAGGTACTCTATCCCAATCATGACGGAACCGGTCAGTATGTCTGGAAGAAGGACGAACTGATCAACCTCACGTTTTCTCAGGTGCTCGACCGCATGGTGGAGGAATTCCCGGATCAGTATGCATTCAAGTATACGACGCTGGATTACGTGCGCACGTACGAGGAATTCCGCGAGGATGTGGACAATTTTGCGCGCGCGCTGATCTCTCTGGGCGTGACGGCGGGCAAGAAGGTGTCCATCTGGGCGACGAATGTGCCGGCGTGGTATATCGCCTTCTGGGCGACTACCAAGATTGGCGCTGTGCTGGTTACCGTCAATACGGCGTATAAGATCCATGAGGCGGATTATCTTTTCCGGCAGTCGGATACGCACACGCTGATCATGATCGAATCCTGTCTGGATTCCAATTATCGGCAGATTATCAATGAGATCTGCCCGGAGATTGCAGCTTCCACCCCCGGAAAGCCGCTGCACTGCAAGCGCCTGCCGTTCCTGCGCAATGTGATCACCGTCGGTTTCAGGCAGCCGGGCTGCCTCACATTCGAGGAGGCGATGGAGCGCGCAGAGCTGGTTGCGCCCGAGGAACTCAGCCGCATGGCGGCGCGCGTGCGTCCGGATGACGTATGCAATATGCAGTATACCTCCGGCACGACGGGCTTCCCCAAGGGCGTCATGCTCACGCACTACAACGTCGTCAACAACGGCAAGTGCATCGGCGACCGCATGGGCCTGTCTACCGCGGACCGCATGATGATTCAGGTGCCGATGTTCCATTGCTTTGGCATGGTGCTTTCTATGACTGCGTCGCTCACGCATGGCGCGACGGTCTGCCCGATGCCATATTTTTCCGCGAAATCCTCGCTGGCCTGCATCAATCAGGAGCGCATCACCTGCTTCAACGGCGTGCCGACGATGTTCATCGCCATGTTCAATCATGAGGATTACCGCAAGACCAACTTCTCCTACATGCGCACCGGCATCATGGCCGGCGCGGGCTGCCCGCCCGAGCTGATGCGCCGCGCAGCAGATCCCAATGAGATGAATATGACCGGTATCGTCAGTGTGTACGGGCAGACGGAATCCTCGCCGGGCAGTACGATGTCCGCATGGACGGATCCGCTGGATCTGCGCACAAATACTGTCGGCTATAACTTCCCGCATGTTGAAACGAAGATCATCAATCCGGAAACGGGCGAGATCGCGCCGGACGGCGAGAACGGCGAATTCTGTTCCCGCGGTTATAACATCATGAAGGGTTACTATAAGATGCCGGATGCGACGCGCGATACCATCGACGCGGATGGTTGGCTCCATTCCGGCGACCTCGCCTGCAGGCGTGCAGATGGTACCTTCCGCATCACAGGCCGTCTCAAGGACATGATCATCCGCGGCGGCGAGAATATCTATCCCAAGGAGATTGAGGAATTCATCTATACCCATCCGTCTGTGCGCGATGTGCAGGTCATCGGCGTGCCGGATAAGCGCTACGGCGAGGAGGCCATGGCCTGTATTATTCTCAAGGAGGGAGAGAATGTGACCATGCAGGAAATGCACGATTACATCGCCGCCAGCATGGCGCGCCATATGGTGCCGCGCTATATTGAGTTTGTCGATTCCTTCCCGATGAATGCGGCTGGCAAGGTGCTCAAGTACAAGATGCGCGAGGAAGCGTCCCAGCGTCTGGGACTGGTCGGCGCCGCCGGCATCGACACGGCAAAGGGCAAGGACTGATTCTATTCTCAAAGCGGCTTAACTGCTTCAAATCGCAGGGAAGGCTTGTGCGGCTGTGCGGGTTTCACGGGGCGCAGCCAAAAAGAAAGACACACAGGAGTGACAATCTATGTCAGGTAAATATGTAACCATGGACGGCAACGAAGCTGCCGCGTATATGGCGTATCCCTTTACGGAGGTGGCGGCGATCTACCCGATCACGCCCTCTTCGCCTATGGCGGGCCTCACGGACGCGTGGTCGGCAAAGGGCAGAAAGAACGTATTCGGTCAGACGGTGACGCTCACGGAGATGCAGTCCGAGGCGGGCGCGGTCACCGCTGTGCATGGCGCGCTGCAGACGGGCTCTCTGGCGACCACGTATACCTCGTCGCAGGGCCTGATGCTGATGGTGCCTGTGCTTTACCGCATTGCGGGCGAGCGCCTGCCCGCAGTTCTTCATGTGGCGTCCCGTACGGTCGGCACGCATGCTATGAGCATCTTTGGCGATCACAGCGACGTGATGGCCTGCCGCCAGACAGGCTTTGCCATGCTTTCCAGCGGCAGCGTGCAGGAGGTGGCGGATCTTGCGCCTGTAGCGCATCTGTCTGCGATCAAGGGACGGATTCCGTTTATGCATTTCTTTGATGGATTCCGCACGTCGCATGAGATCAATAAGATCGAGCTGCCGGACGTCGAGAAGGTCTGCAGCCTGATCGATCAGGATGCGCTCAGGGCATTCCGCGACAGTGCGCTCAATCCCGAGCATCCAATGCTGCGCAACACGGTTCAGAATGGCGACGTCTATTTCCAGGTGCGCGAGGCCAACAACGGCTTTTACGCCGGGCTGCCGGATATTGTGCAGCAGTATCTGGACGAGACGGCAAAGATCACCGGCCGTCAGTATCACCTCTTTGATTACTTTGGCGCGCAGGATGCGACAGATGTGGTCATCGCCATGGGCTCTGCCAGCGGCGTGATCCGCGAGGTGGTGCAGACACAGGCTGCGCAGGGGAAGAAGGTCGGTTTCCTTCAGGTGCATCTGTACCGCCCGTTCTCTGCAAAGCATTTTCTTGCTGCGCTGCCGGAGACTGTCAGGCGTATCGCCGTGCTCGACCGCTGCAAGGCGATGGGCAGTGTGGGCGAGCCGCTGTTTGAAGACGTGTGCAGCGTGATCATGAGCAGCGAGCTGCAGGGTATCCGGGTGATCGGCGGCCGTTACGGCCTGAGCTCCAAGGATACGGATCCCGCGCAGATCGCCGCCGTCTTTGAGAATCTCGCCTCTGACAAGCCGGTACGCAGCTTCACGGTGGGCATCAACGACGATGTGACCCATCTGTCCCTGCCGCTCAGGCCATATGCCGAGAACACGGACGGCGTTGTGCGCTGCAAGTTCTGGGGCCTTGGCGGCGACGGTACCGTCGGTGCGAACCACAATACCGTGCGCATCATCAACGACAACACGGAGAAGTTTGCGCAGGCGTATTTTGAGTACGACGCCAAGAAATCCTTCGGCGTGACCAAGTCCCATCTGCGCTTCAGCGACAGGCCGATCACCAGCTCCTATTATGTCAAGCAGGCCGACTTCGTCGCCTGTCACAATCAGAGCTATATCACGCAGTACGATATCGTCGATGAAATCGTGCCGGGCGGCACGTTCCTGCTCAACTGCAGCTGGAAGGAAGACGAGCTGGAAAAGCATATTCCCGCGCATGTCCGCCGCCGGATTGCAGAGAAGAGCATTCAGTTCTATGTGATCGATGCGAACCGGATTGCGCTTGAGCTCGGCCTGGGCAGCCATACCAATACGGTGCTTCAGGCGGCGTTCTTTGCGCTCATGCAGGTCATTCCCACCCAAAAGGCGCTGGATATGATCAAGGACGCCGCGCGCAAGACTTACTTTGCCAAGGGCGACGACGTCGTCAGCCGCAATGTGGCGGCGATTGACGCAGGCGCGGAGCAGATCGTGAAGGTCAGCGTGCCTGCCGCATGGGCACAGGCACAGGATGCAGCAAAGGCGGGCGGCGAAGAACTGCCGGCCGTGGTCAAAAACCTGCTCATGCCGGTCAATGCGCAGAAGGGCGACGATCTGCCCGTCAGCGCGTTCAGGGGCTACGAGGACGGCCGCATTGATATGGGCCTGACTGCCTTTGAAAAGCGCGGCATTGCGCTGATGGTGCCCAAGTGGGACGCCAGCAAGTGCATTCAGTGCAACCGCTGCGCGCTGGTCTGCCCGCATGCGGTCATCCGCCCGTATCTGCTCAATGAGCAGGAAAAGGAGAACGCGCCGGAAGGCTTTGAAACCGTGCCGGCAAACGGCGCAGCGGCCAAGGGGCTGCACTTTGCGATACAGATTTCTGCGCTGGACTGCACGGGCTGCTCCAGCTGCGTGGCCTGCTGCCCGGCAAAGGAAAAGGCGCTGACCATGGAGCCCGCCGTCTTTACGGAAAGCGGCGCAAAGCAGTGGGAATACGGCCTGAATCTCTCCGACAAGGGCGACGTTTTCCCGGTGTATACCATCAAGGGCAGCCAGTTCCGCCAGCCGCTGGTTGAGTTCTCCGCTGCGTGTGCGGGCTGCGGCGAAACGCCGTATGCCAAGCTGCTCACCCAGCTCTTCGGTGAAAGCGTATACTGGGCCAATGCCACGGGCTGCTCGCAGGCATGGGGCTCTCCGATGCCGGGTATTCCGTACACGACAAACAAGCGCGGCTTCGGTCCCGCATGGACGAACAGCCTGTTTGAAAACAATGCCGAGATGGAGCTGGGCATGTTCCTCTCCGTCAAGCAGCAGAGGCTCAGACAGAAGGCGCTGGTGGAGGAATACGCTGCAAAGACGGGCAGCGTAAAAGCCGGCGCATGGCTTGATGCGTTTGATGATTTCGACCGCTCCCGCAGGGCGACGGACGAGCTGATTGCCGAGCTGGAAGATGACGGTTCCGATCTGGCTGTGCAGATTCTTGAGCGCAGGGATCAGCTGGCGAAGAAGTGCTTCTGGATGTTCGGCGGCGACGGCTGGGCCTATGATATCGGCTTTGGCGGTCTGGATCATGTGATCGCCAGCGGCGAAGATATCAACGTATTCATCATCGATACCGAGGTGTATTCCAATACCGGCGGACAGAGCTCCAAGGCGACGCCGCTGGGCGCTGTGGCGCAGTTTGCCTCTGCCGGCAAGCGCAGCCGCAAGAAGGAGATCGGCGCGATTTTCCAGACCTACGGCAATGTCTATGTGGCGCAGGTCGCCATGGGCGCCGACGCCAATCAGCTTATCCGGGCGCTGCGCGAGGCGCAGGAGCACAAGGGTCCCTCCGTTGTCGTTGCCTATACGCCCTGCGTGCAGCACGGTATCAAGGTGGGCATGCGCAATGTGCAGAGCGAGATGAAGCGTGCTGTCGATGCGGGCTACTGGATGCTGTATCGCTATAACCCCAACAGCGAGCAGAAAATGACCGTCGATTCCAAGTGCCCGACGATGGATTATGAGGAATTCCTCGACGGCGAGGTGCGCTATGCGTCTCTGAAGAGAACATTCCCCGAATATGCGCAGACGCTCTTCAAGCTGGCCAAAGAGGATGCGGCCGCCAGATACGAAAAATATAAGGCGATGGAGAAGCAGTAAGCAAAGCGATATACCCGGCTGCCGGACAGAGGCGTGACCTTCGTCCGGCGGTTTCTATTTGCTTTTGCGCGTGCATGCAGGGCGTGTTGCTTTACAGGGATATGCTGATCATGATATAATCATTTATTATACATGGCCGATGAATGACTTCGAAGCAGAACCGCATGGGAAGGGAGCTGAAGAGGCTGATGAAAAAAGGCATCACCATCGCCGGCAATATCCTCACGGACTATATCAAGACGGTATCCACCTATCCGCGTTCAGGCAATCTGGCGGATATTTTTGATGTGCAGCAGGCCGTCGGCGGCTGCGTGCCCAATGTGCTGATTGATCTTGCGCGCATGCAGGGCGGCATCAGGCTGCATGCAGTGGGCCGCGTAGGCGACGACGAGGCCGGCCGCTATGTGACAGACATGATGCGCAGCGAAGGAATCGACGTGAGCGGCGTATCGGTATCCGCAAAGAAAAAGACCAGCTTTTCCGACGCGATGAGCGCTGTGGATACGGGCCAGCGCACGTTCTTTCATTATCGCGGCGCGAATGCGGAGTTTTCGCCGGCGCATATCCCGCAGGCGAGCCTTGAGTGCGATTTGTTCCATATCGGCTATATTCTGCTGCTGGACGCCATGGATGCGCGCGATCCTCAGTATGGCACGGTGATGGCGCATCTTCTGCATGACCTGCAGGCGCAGGGCGTGAAGACATCCATCGACGTGGTCAGCGGGGAGGCCGGGATGTTTCAGGAAAAGGTGATCCCGGCGCTGCGCTACTGCGACTATGCGATCATGAATGAATTTGAAAGCGGATCGGTGTCCGGCTTGAGCGCGCGCAGCGAAGACGGAACGCTGATTCCGCAGAACATCATTAAGACCATGCAGTTCATCCTGCGACAGGGCGTCAGGCGGCGCGTGATTGTGCATTGCCCGGAGGCGGGCTTCTGTCTGGACGCTCAAGAAGGACTGTTCATCGAGCCGTCGCTGAAGCTGGAAAAGGGATATATCAAGGGCAGCGTGGGCGCGGGCGACGCATTCTGCGCGGGCTGCCTGTATGCCATCTATCATGATCGCGATCCGAAGTGGATGCTGCGCTATGCCGCCGCTGCCGCAGCGGCCAATCTCAGCGCGCCGGACTCCATCAGCGGCATGAGGCCGCAGCAGGAGCTTGTTGACATTATGCAGACGTGGGAAACCAACCGGCTGTAAACATCATCGGGAGGGGAAAAAGATGCTCGTCAATCTCAATGAAGTGCTCTGCGATGCTCAGAAGCATCACTATGGCGTGGGCCTGTTCAATACGACGGATACCGATATGCTGGAGGCGGTGATCGAGGCGGCGGAGAGAAAGCGCTCGCCCGTCATCATCGGTACGGCAGAAATCCTGCTGCCCTACGGCGAGCTGGCGCTCATCGCGCCGTCCACCATCGAGGCGGCAAAGCGCGCGTCTGTGCCGGTTGTGGTGCATTACGACCATGGCCTCACATTTGAGCGCTGCATGGAAGCGCTGAAGCTTGGCTATTCCAGCGTCATGTTTGACGGCTCTGTGAAGCCGTACGCGCAGAATATCGAGGAAACGCGTGAGATCGTCAGGATCGCACATGCATTCGGCGCGACGGTCGAGGGTGAAATTGGCCATGTGGGCAGCGCGCAGAACGGAGAAGACAAGAGCCGCTATACCACGGTTGAAGAAGCAAAGCGGTATCTGGCTGATACCGGTGTGGATGCGCTTGCTATTGCCATCGGCACGGCGCACGGCGCATACAAGACTGCGCCGCAGCTTTCCTTCGAGCGCCTGCGAGAGATCCGCAGTGCGGTGGACGTGCCGCTGGTGCTCCACGGCGGATCTGGTCTGAGCGACAATGATTTCAGGCAGTCCATTGCCGACGGCATCGCCAAGGTGAATATCTTTACCGATGTGTGTGTGGCGGGCATGGCCGGACAGGCTGAGGCGGTCAGGCGCGGGCTTGAATACCTGCCGGCGCGCAATCTCAAAAAGGATTACATGCGCGAGGCGGTCGAGCGCAAAATCGATCTCTTCGGCAGCGCGGGCAGGGCGTAAGGAGGAAGAAGATGATCTTTGTGTGCTATCCCAAGTGCAGCACCTGCCAGAAGGCGAAGAAGTATCTGGACCTGATGGGCGTCGGGTATACGCTGCGCGACATCAAACAGGACGCTCCGACGCGCAGTGAGCTTGAGCGCTGGTACAGGCTGAGCGGTCTGGAGCTCAGACGGTTTTTCAATACCAGCGGTCTTGCATATCGGGCGCTGGGGCTCAAGGACCGCCTGCCGGCGATGAGCGAAGAAGAGATGCTCGACCTGCTTTCAGGCGACGGCATGCTGGTCAGAAGGCCGCTGCTGGTGGCCGATGATGCGGTGCTCGTCGGCTTTAGGGAAGCGGAGTGGATGAAGCATTTTGAAAGTGCTTGAATAAGCCAGTGTCATCTGCTAAAATGGTGACCAGTTTACACTGCAAAGGATACGGTTATGTCATTGTTCAGCCTTGCGGCGTACGGATTTGTCAGTACAGCCGTGTATTATCTCTTTCCCAAACGATTCAGATGGATCGTGCTGCTGCTTTCAAGCTGCGGCTTTTATGCAGGCCGCGCGCTTTCAAGCCTCCCGTTTATTCTGGCGACGACGCTGAGCACATGGTTTGGCGCGCTGATGATCGGCAGGATTGCAGACAAAGCCAAGGCCCGTCTCAAGGCAGAAAAGGCGGCGCTCACCAGAGAAGAAAAAAACAGCATCAAGGCGCAGACGAAAAGCCGCCAGCGCGTATGGCTGTATCTGGTGCTTGTGCTCAATGTTTCATTGCTGGCCGTGATGAAATACGCGGACGATGTGATGGGGCTGATCGGCGCTTCGCCGCTGGGGCTTCTGCTGCCGCTGGGCATTTCATTCTATACGTTCCAGTCGATGGGCTATCTGCTGGACGTCTATAACGGAAAATATGCCCCGCAGAAGAATCCCGCGCGCTTTGCGCTGTATGTCTCCTTCTTTCCGCAGCTCATTCAGGGCCCGATCGGACGCTACGACCAGCTGGCGCCGCAGCTTGACCAGGGGAATGCGTTTGACTGGCAGAACCTGCAGCGCGGCTTTCTGCTGATTCTCTGGGGTCTGTTCAAGAAAATGGTGATCGCCGACAGGGCGCTTCCGCTGGTCAACAGCGTCTTTTCCGCACAGGCGGGCGAATATGGCGGCGCGGTGATCGTGCTTGGCGTTCTGTTTTATTCGCTGCAGCAGTACTGTGATTTCTCCGGCGGCATTGATCTGGTGACGGGCATTGCCCAGCAGATGGGCATCACCCTTGCGCCCAATTTCAAACGCCCGTACTTTGCCGTGTCTCTGGGCGATTTCTGGCGCCGCTGGCACATCTCTCTGGGCAGCTGGATGCGCGACTATGTGTTCTATCCGTTTGCGCTCACCAAGCCGGTATCAAGGCTCTCCAAGGCGGCAAAGGGCCGCTTCGGTCAGGATTTCGCACGGGCGCTTCCGGCGGCGCTGGGCAATATCCTCGTGTTCCTGCTGGTGGGCGTATGGCATGGTGCAACGAGCAATTATATCCTCTGGGGCCTGTATAACGGTGTGATCCTTGCGTTTTCTGCGCTTATGGAGCCGGTTTACAAGGCGTGGAATGCGGCGCACAGCGCGCTTGCCGGATCAAAGGCGTTTCATGTATTCCGCGTCCTGCGGACGTTTGTGATCGTCAACATCGGCTGGTATTTTGACCGCTGCGCACACGGCGCAGACGCCTTTGCAATGCTTGGCACGACGCTGACCGATTGGCGTGCCGCTCAGCTGACCATGGAGACAATTGCGCAGCTGGGCGTAGGCCTTGCGGATTTCCAACTGCTCATGCTGTGCACGGCGCTGCTGTTTGCGGTGTCGCTCGTGCAGGAGCGCGGCGTGGTTGTGCGCAGCTGGGTGAGCGAACGCAATGTGCTTGTGCGCTATCTGGTGCTCCTGCTTGGTGTTGCGGCGGTGGCGATTTTTGGCATATATGGCTCCGGCTTTGACGAGGCCACCTTTATCTATTACCAATTCTGAGGAAGGACATCGAGATGAAGAAGAGAACATGGCTTCGCATTCTGGAGTCCTGCATATTCGTGCTTTTGCTTGCCGGCATGCTCTCAGGCCTTACGCGTCTGATGCAGCGGAAGGCGAGCACCAATCAGTTCGGTGCATTTCTTGATGAGCCGCATCAGTATGATGTGCTGTTCTTCGGCGACAGCAGCTTTGTCAACGGTCTGTTTCCCATGGAGCTGTGGGAGGATTACGGCATTACGGGCTTTAATCTCTCCTGCTACGGCAATACGATGCCGGTAAGCTATTGGGCGATGATGAATGCGCTGGATTATGCGCAGCCCAAGGTTGTGGTTGCTGCAGTTAATGATGTACGCAAGAATCTCAAAGTAACGGGCAGCAGCAGTGATGTGCATACGGCGTTTGATTTCTATCCGCTCAGCCGCACAAAGATCCGCGCCATTGAAGATCTGATGGATGATCCCGAGGCGATGGACGATGAAGGCAACCGCTATTCGGATATGAAATGGGAATACTACTTCACGCTGGGCAAATACCACAGCCGCTGGAGTGAACTGACAAAGTACGACATCACTGGAATTCAGAATGTTCAGAAAGGCGCAGAGATGCGCATCGGCGTCGCGCCGGCAAAGGATTACAATATCATCGATGATGACCGCTATGCAGAGGAAACCGGCGTGGGCTATGAATACCTGCGCAGGATGATCGAAGAATGTCAGGCAAGAGGGATCGGATTGCTGCTGGTGCATCTGCCGTATCCGGCGTCTGAAAATGCACAGATGGGCGCCAACACCGTCGGCAGCATTGCCAACGAATATGATGTGAATTACATTGATTTCGTCCGCATAGACAGCGTGACGGATTATGCGGTGGACTGCTATGATGACAAAGCCCATCTCAATCCATCCGGCGCTCTGAAGGTGACTGACTATATCGGCCAGTATCTGGCCGAATACTATGGATTGGAGGATCACCGAGGCGACGCTGCCTATGCCAACTGGGATGAGGCGCATAAGGATTATGCGGCTGAAAAGCGGAAATTGATCTGCGAACAGGACAAGCTGGAAAACCTGCTGATGATGCTCCATGACGACAGCGTGAGCGCTGTGATCGCCGTGCGTGATCAGGCAGAGCTTTACTGGAGCGATCAGCTGCTCACGCTTTTGCATAATACGGATCGTGCGCATGTGTATGATGCAGACGCCTACAGCATGTGGTCCAACAGCATGTTCCCGCTTTCCGGACTGGAGGATGCAGTCTTTGACGATGCGGCGTATCTTCTGGAACTGGATCGCGGCCTTGGCGAAACCCGCGAGTATGTGGGCGGAGAAGCCGTTTCCCGGGCAGAGGCGCTCTTTGGCGAGAACATATGGCAAGAAGGCAGGGAAGTGCGCATCCGCGTCATAGACCGCGCATCAGGCGATGCGCTGATGGATAGACAATTTTAAGAAAAACAAGAGATGGTTCCGGCATTCGCATGAATTCCGGAGCCTTTTTTTCATCAGAATGGATCTGAAGGACTGTTATTTCAGGTCCGGCTTGACAGATATAACAAATTAATGCTTTTAAATCCTGCATAAATACGGTATAATGAACATCAAAGGAACTGTAAGCAAAGGAGTGATGGTTTTGAGCGATTACATCATTGAAATGCTGAACATCACCAAGGAGTTTCCGGGCATCATTGCCAACGACAATATTACACTGCAGCTGCGCAGGGGCGAAATTCATGCGCTGCTGGGTGAAAACGGCGCAGGCAAATCGACCCTGATGAGTGTGCTCTTTGGTTTGTATCAGCCGGAAAAGGGCGAGA
Organism: Clostridia bacterium; assembly: GCA_017545905.1. Taxonomy (GTDB): domain Bacteria; phylum Bacillota; class Clostridia; order Christensenellales; family Aristaeellaceae; genus Ventricola. Next base: position 3,756 of record JAFWXL010000071.1, on the reverse strand, counting down.
TCCGCAAAAACGGCGAGGTTGTGCGCATCAAGGATCCCAACGACGCCAATGCGCTGGGTATCGGCATGGTGCATCAGCACTTCAAGCTGGTTGAGGTTTTTTCCGTGCTGGACAACATCATTCTGGGCGTTGAGCCGGCGAGTAAGACATTCGGCTTCCTGCAGAAGGCACAGGCTCGCGCCAAGGTGCTTGAGCTGAGCGAACGCTATGGCCTGAAGGTTGATCCGGATGCAATGGTGGAGGATATCACCGTCGGCATGCAGCAGCGCACAGAGATCCTCAAGATGCTCTATCGCGACAACGAGGTGCTCATCTTTGACGAGCCTACCGCGGTGCTGACTCCGCAGGAGATCGATGAGCTGATGAAGATTATGAAGGGGCTGGCAGCTGAGGGTAAATCTATTCTCTTTATCACGCACAAGCTTGATGAGATCAAGGCTGTTGCCGACCGCTGCACGGTGCTGCGCAAGGGCTGCTATGTGGGCACGGTGGATGTGGCGACCACCAGCAAAGAAGAGATGAGCGAGATGATGGTTGGCCGCAAGGTGCAGCTGGTCATGGAAAAGGCACCCCAGAAGCTCGGCGAGAGCGTTCTGAGCGTGCAGAACCTGACCGTCAAGAGCAAGAAGCACGGCAAGCCGCTGGTCAACAACGTCTCCTTCAATGTCCGCCGCGGTGAGATCGTCTGCATTGCCGGTATCGACGGCAACGGACAGAGCGAACTGGTCTATGCGCTCGCCGGACTGATGAAGGCGGAGAGCGGCAAGGTTTATCTGGGCGATAAGGACATCTCGCATATGTCCATCCGTGAACGCAATCTCAGCGGTCTGAGCCATATTCCGGAGGATCGCCATAAGCATGGTCTGGTGCTGGATTATTCGCTGGAGAATAATCTGGTGCTCAAGCGCTATTTTGAAAAGCAATTCTCCAATCGCGGCTTCCTGAAATTCGGCGAGATCCGGGCATATGCCGACAGGCTGATTGAGCAGTACGACGTGCGCAGCGGCCAGGGCGCCGTCACAACGGCGCGCAGTATGTCCGGCGGTAACCAGCAGAAGGCGATTATCGCCCGAGAGATCGATCTGGGCAGCGATCTGCTTATCGCTGTGCAGCCCACGCGCGGCCTGGACGTCGGTGCGATTGAGTATATCCGCAAGGAGCTGCTCAGGCAGCGCGACAACGGAAAGGCTGTTCTGCTTGTCTCTCTGGAGCTGGACGAGGTGCTCGAGGTACCGGACCGCATTCTGGTCATGTACGAGGGCGAGATTGTCGGCGAGCTTGATCCGCGCCATACGACGGCCAAGGAACTGGGATTGTACATGGCCGGCGCGCAGCGCAAGGGATAAGGAGGGATAGCTGCTATGGATAAAAAAAGTACATCTCTGGGCGGCCGTCTTGCTTCTTCTGAAGCGTTTCTGTCGGTTGCCGCATCGTTGATCTGCATTGTCATCGGTCTGGCGCTGGGTACGGTTGTGCTGGCGATCATCAATGCGGAGCATGCCATTGGCGACGGTCTGCTGGTCATCCTGCAGAGCGGTCTCAAGAGCCCGCGCAACATGGGCACGGTACTGGCCAATGCCGCACCGCTGATCATGACGGGTCTTTCTGTCGGCTTTGCATTCAAGACGGGCCTGTTCAATATCGGCGCTGCCGGTCAGTATACGCTGGGCGCCTTCGGCGCGCTCTACTGCGCGATTGTGCTGCAGCTGCCGTGGTATCTGTGCCTGCTTGCGGCGATGGTGCTCGGCGCAATCTGGGGCGCTATTCCGGGATTCTTTAAGGCATATCTCAACATCAACGAGGTCATCACTGCGATCATGTTCAACTGGATCGGCCTGTACATGGTCAATGACATCATGTACGGCAAGGGCCAGAGCCCGATGTATGATCTGGCGACGACCAAGACATTCAGCCTGCGCAAGGTTGCCAAGGGCTCGATGATCCCCAGCTGCGGCATGAGCGATCACTTCGGCAAGCTGCAGTCTGTCACCATCGCGATTTTCATTGCCGTCTTCTTTGCGATTGTGGTCTATGTGATCCTCAATAAGACGACGTTCGGCTACGAGCTCAAGGCCTGCGGCTTCAACAAGAATGCCGCGCAGTACGCGGGCATCAACGACAAGCGCAACATCATTCTCTCCATGACGATTGCCGGTGCGCTGGCTGGTATCGGCGCGGGTCTGTATTATCTGTCCACGGTGGCAGAGTGGAATCCCCAGGTCTCCACGGCGCTGCCTGCGATCGGATTTAACGGTATCAGCGCTGCGCTGCTGGCCTGCTCCAACCCGCTCGGCACGGTGTTCTCCTCGCTGTTCATCTCCTACATCACTGTCGGCGGCACGAAGCTCTCCACGCAGTATTACACCAAGGAAATCGCCGACGTCATCACGGCGTTGATTATCTATCTGTGCGCGTTCTCCATGCTCTTCAAGGGCAAGATTCGCGCTCTGCTTTCTGGCAAGGCCCGTAAAACGACCGTACTGAAGGGAGGCGAACGCTGATGTTTCTTCTGATGAAATACACGCTGCTCTACACGGTTGTCCTGATGCTGGTGGCGCTTGGCGGCATGTTCTCTGAGCGCAGCGGCATCATCAATATCGCGCTGGAAGGCATTATGGTCATCGGCGGTCTGATTGGCGTCATTGCCATTCAGCTCATGCCCGAGGGAGCGAGCGCGCTGGCTATCGTGGCGTGCTCCATCACGGCTGCGGCGCTTGCGGGCATGCTCTATGCTGCGCTGTTGGCCTTTGCATCAATTAACCTCGGCGCTGACCAGACCATCGGCGGCACCGCGCTGAACATGCTGGCTACCGCGCTGGCGATGGTTATCGCCAAGGGTTTTAATGGTTCTGCCTCCGCGAAGCTGGATTACAGCAACCGCCCGTTCGTCTATGAGCTTGGCCCGCTGACGGTCAATATCTTCCTGTTTATCGGCATTGCGATCCTGATCCTTTCCTACGTCGTGCTATATAAAACGCGCCTTGGTCTTCGCCTTCGCGCGTGCGGCGAGCATCCGCAGGCGGCAGACAGCGTTGGCATCAACGTCTATAAGATGCGCTACATCGGCGTGCTGATCTCCGGTGCGCTGGGCGGCATCGGCGGCATGGCGTACATCATTCCGTCGGTTTCCAGCTGGAATTTCGAGGTCGGCGTCTCCGGCGCGGGCTTCCTTGCGCTGGCGGTTATGATCTTTGGTCAGTGGAAGCCGTTCCGTATCTTCTTCGCTGCCGTGTTCTTTGCAATGTTCAAGTCTCTGGCGAACATTGCCAGCTCCATCCCTGCGATGGCGGCTCTTGGCTGGACGCAGAATATGTACAATATGATCCCGTTCATCGCCTCGATGATCATCCTTGCTTTCACAAGCAAGAAGTCTCAGGCGCCCAAGGCGGAGGGCATTCCCTACGACAAGGGCAGCAGGTAAATCGAATATCCGACAAGGAGCCGCCATTTTCTGGCGGCTCCTTTTGCGCAGAGATGGGGAGATTTAGCTGACTAAGAAATCAAAACCTCGCTTGCGAAAAGCAATTGCTCCAAGAGCAGAAGATCACTTATACAGCTCCGGTTTCGGAGCGCAAAAGCACAGCTGCGACTTCGTCGCACGCGTGCGTCAAGAATGAATCTTAGATGCTCTAACGCACGTATACCTCCCCGGCGTTTCAGAAAGGGGTATGGGAGTCCAGAGGGATGTAGAGCACCGGAGCCGAGCGCGTCCAGTGGACGCATTGAGCGAGGCGGAGCGTGGGGAATCGCAAGGAG
>JAFWXL010000070.1 GCA_017545905.1 Clostridia bacterium | reverse complement strand
GTGAGCAGTGCTTTCTGACTGCTGCGGTTCAGAATATGAAAAGGCTGGCTAAGGCCTTTAACTTGATGGCACTATTTCATTCCATGATGAAAGCCCATGTCTTCAACTCGAAAACATGGGCTTTATTGATGGTCTGAGGGCTTCCCGGTAACGGGAAGCCCTTTTCTGTCGGATAGAAGTCGAATTTTACCTGCACAGCACGAATCCCACAGCGCACAGCGCGAAGCACAGGACCGCGGAGGCGAACGCGCACAGGAAGATGCCCTGCGCAATATCGCCGGCTACGGGCGCGTGAGTATCGGAGGCGTCGCCGGCGATGCCCAGAATGCTGAGCAGGCGCCCGGGCAGGGTATGGCCGGATACATGCAGCGGATTGCGCCCGACCACGCCGGAGCACAGCAGCAGGAACGCTGTGAATACCCGGATGCTGAAGCGGTGCACAAGGGAGACGATCCGCGCTGCCGCAGGAATGCGCCCGGCAAGCGCGGTGAGCGCCGCATATATCCAGCAAAGCGCCGCGCCCAGATACAGCGGCATGCCCAGCGCGCCCAGAAGCATCGGGGCGACGATTTCTTCGGAAAAGGCGGGGGCAAGGGATGCGCACGACTGCCGGACAAGCGCTTCGTAAGCCGGGATGTCCTTTGCGTATTTGCCGGAATCGAGCGTGAGCTTCATCTCCGCGCAGGCGGGCAGCACGCAGAAGCCGGTGAACACGGGCATCATCAGTACCATCGACGTCAGCGGATGCACAGCGCCAAGCAGCGCGAGCACGCCGCTGAGCAGCAGCAGATATACGATCAGCGCGGGAATGTCGTCCGATTGCCCGTTTTTTCGGGTGAAGGCGCGAAGGATGCAGATGTATCCGCGCGAGAGCAGGCCGCAAAAGCATTTTCTGGCGCGGGGCAGCGGCATATACAGGCAGCAGCTCAGCAGCAGCGCTGCGGGAACAGCAAATATACGCAAGGCGGTTTCCTCCTCAGATAATGACCGGACCGGTGATGAAGTCGCGGCCGCTTCTGCGAAGCTGCGGCGACGCGCAGCCCAGCGACCACAGATCCTGCGCGCGCACGTCCAGCGCAAAGAGCGGATATGAGCGGTCATAGCCGGCGGTCTTGGTGATCAGCGGAATGGACGAGCGATCCTTGACGGCGTGGAGCAGCGGCTGCGCATCGCGCCTGAAGCCCAGCACGCGGGCATATGTGGGCACGGCGTTTTCCCGGGCGAAATCGCCGGTCACATCCAGCAGGATATTCCGGCAAATACGCGACAGGCGCGCATAGGTGTAGCGCTTGGATTTGACGGCGAGGATCAGTTCATCACGCGTATTGGCTGTTTTTGCGGCGGCGAGGAAGCGGTGCTCCAGCCCCTCTTCCATGCCTGAGATCCGGGAAAGCGCAGCGGCGTCCATCGTGCGCAGGCGGTAGAGAAGCGATTGGGTGAGCGCATCTTCCCCGTGCATATCCGCCCGCGAAAGCGCCGCGCAAAGCAGCCCGGGATGGGGGACGGCGGCAAGCGCCTGCTGCGTATCGCCGCGGGCAATGGCTGCGCGGATGGCCGTTGCGCTGGAAAGCGCCGCAAGGGTTTCGTCGTGATAGCCGGCGCCCTCGCGCACGACGGGCACGGGCCGGATGCTTTCCGGCAGGGCGCGCAGATACTCAAGGGCCAGAGAGGCATTGGGCAGGGAGATCAGGGCGTCGAGGTGCTCGACGCCGCTTGCCTGCTGCGCGGCGAGCGCGCGGGCGCGGGGATAGGGCAGGCCCTGATCGAGCCCCCCGCGCAGCGCAGCCTTAAAGGAAGGAGATTCTTCGCCAAGAACCCGCGCGGCTGTATCGAGCACGGCAAGGGATTCCGCCTCGCAGCCGAAGGAGAGATGCGTGAGGACGCCGAGGGCGGCGAGCAGCGAAACGCCGCCGCCGGCAAATTCCGGCGCGGGCGCGCTGCAGAAGCGCGCGGGCAGCTCGATGACCAGATCTGCACCGCCAAGCAGCGCCGCTTTGGCGCGGGTCCACTTGTCAAACAGGGCAGGCGTGCCGCGCTGGGTGAAGCTGCCGCTCATCGCGCAGACGATATAGTCCGCGCCGCTGAGCGCCCTTGCCCGTTCAAGGTGCAGCGCATGCCCCCTGTGGAAGGGATTGTATTCACATATGACGCCGCATACCTGCATAATTTTGCTCCTTAAGTTGGATGGTTTGGCAGAAAAATCCCTTTTCAAAACGTCCAAAATGAGGTATAATCATTTTGTGTCTATGTGCTTGGACGCTTTTTTGTGTTGCTTGTTCTATTATAGCATGCAATGCGGAATTGTAAAAGCGCAAACACGATTCGAAGGGGATAACATGCGCCTTTCCGGGGGCATGTCTGATATTCTGCCATATCAAATTAACGGAGGTTGATTCCCATGAAGATTCTGGTTATCAACGCTGGTTCTTCCTCTCTGAAGTTCCAGCTGATCGACATGGACGATGAGTCCGTCAAGGCGAAGGGCCTTGTCGAGCGCATCGGCATCGAGGGCACCCACTTCAAGCAGACCGTTACCGAGGGCAATAAGGTGATCGAGTTCACCCGCAACATGGCCGACCACACCGAGGCCATCGCAGCTGTTCTGGAGGCGCTGACCGATAAGGAAAACGGTGCGATCGAGTCCCTGGACGAGATCGGCGCCTGCGGCCACCGCGTTCTGCACGGCGGCGAAACCTTCAAGGCCTCCGCGCTGGTCACCGAAGAGAGCATGAAGGCCATTGAAGACCTCGTGCCGCTCGGACCGCTGCATCAGCCGCCGAACATCGCCGGCATCAAGGCCTGTCAGGCGGTTATGCCGGGCAAGCCGAACGTCGCTGTCTTCGACACCGCGTTCCATCAGACCATGCCGCCCAAGGCGTTCCTCTATGCGATTCCGTATGAGTACTATACCAACCTGAAGGTTCGCCGCTATGGCTTCCACGGCACCTCTCACCGCTTCATCGCCGGCGAGACCCCGAAGTATCTGGGCAAGGATCCCAAGGACTGCAAGTTCATCATCTGCCACCTGGGCAACGGCTCTTCCCTGAGCGCGATCGTCGGCGGCAAGGTTGTGGACACCTCCATGGGCCTCACCCCGCTTGAGGGCATCGTCATGGGCACCCGCTCCGGCGACCTCGATCCGGCCGTCCTCGAGTACATCATGGACAACACCGGCATGGACATCCATCAGATGCTCAACACCCTGAACAAGAAGTCCGGCTTCGCCGGCCTGTCCGTCTCCTCCGACATGCGCGACGTCAAGGCCGCTGCGGCGCAGGGCGACGAGCAGGCGCAGAACGCGGTGGATATCTGGACCTACCGCCTGCAGAAGTACATCGGCTCCTACATGGCCGCTGTGCAGGGCGCTGACGCCATCGTCTTCACCGCCGGCATCGGCGAGAATGACACCGAGGCCATCGAGAAGGTCATCGAGGGCTTTGCGTGGATGGGCATCAAGATCGATCCGGCCAAGAACGTGCGCGGCTGCTGCGGCGTCATCTCCACCGATGACTCCACCGTCAAGGTTCTGCGCATCCCGACCAACGAGGAGCTGCCGATCGCCCGCGACACGCTGGAAATTGTTTCCAATCTGTAATATTTGCGCTTGACAATCCCATGGATTGTGCGTATAATATGGAACGGTCAACTTTGAGGTGAAATGATGAAGCTGGATATCACCAAGGGCATCCAAAAGAAGGGCGTCGATGTGGCGTTCGGGCTGGAGGATGTCTGGGGCGAGGATCATTGGAACGGCGATACGATTGCGTATGTCCGCCCGGTTTCCCTTTCCGGCACGTATATGCTCGCCGATGAGACCGTCATTGTGCGCGGTATTGCCCGCGCTATGATCCAGTCCCCCTGCGCACGCTGCCTCACGCCCACCCTGACCGAGGTTGAGGCGGAGCTTGAGGAGGCCTTTATCCGCGATAAGGGCGATTACAGCGAAGCGCGTGACGTGGACGACGATCAATATATGTATTCGGGCCATGTGCTCGAACTGGACGAGGCAGTGCGCACTGCGCTGCTGCTTGAGATGCCCTCGCGCGTGCTCTGTAAGGAGGACTGCCGCGGGCTGTGCGACCAGTGCGGCGCTGACCTGAACATCAATGAGTGTTCGTGCCAGAAGGATCTGACCCACAGAAATCCTTTTTCGGCATTAGCATCTTTGCTGAATGAGGATGAGGAGGTGTAAACAATGGCTTGTCCGAAGGGAAAAATCTCTAAGTCTCGCGGCCGCATGCGCCGTGCGAATTGGAAGCTGTCTGCGCCCGGTATCGTCAAGTGCCCGCGCTGCCAGCAGATGAAGCTCGCTCACCGTGTCTGCAAGCACTGCGGTTACTATGACGGTAAGCAGGTCATCAACATGGAAGCCGAAGCCGCTTCTGCGAACTAATTCAAAAGTTCAAACCCGCCCGACTGATTGTCCGCAGTCGGGCGGGTTCTTTTTTGGAAAAAACAGGGCGATATATACGGAAAAAACTTGCGCGGCAGAAAAAGTCGGTTTATAATTTCAGAAGATACCATAGGTTAATCTGGATTTCGGAGGATGATGAAATCATGAAAAATACATGCCTGCGCAGAATGCTCCTGCTGATGATGGCGGCGCTGTGCCTGATCCCTGCCATGGCGCTGGCCATGCCTGATATCATGAATGGCGAGGTGGGCGATGATTACAGCTGGGACGAAACAAAAAACCTGCTGACTGTCACGGGCGAGGATGTTTATGTAGATACTTCTGCGGACAATGCGGCGTTTGATATCAACGTACAGAGCGGTTCTCTCCATGTAATTGGTCATGTGGTTGGCGATGTGACGGTCAAGGACGGAAATCTGTCGATTATCCATGACAATTATGGCGTGAATCTTGCGGCCCTGACCGGCGGATTGTTTGTCGAAGGCGGCGAGGTGTTTATCCGCGGCTATACCCCTCATGGCGAGGGAACAGCCACCGCAGGCGTCCGCCTGACGAAGAACAGCACCATCATCGGCGGCAAAGTGTGGATCGCTGGCGGTAACGATATGGACGACGGAAGCCTGGCACTGACCCGTGATGGCAGCGTGACGCTGAGCGTATCCGAGAAAGCCTGGCTGCGGCTTTCGGGCGGCGTTCCGCTTGTTGAGGATGAGCGTGTAACGTTTAGACCGGATTACAACGGACAGACGTCCCCGGCGCTGGACGAAGCCAATCTTAATATGCTCGTGTGGGAATCGCCTGTGCAGATGAAGGCAAAAAACTATAAGAAAGTTGAAGACGTAGTTGACGAGTTTGAGAAGGCAGTTTTTCAGGACGAGGCAACTGTATACAAGCCGGGCGACATGAAGGGCAAGAATGTCATCGAGAGCTTCAAGGGTTGGGTTGTCTCCTACAACGCCAACGGCGGCACGGGCTTCATGGAGGGCGCGATTGTGCCCGATGGCAGCCCGTACACGGTTGCGACGGATTGCGAATTCACTGCGCCGGCAGGTCACAGCTTTGCTCACAGCTGGCTGGTGAATGACGATACGATGAAGGAATTCAGTTTCCCGGTGACGGCGGATGTGACGATCAAGCCTGTATGGAAGGTCAATCAGTACACGCTGAAGTTCGTGGACGAGGACGGCGATGAGATGCACTCGATTACAGCGGACTACGGCACGCCGATCACCACGGTGCCGTCGATTCCTGAGAGGGAAGGCTATACGTTCGCCGGCTGGGACGGGGAGATCCCCCAGACGATGCCCGCCAGAGACGTGACGCTCACGGCGAAGTGGACGAAGCAGGAAACGCTGTATAGGGTCAGCAAGAAGGACATCGAGAACGCCGACCACACCAACCTGCCCTATAAGACGACGGATGAGCTCAAGGATGCCCTGCGCCAGGCGCTCGCCGACATGGGCTTTGTTGCCGAGGGAGAGCTGTTCTACGACGTTATTCTGGAAAAATCCGAGGATGGCGGCGAGACGTGGGAAGAGGTCCCGGCAGATGAATTCCCCAAGAGCGGCTTCCAAGTGGTGTTCAAGTATCCGGCGGGCACCAACAAGGATGACTTTGTCTTCAAGGTCGTGCATATGTTCACGATCACGGATAACAATCTGAATATCAAGGCGGGCGACATGGAGATTCCGGCTGTGACGCAGATGGATGAGGGCGTGATGGTGACGCTCACGGGTCTGTCCCCGGTGCTGCTGCAGTGGCAGCCGAAGGCTTCGGCTGACAGCCTGCCCCAGACCGGCGATCCCAGCAGCCTGCTGGGCTGGGCGGCGCTGCTTGGCGCCAGCAGCCTTGGCGCAAAGGCGCTTCGCCGCAGGAAAAAGTAAGCAGAATAGCAGATATATAAAGAGGATGGACAAAAGCCCATCCTCTTTTTTGCTTATGGTCATTGCGCGAAAAACCGTACGACGAGCACCGACTGGCTCGATTTGTAGGAAATGGTACCGGCCACTGGCCGCTTTTCTGTGCCGCGGGATACAGCGCTTTGTCTTTGCCGGAGATGGCGCCTGCTTTTTGGTGATTATGCGCCTTTACACAGCGCGGACAATGCCGCTATAATCAGGGCAATGATTTCCAAAGAAAGAGGATGCCGCTTATGGTGCCGACGACGCTTCTTGTGATCATCTATCTCTCGTTCATCAGCCTTGGCCTGCCGGATTCGCTGCTGGGCAGCGCATGGCCGACGATGGCGGGGGATCTTTCTGCGCCGCTGTGGGGCGCGGGCCTGATTCAGATGACAACGTCCCTGTGCACGATCATCTCCTCGGTCAACAGCGCGCGCCTGATCCGCCGGTTCGGCACGGGCAGGCTCGTCGCGTTTTCGGGCCTGCTGACGGCGGCGTCGCTGATGGGCATGTCCCTGATGCCGAATTATTTCTTCCTGCTGCTGCTGAGCATTCCGCTGGGGCTTGGCGCGGGCGCGGTGGATGCGGCGATCAATAACTACGTCGCCCTGCACTGCGAGGCCAGACACATGAACTGGCTGCACTGCTTCTGGGGCGTGGGCACGGTGATCAGCCCGTTTGTGATGAGCGCGGCGCTGAACTTCGGCATGAAATGGACGACGGGCTATCGCGGCGTGAGCGCGATGCAGTTTGCGCTCAGCGCGGTGCTGCTGATGTCGCTGCGCCTGTGGGGCGGCGAGAAGACCAAGCAGGAGGAGCAGAATGCGAAGGTGCTCAGCGTGGCGCAGGTGCTGGCGCTGCCGGGCGCGAAGCAGGGGCTTTTCGGCTTCACCTGCTACTGCGGCGTGGAATCGGTATTCATGCTCTGGAGCGCGACATATCTGGTGATGGCGCGCGGCATGGATGCGGCGCTGGCAGCCTCGATGGGCGGATTGTATTTCATCGGCATCACGGTCGGGCGCGGCATTGCGGGCTTCATCGCTATGAAGCTGCGCCCGCGGCAGATTGTGCGCCTGAGTCAGGTGATGATGGTGCTGGGCGCGCTGCTTCTGTTTGTGCCGGGGCAGGGCGTTGCGGTGTTCGGCCTGCTGTTCATGGGTCTTGGCTGCGCGCCGGTGTATCCCAATATCGTGCAGGACACGCCGCGCAATTACGGCGCGGAAAACTCGCAGGCGGTCATCGGCGTACAGATGGCCTTCGCCTATGTCGGCTCGCTGTGCATGCCCACGGTATTTGGCTGGATTGCCGAGGCGCTGGGCTACGGCGTGATGCCGGCGTTTGCGCTGGCGCTCACGGCGGTGATGGTGCTGCTCTACAACGGACAGCAGCGGATTGTGGACAGGAAAAACGCAGAGCAATAAACAAAACGGAGACGGCCAATGCTGTCTCCGTTTAATCATATCGCTTTGGATTGTCGGTTTCGCCAAGAAGATAATCGATGCTGACGTTATAGAAGCGGGCGAGCCGGATCAGAATCTGAGTTGGAATATCATTCGTGCCGACTTCGTATTTGGAATAGCCTGTCTGGGACATGCCCAAATAATCTGCCACCTGACTTTGGCTCAGATCACGATCGGTTCGCAGATCGCGAATACGCTGATACACCATTTCCATCACCCGGAAACAGTATAGCTAACCTGAAATGGATGATTGCTTTTTAACCTGAAATGGGTTAAAATGTAATCAAAAAGAAGACAGACAACGCTGTCTCCGTTTAATCATATCGCTTTGGATTGTCGGTTTCATCATCGGGAACATAGCATAGAATGTCGCTGACACTGCAGTCCAGAATGAAGCAAAGCGTGTTGATGGTCTTTGTGCTGATATCCCTGCCGTGCTTCATCCGGTGAAGTGTATTGGCAGATAATCCCTGCTTATAAATCAATTGATACTCCGTAACGCCCTTTTTGTAGAGCGTCTGATAGAATGGTTCATAGGAGATCATGATTATCACCCTATGCCATTGTATTATACTTAATTTCTTGACTATGCTTAATATATTGAGTATAATTTAAGTAAGAGAGGTGATTATTGTGTCTGTGCTGCACGAGTTTTATAAAGGGCTGCTTCACCCTGAAGAACAGCGCAAATGGAGCAATGAAGAATATCTGAAAAGAAGAGAGCGGATATTTGAACAGGAATCCGATTTCTGCGCCGGACTCACCGAAGAACAGAGACAGGCATATATCGAGATTATCGATGAGTATACCGGTCTGCTGCCCTGCGAGGCGGAGGAAGTCTACATCGAAGGCATGCGCATGGGCGCGCAGCTGATGCAGGAGCTTCTGACAAAAAAAGACCGCCCAAGCCTGACTTGACAGGTTTGGGCGGTTCTGCATGGGGGAAATCAATGGCTCTGAATCAGCGCCAGCGCCTTTTCGGCGCATTTTTCATTGGCGGCCAGAATGCCGCGCGGACAGTCGAACCGGATTTCGCCGTCCTCAAAGGGCATCATGAAGCGGCCGCCTGCCTCGGTGACCAGCAGCGCGCCGGCGGCAAAATCCCACGGCTTGAGCACGATCTCAAAGAATACATCCTCCCGTCCGCAGGCGACATGCGCCAGATCCAGCGCGGCAGAGCCGCTGCGGCGGATGTCCGCGGCATTTTGCAGGAAGGCAAGCGCCAGCTTCAGGCTGCGCTCGGCGAGCTCTGCGTTGTAGGGCGAGGTGCCAAAGCACACCAGCGCGCGCTCAAACGGATGGGAAGACGCTGAGATCCGCTGCCCGTTGAGCGTGGCGCCGCAGCCCTTCATGGCGAAGAACAGCTCGTCCGTGTACGGCTGATACACGGCGGCGAGCACGGGCTGCCTGTTTTCCAGCAGCGCAATGGACACGGCGGACTGGCGGTAATTGTGGATAAGATTGGTCGTGCCGTCCACGGGATCGATGACCCATGTCGGCGCGTCGGTCAGCTGATCGTTGTCCTGCTCCTCGCCGATAAAGCAGGAGCCGGGCAAAAGCGCGGAGAGCGCTCCTGCCAGATATTCCTGCACGGCGCAGTCGACGTCGGTCACAAAATTGGCGTGGCCTTCCTTCTCTTCAACGTGGAATTCGCCGAAGCCGAGGATGATGCGCCCGGCCTCGCGGGCGATGGCCTCGACGCCCGTGCGGATGGATTCGTATTTCATAGCAGTCCTCATGTATCATTCGCAGAAATCATTTTGTATGCGCGAAGCGAAGACGGGGTCTGGGGGACCGAAGCCTGCCGCGCCCGGAGGGCGAAACAGGCAGGCGGAGCGTGGGGAATCGCAAGGAGCGCTTGCGCGACTATGCGAGATCCCCCGGATCGGCGTCCCCGAACGTTCCCTTCTTACAGCACGCTGATCTGGCAGGAACGCATGGTCTCCAGCGCGGCGGCGTGCTTTTCGATGGTCACGCCGGCGCACAGCGCGGAATCCACGATGAGATCCGCCTCCGGCAGCGCGGCCTTGATCAGCATCGCGTTGGAAACGACACAGATGTCCGTGCAGACGCCGCACAGCTCGACGGTCATGCCCTTGCCGTTGACATGGCCCTTTGCGGCGGCCGCTGCTGCGACGTGATGCATGAGCGCGGTGGAGCCGAAGGTCGGCTTTTCAAAGGAGATCATGCCGCGCGCGCATTCTTTGGCGATTTCAGGCTCAAGCGCCCAGCCCTCTGTGCCGCGGATGCAGTGCGGCACGGGCAGGAAGCGGCCCTCGCGCGTATCCATGTAGTCCGGCTCGTGCGTATCGAGGGTGAAGACGACCTGCGAGCCCTCCTCCTTTGCGCGGCGGATGCGCGCGGCGACGCCGGGTACGATGGCGCGGGCTTCGGCGCTGCCCAGGCAGCCGGAAACAAAATCGCGCTGCATATCGATGACAATCAGCATATCGGTCATGAGCATCACTCCTGTATTGAATAAAAGATGGAGGAATATTTCTGCGCGTCGGGAAAAAATCCTGCCTGCCGCGGCAGATGGATTCATGAGCTTAATCTCCCCGTCGCATCTGAATCCATCATTTGCCTGACAAGTCGTCCTTGTCAGGCTTTTTCTTTTGTGCTATGCTGGGTGGGACGAAAGATGATTTGCCGGACGAAAACTGTCCTGCACAGGGAGAGAAAACGCTATGGATACCTCAATCCTCGGCACGCTGTTTATGATTGCGCCGGATCTGATGGAGGAACTCGAGCTGCGCACGCTGGTGCTTGAACGTGTGGCGGCGCTGGAGCCCATCGGCAGGCGCGCGCTTGCCCAGCGGCTGCATCTGCCCGAGCGAGAGGTGCGCTCCGCCGCGGATGCGCTGCGCGCATCGGGCTGCATTGCGCTGCGCGCATCGGGCATGGAACTGACCGAATACGGTCGGGGGCTCATCGATGCGGCGCGCACCATCAGCCGGGACAGGCGCACGCTTTCCTCGATGGAGCTGGCGCTTTCGCGCAAGCTGGATGTGGACCGCGTGTGCGTGGTGCGCGGCGATGCGGACATGGATGAGAGCGTGCTTGCCGAGACGGCGCAGACCGCCGCACGGCAGATCCGCTTTCTTTTGCAGGATGCGCATGTGCTGGCGGTTTCCGGCGGACGGACGATCAGAATGGCGGCAGAGGCGATCTCGCTCGCTGCGCCGATGGATATCACCGTCGTGCCGGCACAGGGCGGTATGGGCGGCGCGATGGAGACGCAGGCGAACGTGCTCGCCGAAATTTTTGCGCGCAGCCTCGGCGGGCAGCACCGCCTGCTGCACCTGCCCGAGGGCATTCCGGCGCAGGCGGCGGAAGCGCTGTGCTCTATTGTGCAGGTGCGCGAGGCGATGGAGCTGCTGCGCAATGCGGACGTGCTGCTCTACGGCATTGCGCGCGCGCAGGAATTCTCCCGGGCAAGGGGATTTGGCGCGATGGAACGAGAGGCGCTGGAGAAGACAGGCGCGGTTGCCGAGGCGCTGGGATTCTATTTCAACGCGCAGGGCGCGGTGGTGAGCAACAGGGCGTCCATTGCCCTTCGCGCGGCGGATCTGGGCCGGCGCACAAAGGCGGCGGCCATCGCTGCGGGCCACAGCAAGGCGGAGGCCATCATCGCGGTATGCATGCATCATCCGCACAGGCTGCTGGTGACAGACGAGGGCGCTGCGGCGCGGATGATGGAGCTTTTGCGCGTGTAATCGGGGCTTTTATCGTGAAGAAGTTGTCAAATGTTTGACATGGACTGGAAAAAGTGATATAGTAATGATGATCTGTGGGCATATGTCCATTGGATCATCAAGCAAGTAAAGCCCGGCATCCCCGGCGCTTTCACGGCGCGCGCAGATCCCGATGCGCCCGCTGGCAATACACAATCGGGAAAATGTTCATAGACTGAATGGAGGAATACCCCATGGCGAAAATGACTGTTGAAGACATCAAGGTCTCTGGCAAGAAAGTGCTCGTGCGCTGCGACTTCAACGTCCCGATGAAGGACGGCAAGATCACCAACGACAAGCGTATCGTTGCTGCTCTGCCGACCATCAAGAAGCTGATCGCGGACGGCGGCAAGGTCATCCTGTGCAGCCACCTCGGCAAGCCGAAGAACGGTCCGGAAGCGAAGTTCTCCCTGGCTCCGGTTGCTGAGCGTCTGTCCGAGCATCTCGGTCAGCCCGTTGTCTTCGCCGATGATGATAATGTCGTGGGCGAGAATGCGAAGGCTGCTGTTGCCGCGATGAAGGACGGCGACGTCGTGCTGCTGCAGAACACCCGCTTCCGCAAGGAAGAGACCAAGAACATCGAGACCTTCTCCAAGGAGCTGGCCGAGCTGGCTGACTGCTACGTGGACGACGCGTTCGGCTCCTGCCATCGCGCGCACTGCTCCACCGCGGGCGTGACCGAGTATCTCAGCCCCTGCGTTGCCGGCTATCTGATCGGCAAGGAGCTGTCCATCATGGGCAAGGCTCTGGAGAATGCGGACCGTCCGTTCGTCGCCATTCTGGGCGGCGCGAAGGTCGCCGACAAGCTCAACGTCATCGAGAACCTGCTGGAGAAGGTTGACACCCTGATCATCGGCGGCGGCATGGCGTACACCTTCCTCAAGGCTCAGGGCTACGAGATCGGCACCTCTCTGCTGGACGAGACCAAGATCGACTACTGCAAGGACATGCTCGCCAAGGCCGAGGCCAAGGGCGTGAAGATCCTGCTGCCGGTTGACACCGTCTGCATCAAGGAGTTCCCGAACCCGATCGACGCCGTGGTTGAGACCGTTGTGGTCGACTCCACCGCGATCCCGGCTGACATGATGGGCTGCGACATCGGCCCGAAGACTGCTGAGCTCTACGCTGAGGCGGCCAAGAACGCCAAGACCGTCATCTGGAACGGCCCGATGGGCGTGTTCGAGAACCCGACCCTCGCTGCGGGCACCCTGGCTGTCGCCAAGGCGCTGGCCGAGTCCGAGGCGATCACCATCATCGGCGGCGGCGACTCTGCGGCTGCTGTTGAGCAGATGGGCCTGGGCGCTCAGATGACCCACATCTCCACCGGCGGCGGCGCC